>NZ_DATJYB010000614.1:0-9745 GCF_035499775.1 Mycobacterium sp. | reverse complement strand
CCCACGCTCCGGCCTGCGCCGCCGCCACCAGCGCCGAAAGGTCTTCGGCCACCTCGGCGTATGCGGCGCTCAACGAATTCCACGCCGCCGCCGCGGCCAGCGACGGGCCAGGTCCCGGCCCGCTGCTCAGCAACGCCGAGTGAACCTCCGGCGGGGACGCCATCCAGACCGGCGCGGTCACTGTCAGCCGGGCGCGGTCGGACAGCAGGCACCGGGAGCCGGCCCGATAACCGGGCTCCTGGCGAACACCTGCAACGTCATGGCACCCTCGCAGCTTTCTTCTCGTTCTATCGATACCGGCGCGCGGCTCGGGCACTGACCGCCGCGACGGAAACCGGCATACCTATTAGTCGCACGCGACCTGGTAGGAGTTCCGCGGATTTTTTGCAGGTGAGCCAGCCGGTTGGCGGCGCACGGCGGTTTCGCGCGATCGCGCTGCCAGACGGTGTCGCGATTTGCCGTGTTGGGTACAAACAGGGCTTAGGTCGCTGACCTTAGGCCGCTCACACCGTCGCCCGCCTCGCATTCAACGCGGGCGCAGCACACCGATGATGGGGTGCAGTTGCTCAAACGTCATGTCATGCGCTTCAGCTTCCCGGGCGAGTTCGGCGAGCCCGACGGTGTGCCAGGTGTATTCGGCGGTGAATTCCCTGATGACCGTGTCGCCTTCCCGCACCAGGTAGCGCATCGTCCAGCGCTCCGCGTCGCTGTCGACGGGTTGACCAGATATACGCACTTCGTTCTGGCGGGTGCCGATACGCTGTTGGGCGATCGTCATCTCGGGCAATGGCATGGGTTGATCGATCGCCATGACCTCGACGACCACCGGCGTCCCGGGCGCGATCCGGGGCCGCAAATTCTCCCAAAAGCGTTGCCGCGCTTGGCGATCAAGGAATCCAATGACACCCATCAGTACCGCGGCCCCGACACGATCCGGGAGGTGGACCTCCTCGACGTTAACTGGGTGCACGGTGACTCGGTCAACCAGGTCACCGCGACCCAGGATCCGTGAAACCAGCGCGGCGCGCATTGCCGCTGACGGTTCGACGGCGTGGATCGCGACATCAGGGATGGTGTCGGCGATGGTCGTCGTCGAAAGCCCGGTCCCTGCTCCGATATCGAGCACCGGCTCCGTCACTGCCCCACAAGCCGTCAGCGCGGATACCAGCACCTCTCGCTTCATATCCCAGTGCGGGATCGCCATTACTTCGTAGAATTCCGCAGACTGCGCGTACGGATCGGCGGGAAGTGACACGCTGGCCCCCTTGCGTCAATCGCCGGACCTGTCTCGGCGTGTCCGGATTCTCAAACAGTTACGGTAGCGCCAAACCCAGCGCACGTAACTTACGGTCGGTCATCACGCGGCGATTCTTCGCCGGGGTCGCTGCCCCAGGTTTGTGGCAGCCTCGGCGCGCTCGGTCCGTCACCGAAGCCGTCGGCCAGCGCGATCAATCCTTCGGGGCGGATCGCGTGGGTCGTGGACACCGTCCCGCTGAATCCCACCGCCTCGGCGCCCCGGTTTGAGGCGGCTGTTGCGGGGTGGGGAGCGTCCAGTTCGGAGTCGATGTCGACGTATTCGTCGCCGTAGTCCCTCATCTCGGTCCGTCGGCGTCGCCGCGACCGCTGCTGCGTCGATGCCCGTGACGGGGCTGCGGCCGCCGCGACGATGTCCGCCGACGGCGCCTTGATCTTGCCACGGCCGATCAGTGTCGGGCCTTCCCCTTCGTCGGGTCCGCCGCCGGACACCAGATAGCCGAAAGTGGCTGTGGCGGCCGCCGGTGTCGATGGCGCTGCTGATGCGGACCCGGGCAAAGATGCGGGCGTCGACCCACCGGTGGCGGCCGACGTGGCTGGCCCAGGTGTCGCGAGCGCCGGTACGATGCCCGCGGCCGGCTGCAGCTGGGTCGGCGGGGATTCCGGAATCTGGCCGGCGATGTCGGGCACCTGTCCCAGCCGGGGTAAGCCCGCGAGTCCGGCCAAACCCGCAAGTCCGGCCAGGCCGGCCAGGCCGACGAACGGCAGGAACGGCGCGCCCAAGAGCGCCGCGGGGGAGAAGAACAGGGTGTCGAAGGCACCCTCGAAGGCCAGCGCAAACAGCAGTGGACCAAGGAGCGCCGGGGAAGGATCCTCAAGGAACGCCATCAGCGCCGGGAGGAGGTAGGGCGGGCTCTGGACGCCGAACAGCTTATCTGTCACGTTTTGGACGAAGTTTTCCCAGTCAGTGAGGATGTTGGTCGGGGAGGGGTCGGTGGCGGCGGATTTCAGTACGGGGGGTGCCGGTGGGGTGCTTGGTACCGTTGCCACGGCCTGCGCCGAGACCGCTTGGTAGGTGCTCATGGTGGTGGCGGCCTGAACCCACATCCGCACGTAGTCGGCCTCGTTGAGTGCGATCGGGATGGTGTTGATCCCAAAGAAATTCGTCGCCAGCAACACCGCGTGGGTGGCGTGGTTGGCGCCCAGCTCGCCCAGGGTGGGCATGGCGGCCAGCGCCGTGGTGTACGCGACGGCGGTGGTCTCCTGTTGTGCGGCCGTGGCGGCGGCGTTCGCGGCCGCCTGGGCTAGCCAAGCGACATACGGCGCATGGGCGGCCACATACGACTCGGCGCTGGGGCCCTCCCACGCTCCGGCCTGCACCGCCGCCACCAGCGCCGAAAGGTCATCGGCCACCTCGGCGTATGCGGCGCTCAACGAATTCCACGCCGCCGCCGCAGCCAGCGACGGGCCCGGTCCCGGCCCGCTGCTCAGCAACGCCGAGTGAACCTCCGGCGGGGACGCCATCCAGACCGGCGCGGTCACCGGTCAGCCGGGCGCGATCAGATATCGGCGGCGGGTCGAGTGGCCGGGCTCCTGGCGAACACGTGCAACGCTCATGGCAGCCGCCCAGCTTTCGTCTCGCCCCATCGATGCTGGCGGGCGGCTCGGCACCCGCCACCTTGACCGTAAGACGGCGTGCTGACTTGTCGCAAGTGATTCGCAAGAATCCTGCGAAAGCTTTGCAGGTGAGCCGGCCAGCTGCCGGCTTGCGGCAGTTGCGTGCGACCGCGCTACCAGCCATCACCTAGAGCATGATTACGAGGTTGGCCCGCAGCAGGAGGGTTGCGATGGAGGTAAGCGTGCGACCACACATGGCAGCAAGACCCGGGTCGGCGCCGGCGATCCTTAAATCAGCTCGGACGACTCTTGTCGCGTGTGCTCTGCTGTCAGCCGTCAGCTCGCTGGCCGGCATGGCGCCGCTGGTTGCAGTCGTGGAAGTAACCAAACGACTGTTGGCGGGCAACAACAACGTCTGGCCGATCATCGTCGTGGCGCTCGTCGCGCTGGCAGTCAAACAATCGGGTGTCTTGGCCGCCGGCGTGATGACCCATCTGGCTGACATCCAGGTGTCGTTTCGGATCCGCCGTGAACTCCTGGTCAAACTCAGCAGGGTCCCGCTGAGCTGGTTCAATGATCGCAACTCCGGCATCGTCAAGACGGCCGTGGAAGATGACGTCGCAGCGCTGCATCGGCTCATCGCGCACTCGATCGTGGAGCTCAGCGCGGCCGCGGTGCCGCCGCTCGTCGCGTTCTTCTATCTGTTTGCCCTGGACTGGCGGATGGCGTTGGCGACGCTGCTCCCCGTGTTGGCCGGGATGGCCATGTACCAACGCGCGATGGCCGGCGCGGAGACCAAGTATCCGGAGTTCATGGAGTGGTTGGCGCGCCTCAACGGCGCGGCGGTGGAATTCGTGAACGGCATCGGTGTCGTGAAGGCTTTCGGCACGCCGGGCACAGCGAGTCGCCGTTTCCGGGAAGTGTCCCGAGCTTTCGCGCACTTCTTCCTCGACTGGGCCAAATCTACGAGCGCCGCAAGCGTCACCGCCGAGATACTCCTGTCGCCGCCGAGCATTCTCCTCGCCGTCGCAACGACCGGAGGGATTCTCACCGCCAACGGTGATCTTCCACTGGTGAACTTCATCGCATTCCTGGTGTTCGGCACCGTTATCACTTCCGGATGGATGACCCTGCTGATGTCGGTGCACCCATTGGTCACCGCTCTGAAGGTGTACCGGGGCATCCGGGAATTGCTGGCTACTCCGGAGCTTCCGACGCCGGATGAACCGGTCGAGCTCGATCCCACCACCGCCGGGCCGGTGGTTCGGATGCGCGGCGTGCGCGTCACCTACGGTGACACGGTCGCGCTCACCGGGATCGATATTGCCCTTGATCGGGGAACCATCACCGCGTTGGTCGGTCCTTCCGGCTCCGGAAAGTCCACCCTGGCGAAGCTGCTTCCCCGGTTCGACGATCCGTGCGAAGGTTCGGTCGAACTGTACGGAGTAGATCTGCGCCGAATCGACCCCGCAGAGTTATATCAGCACGTCGCGTTTGTGTTCCAAGACTCACACCTGTTGTCTGACATGAGCATTCGCGACAACATCCGTCTCGGCCGTCCCGACGCCGACGACGTGGCCGTGCGCGATGCCGTCGGCAAGGCCCAGATTCTGTCGAGGATCGAGAAGCTGCCCCGCGGACTCGATTCCGTGGTCAGCAAGGACGCGGTGCTTTCGGCGGGCGAACGTCAACGCGTGTGCATCGCCCGGGCGATCCTCGCCGATCGTCCCATCCTGGTTCTCGACGAGGCCACCGCGAGCGCCGACCCGGAAAACGAGGCTCGCATCCAAGAGGCGCTCAGCGAGGTCGCGCGGGGCAAGACGGTGTTGGTGATCGCTCACCGGCTCAACACGATACGAGGCGCCGACACCATCGTCGTACTCGATGGCGGCCGGATCGCCGAATGCGGTAACCACACCGAGCTGTTGAAGAACAACGGCATGTACGCACGGCTGTGGCAGCAGGAACGGAACACCGAAAGCGGCGTCGCCCAGCGGCTGGAGGTGGGGCGGTGAGCACCATCATCCGCTACCTGCTGCAGCTGCTCGATGATCGTGGCCGCCGACATCTGCGCGCGATGCTTGTCCTACTCGGCGCACAAGGAGTGCTGCAGGGCCTCGGATTCCTGTTTGTCGTTCCCCTTCTCGGCGCTCTTATCGACCGACCCACGCACTGGGGTCAGCTATGGCTGTGGATCGCCGCGATCGCCATCACGGTAGCCGTCCATCATGGATTGCTGGCCTGGAGCACCTCACTGGGTTATCTGGTCGGCACGGATGTGCTGATCAGTTTTCACACCCGGATCGGTAATCATCTGGCCTCGCTGCCCCTCGGCTGGTTTGGTCCTGACCGCACGGGACCCGTCGGGCGTCTGGTCACCAAAGACGCCGTCGACGTCGCGGACTTTCCGGCGCACTTGCTCCGGTATGTGATCGTCGGCTTGAGCGCACCGGCCACCCTGATAATCGGCAGTTATCTGAGCGACTGGCGTATCGGGATCGCATTGACCCTGGGTTCCTTGCTCTGCGCACTATCACTGCGGATCTACATGGGCATCGTGCACCGCAACGATGCCCAGTACGACCACGACATTGGCGCCACCGCGTCGCGGATTGTCGAATACGCCCGTCTGCAACCGACGCTGCGTGCCTACGGCGTCCTGACCCACCACGAGCTCGGCACACTCGAAGAATCCCTTACCCGCCAACAACACTCCCAATCCCGGCTCACCATCCGCGGGGCATGGGGTCTGATCGGATGCTTCGGCACGATGCAACTGGTCGTCACGACGATCATCGCGTTCGCCGTCGTCTTGACGCTGCGCGGCGACCTCGCGCTATCCACGATGATCGGTCTGCTGATCATCACCTTGCGCATGATCGATCCGATCTCTCAGCTGGGCGACCTCGCCGGCCACGTTCAAGTCACCGCCGACGCGATCGTCCGAGTGCGCGAGCTGCTGGCGGTGCCACCACTTCCGGAACCCGATCGGGATGTGGCACCGGTACGAGCCGACATCCAATTGCGTGGTGTGCGTTTCGGTTACGACGACAGCAACGAGGTCATCAAAGGCGTCGACGCCGTCATCCCGAGTGGCAGCCTCACCGCGATCGTCGGCCCATCCGGTGCCGGAAAAACCACCCTGCTCAGGTTGATCGCCCGCTTCTTCGATGTCGACGACGGCAGCATCTTGCTCGGCGGCCACGACGTGCGGGAACTCGGCACCAGCAGAGTCGCGCACCTGACCGCGCAAGTTTTCGACGACGCTTACCTCTTCGACGGCACCATCGCCGACAACCTGCGGATGGCCGATCCCGCCGCGGGAGAAACTGAGCTGCGTCGCGTCGCGTCCATTGCCCGCCTTGATGAGGTGATCGACCGTATGCCCGACGGCTGGGACACCCGGGTCGGCGAGGCCGGATCGGCACTGTCCGGTGGGGAAAGGCAGCGTGTCGCCGTTGCCCGCGCGTTGCTCAAGGTCGCGCCTGTCGTTCTGCTGGACGAAGCCACTGCCGCGCTTGACGCCGTCAACGAGGCCGCCGTGGCCGGCGCCATCTATGAATTGGCCCGAGACCGCACCGTTGTCGTTGTCGCACATCGACTTTCGACGGTGATGGATGCCGACCAAATCCTCGTTCTCGACAACGGTCGAATCACCGAGCGTGGACGCCATGACTTGCTGGTCACCGCGGGTGGCACCTATGCCCGATTCTGGGAAGAGCGCCTGCGCGCCCGCGGCTGGCAACTACGGCGCGACCCCACCATCGCCGCGTCCGGCTCAACGTAGGGGGCCGCTCCCCTGACCAGCCGGAGGCGATTCACCAGAGGCTGCGGCTGTGGAGCAATGCATCGACGACGAGCGCAGCTCCGGTTGCCAGGCACAGTGCACGGACCCAAAGTGGGCCAGAGCGGGTGATGACACGCACGAGGCCACGTTGGATACGCCGCGCTCTTGCCGCTCGCCGGGTCGCCAGGAAGAGCACAAGCAGGGGCGGCAACAGCTCGATGATGCAGTATGCAACCACGATCAGCGGCCAGATCGACGGTCGCGGATGGAAGGCGCTGAGCATCGCAAGAGCGGCCAGGTACATGACGTCAGTCGCTGCCTGGCCGAAGCCGAGTGCCGCACCGGCGCAGCCAAGCACCCACGGACGATGT
Source organism: Mycobacterium sp. (assembly GCF_035499775.1). GTDB lineage: Bacteria > Actinomycetota > Actinomycetes > Mycobacteriales > Mycobacteriaceae > Mycobacterium. Next base: position 2,716 of record NZ_DATJYB010000614.1, on the reverse strand, counting down.
CGTATGACGTTAAATGCCTTCCCCGGCAGTACTTTTCGTGCCCCAGACGGGTAGCACGCCACCCAGATGAGAAGCGCACCAACCACCAACTCGCCACGATAGCGCTCCGCCGGGGTCAGTTTGAAAGCTGTCAACTCGGTAAAGAAGGCAACACCCAGCACGACGGCGATGCCGACGGCGAGGGTCGCCATGAACAGGCCCGCGATAAAGCTCAGCCCACCGGGCAGCGGGGAACGGCGGTGCAGCCGACTGTCATAAACGATTGCGGAGGTGACCCCGAAGTTGAGGACGTTGAGCGACTCGACAACCGCCATCCCCGACAGCGTCACGATGAGCGCTAGCATCCGCCCACGGCGCAATCCGACATTGCGGTACGAAACGCGTTAGCCCGCAATCCTTTCCCTCGAAGGGCCCGCACGAGCAGCAAGGGATCACTGAGGTGACGCGACTCTGAACAGGTTGAACTTGTAGGTGTTGACGATCGGCGGCGCCAGGCGCGCCAGCACCGGCATACCGTAGCGGCGTTGCGGTGGCCAGGTTTTGGCGATGTCGGGTTGTGGGGTCGCCAGCGTTCGGGTGTCGAGCAGTTCGAGGCCCCAGCGCTCGATGTCGCGCGGGTCGTCGCAGATCCATTGCAGCCGAGCATTGACCTGCGCCAGTGATCGGCTCCGATCCTGGTTGGAGACCATCCGTTTGCCCGCGGTGTCAAATGCGACCAGGGAACCCGGGAAGCGGTGGGCCAGCTGGGTGAGAACGCGACGCACCTCATCGCCGCTGAGATATATCAGGACGGCTTCGCTGAGGAACAGGTAGGGCGGAGGGGAGGCGGCCACCGCGTCGAACCACTCGATGTCGACTACCGAGCCGGCAAGCATTTTGCGCCGCTCACTGTCGCCGAAAAACCGGCGGCGCAGAGCAATAGCGTCGGGAAGGTCCAGGTCGAACCAGTGGACTCGGCCGTTGTCGAGGCGGTCGAATCTGGTGTTCAGCCCGGTGCCGAGTTCGACGACGGTTGCATCGGCATGCTCGCGGAGGAACCGAGCCACCCAGCCGTCAAAGATCGATGATCGGTACACCGAGCCCGACAAAGACGAACCGCCGAACCGGCTGAAGTCGTAGTCGATGCCGTCGACGATCTCGCGCGCCCGCCGGTCACCGAGCACCGGACGACCTGAGGCAGCGTCACAGGCTCGGGCGTAGAGCGGAATCAACATTGTTTCCTGGACGTCGCCCAGCTCGGGCGCGGTCTTGCTCATCGGGCCACCTTCCGTGAACGCGTTCGGTTCGAGTACTCGAAGTTACGCCGTGCGCCCGCGACGGCCGGCCCCGACACGTTGGACACCGGCTGCACCGGCGTCGGCCCGGCGCGGAGGCGTCGCGGTGGCAATGCCGGGCAACGAGCCTGGTCCCTGCGTCGAGCCTAGATGGGGCCGAATGCGCCAACGTCCGGGCTGGTGATCAGGTTGCCCTGCAATTCCTGCCCGAAAATGTCTATCAGATTCGCTGTGGCCCCGATCGGACCCACCGGGAGCCCGGGGAAAGCTATGGTGGCGCCGGCGTCGTCGTCGGGATAGGAGAAGGTGAAATCCATGCCGAGGGAGTTGAGGACCGAGCCGCCGACACCGTTATACATCGGGCCGCTGGCACCGAAAGCCACCTGCCCGGGACTGAACAGCCCGCCGAAGGCGATGCTGAGGGCGGTGAGTGTCTGGCCACCGTCGTCGCCGGCACTGATGAACGGGTTGACGACCGGCACCAGCGGGTCCAGGTTGAGGGTGGCGCCGTTGAAGAACGCGTTGGTGACGGTGGCGGGCGTGTCGAGAAGCGCAGCGAGGTCGGCCACCGGATGCGGAGTGGCACCGGTGAGGTCGGCCAAGATGGCGTGTCCTTCGTTGAACAGCGCCACGGCGGGGCTGACCACCGGACCGGCAAAGCCCATGAGCACCCCGCTCAACGGTGACGAAGCGAAATCAGTAGCGGCCCCCACCAACGCGGCCTCCAGACCGGTCCCCGGTGTGAAACCTGCACCATGGAGTCCCAGCCAGATCTGGTAATGGATGTCATTGATGTGAACCGGTTGCCCGTCGAACAGAATGCCGGGCGTCGCGGTCGCGTCACCGCCAAGCGTATGTTGCGTCACGGCCGACGAGACATCGGTGGGGGCGCCGATCAGTGCCACGGATTGCGCTGCGGTCACCAGGTTGTTCAGGGCCGCGCCGGGATTAGTGGTTAATAAGCCGAACTCGGCGGAGACACCGCCGAACAGCGTGCCCAGGGCCTGCTGGGAGGCGCCGAACACCGTCTGGGCATTGGTGAGGGTCGTCGAGACCAGCGCCTGGTACGGGGCGGCGACAGTGGCGCCGAAGCCGCTCAAACCCGGCAGCAACGGCGCCGCAGCCGCCGCACCCACCCCACCCAGCAGCGCCTGCTCGGCATTGGCGGCCTCGGCGCTCACGTAGGCCCCGGCACCCGCGTTCAGCAAGCCGACGAACTGGGTATGAAACGCCTGCGCCTGCGCGCCCAGAGCCTGAAATTCCTGGCCGAACTTACCGAACAGCGAAGCGATCGCGATCGAGACCTCGTCCTGAGCCGCAGCCGCGATCCCCGTGGTAGGGCCCGACGCGGTTGCCGCGGCGTCAGCCAGCGACGAACCAATACCCGCCAAATCCTGGGCCGCACCCTGCACCAGCTCCGGCGCTGCAATGACAAACGACAT
>NZ_DATJYB010000613.1:0-16957 GCF_035499775.1 Mycobacterium sp. | reverse complement strand
TCGCCATGGGGCGTGTACACGAATCGCGGGTGCGTCGCCCGTAGTTCTCCGGCGAATTTGTCCACTGCCTCGCGTCCGATCAGGACGGCGTCCGGAACGTAGAGCACGCAGTCGTCGGTGTAGAGCTGTTCGATCGCGGCGCGCCGGCGGACCGGATCACCCTGGCCGAACACCTGCTGAAGGTTGCGATGCATTAGTTCGGTAATTCGCTCAGGCGCAGTCATATCACGCTAAACGGACCGCGCGGTCCGATTTTATGCCGCTCCGGCTAGAAGACCCGCCGCGTCTTTAACGGCTGCGCTGAGTGACGACGTTGTTGTTTCCAGTCTTGTTGATCGTCGATGAGCCAGAGTGGTAGATCACGGTGTTGTCGTCGCCCAAAACGCTGATGATGTCGGCGCTGTCGACAGTGACATGATTCGCGCCGCCGAAGACCTCAAGCCTTTGACAGTGGCCGGTGATGGTGTAGGTGTTGTTGTCGCCGTCCAGCTTCAGGTGTCCGTTGTTGCAGTCGATCGTCTCCTTAGCGCCGCTGTTCATCGCTATGAGGTCTCCGTGCACGGTGTTGCCCGAGTCATGAGCCACGAACAACCCGATCGCGATCACGAACGGGACCGCACATATCAGCGCCAACCGCCTTGGCGACGTGATCGCAAGCTTGGCGAGACCTCGAAAACCCCGCGGTACGGTCTGCGGGCCAATGAATTGTCCACCGAATGGCGTGCCCAACGGTGCGCCGGAAGGCGGGGATGGCGGCGTGGAAGTCGGCGGGGATGGTGGCGGAGAAGGCGGCGGGGTTGGCGGCGGAGCAGGCGGCGGGCCGACCGCTGGGTCAGACTCCGCGTCGGACGGCCCGGGCACGGCCCCCTTTGACTGGCTGATCCGCCGCTCCAGGTCGCGGATGTACTGCTCGGGGTCCATCGCGTTCATCGCTGAATGACCCGTTTCACGCTGTGCAGCATGTTCATGGCAGGTTCCTTTCGCGTCTCCCATTCAGGAGCGCGCGGGGCCAGTTTCCCTCAGACTGCTTGCGAGATTCTTGCGGTCGCGGGAGCGTTACACGTCCAAGTCACGGCGCAGCTTGGCGACGTGGCCGGTGGCCTTGACGTTGTACTGGTCATTTTGTACGGGTTTTAGGTCGCCGGCCGGCGACACTAGGCTGCCACTCATGGCTGCACCCAAGCCAGCGGTGGTGCGTCCGGTCGGGCTGTGGGGTGCCGTCGCGATCGGCGTCGGCGGCATGGTCGGCGGCGGCATCTTCGCCGTTCTCGGTCTGTCGGTGCAGATCACCAAGGGTGGTGCGCCGTTGGCGTTTCTGCTAGCCGGGCTGGTGGCATTGCTGACCGCGCGCTCATATGCGCGTCTGTCGAAGGCCTACCCCAGTCGCGGCGGTACGGTGACCTTCCTCAACCGCACTTTTGGCGCCGGCCTGTTCTCCGGCGGGATTAACGTGCTGCTGTGGCTGAGCTACATCGTGATGCTGGCTCTATATTCCCAGGCGTTCGGCAGCTACGCGGCGAGTTTTCTGCCTGCGTCCACCCACACCTTGGACAAGCACGTATTCCTTACCGCAGCGATCGCGGTGATCACCGTGGTCAACATCACGGGCGCGTCCACCGTCGCCCGCGCCGAACGGGTGATCGTCGCAATCAAGATCGCGATCCTGGTGCTGTTCGTGACCGTCGGGTTGGCCGGAGTATCCGGCGACCGGCTCGCGCCCGCGCACTGGAGTGCTCCGGTGTCGCTGATCGCGGGCGGGATGATCATCTTCCTGGCCTATGAAGGCTTTGAATTGATCGCCAATGCTGCCGAGGACACCGCCGACCCTGCCCGCGTGCTCACGCGGGCCTACTACATTTCGGTGCTGTTCGTGATCGCGCTGTATGTCGCCGTGGCCGTAGTCTCGGTCGGGTCATGCCGCTGTCGACGCTGGTTAACGCGCGTGACTATGCGCTGGCCGAAGCCGCTCGACCCGCCCTGGGCGCTGCCGGGTTCGCGATGATCGGTGTCGCGGCAATGCTGTCGACCGCTTCGGCGATAAACGCCACCGTCTACGGCTCGGCCCGGATGACCTACACCATCGCAAAATCCCGCGAGCTGCCCGCGCAACTCGACCGACCGATTTGGCACCAGCCCCTAGAAGGGCTGCTGATCACCGCGGCAGCCACCGCCATCCTCGCCAACGCGCTCGACCTAGCCAGCATCTCCACCATGGGCAGCGCCGGGTTTCTCATCATCTTCGCCGCAGTCAACCTCGCCGAGGCCCAGACGGCTCGACGGCGGGGATCGGCCCCGTGGATCTCGGCGGCGGCCGCCGCCGCGTGCGTCGCGGCGTTGGCTGCGCTGGTCGCCGAGAGCAGCCTCGGATCGGTCAGCGTCTTTGCCGCGATGGTCGCATTGTCTTTCGGCATCGAGGCGACCTTCCGAAAAGTCAGCGGAAGAAACATTCATGCATAGGCGACTTGTCGACGCGTATCCGGCCGTGACGTCACTTGCCTGGCGGGAGACCATGGACAAGTTGAAACACCTGAAAGTCGACGTCATTTCGGGAGGATTCCATGATCGACGCGTTAGAAGGATTCGGTGACAACATCGGGGCGTTCGCATGCCATGGGCATGTCACGAAGGCCGATTACGAAACGGTGTTGATCCCGGCTATCGAGGAAAGGCTGAGCCGGCACGACAAGGTGCGGATCTACTACGAGATCGCGCCGGATTTCGCCGGCATCGATCCGGGAGCTGTGTGGGAGGACACCAAGGTGGGCTTCAGCCACTTCCTGCGCTGGGAACGTTTCGCGGTCGTCACCGATGTCGAGTGGATCACACACGCAGTCAAGCTATTCGGATTTCTGATGCCCGGGGAGTTTCGCGCGTTTCCGACCGCGCAGGCCACTCAGGCGCGCGAGTGGATTGCCCAAACCCAGCACTGAGACCACGGCGCGAAGATCCTGAGGTGCCTGCACCGGGTCAAGTTGACGGCGACCTCGTCGACACCAGGGGCTGCGCGGCAAGGCCGTGTGGACGGTATCTGAACACTAGGGCGAGGCCGGAGGACCCGGTTGAGCCGAGCCGCGACGGCCGACCGGACGGGGCCGTAAACCCCCGCGACGGCGAGCTTTTGGCACCGGCACCTGCTTTACCGCAGCTGGTTCTGGTGCGACCGTGGAGACAGGATTCGGAAGACCGCCTGCGCCGGTGCTCACCACCCGGGCTCCGGACCGTCGAGGCGTGGACGGTACAGGGAGGAGAAATGCTCGGTGGGTGATGCGGTCGATTTGGCGGCGGTGCCGCTGCCTCGCGCGTTGACAGAGCTGGACAGTTCACCACAGGGGTTGACAACGGCGCAGGCGCAATCGCGGTTGGCGCGGTACGGACCCAACGAGATCCCCGAGAAGCACCGCAACCCGGTGCTGGTCTTCTTGGGGTATTTTTGGTCGCCGATCCCGTGGATGATCGAGGCTGCGCTGGTGCTGTCGCTGCTCGTGGGCCACTGGACCGACGCGGTCATCATCGCGGTGTTGTTGGTGATGAACGGGGTGGTGGCCTTCGCCGAGGAGCATCAGGCGGCGGGCGCAATCGCCGCGCTGAAGCAGCGGCTGGCGACGACGGCGCGAGTGCTGCGCGACGGGAGCTGGGTTGGCGTGGCGGTGCGCGAGTTGGTCCCGGGGGACGTTGTGCGGGTCCGGTTGGGTGATATGGTGCCCGCCGATTTGCGGGTGCTCGACGACGTGTCGCTGGAGGTCGACCAGTCGGCACTGACCGGGGAATCGTTAGCGGTGACCCGCGGTGTCGGGGACGCGCTGTATTCAGGTTCGGTGCTGGTGCGCGGTGAGGGCGACGCGGTCGTGTATGCGACCGGGGCGTCGTCGTATATGGGGCGCACCACCGCCTTGGTCGAGAGTGCGGGCACGGTCAGCCATTTCCAGCGCGCGGTGCTGCGGATCGGCAACTACCTCATCGTGATCGCGGCGGTGTTGGTGACGTTGACCGTGGTGGTCTCGCTGGTCCGGGGTAATCCAGTGCTGCAGACTCTGGAGTTCGCGCTGGTGGTCACCATCGCCTCGGTTCCGGTGGCGTTGCCGGCGGTGTTGTCTGTGACGATGGCGGTCGGGGCGCGCAAGCTGGCGCATCAGCAGGCGGTGGTCAGCCATCTGCCCGCCGTCGAGGAACTGGGCGGCATCGACGTGTTGTGTTCGGACAAGACCGGAACCCTCACCCAGAACCGGCTCGCAGTGGCTGCCCGCTGGGCTGCACCTGGTGTTGCCGACGACCAACTGCTTATGGCGGCGGCGCTGGCCTCACGCGCCGAGGACCATGACCCGATCGACGTCGCCATCCTGGACCTCGTCGAGCGGCTTCCCGCGGTCCAGGTCCAGGAGTTCGCTCCGTTTGATCCGGTCGTCAAACGCACCGAAGCGACCCTGCTCCCCTCCGACGGGCAGCGGTTCAGGGTCAGCAAGGGCGCCCCGCAGGTGATCGCCGCGCTGTGCGACCAGGACGGAGCCGCAACCGAAGTCGACGCGGTCGTGCAACGCTTTGCCACCCATGGCCACCGGTCGCTGGGGGTTGCCCGCGCCGACGCCGACGGCCCGTGGCGGCTCTTGGGGGTGCTGGCGTTGGCCGACCCGCCCCGCGACGACTCGGCGGCAACCATCACGGCCGCACGCGATCAGGGCATCGACGTCAAGATGGTCACCGGCGATCAGGTCGCGATCGGCAAGGAAATCGCCCGTCAGGTCGGACTGGGTGATCACATCCTCGACGCAGCCGCACTCGACACCCACCAAGGGGACGGTGACCTGGGCGCTCGGGTCGAGGCCGTTGACGGGTTCGCCCAAGTGTTCCCCGAACACAAGTACCGCATCGTGCGTCTGCTGCAAGCCCGCGGACACATCGTCGGAATGACCGGCGACGGGGTCAACGATGCCCCCGCACTCAAACAGGCCGACGCCGGAATCGCCGTGGCCGGAGCTACCGACGCCGCCCGCGCCGCCGCCGACGTGGTTCTGCTGGCCGCCGGATTGTCGGTCATCGTGGCCGCGATCCACCAGGCCCGCGAAATCTTCGCCCGGATGACCAGTTACGCCACCTACCGCATCGCCGAAACCATCCGCGTGCTGCTGCTGATCACCCTGGCAATCGTGATCATGAACTTCTTCCCGGTCACCGCGATCATGATCGTGTTCCTCGCGCTACTTAACGACGGTGCCATCCTGGCAATCGCCTACGACAACGTGCGCGGCGCCACAAAACCCGCCGCCTGGGACATGCGCGGCGTCCTCACCCTGGCCAGCGCCCTGGGTCTGATGGGGGTGGCCGAAACCTTTCTGCTGTTCGCCCTCGCCGACAAGGTCTTCGGTCTGGACCACGACCTGATCCGTACCCTGATCTACCTCAAACTGTCGGTCTCCGGGCACCTGACCATCTTCGTCACCCGCACCCGCGGCCCGTTCTGGTCCCGTCCCGCACCCGCACGGATACTGCTCGCCGCGGTCATCGGAACCCAAACCATCGCGACCCTGATCGCCGTCTACGGTGCATTGATGACGCCACTGGGCTGGGGCTGGGCCTGCGTGGTATGGGTCTACGCGCTGTTCTGGTTCCTGATCGAAGACCGCGTCAAACTCGCCATCAACCGATGGCTGGATCGACACCCAGGCCACTCACACCACCAAGCAACAACCGAAGCCGCCCCGGCTACCCCGCAATGACGACAAGGACATCTCGCGGTACTTCTGGCACAACGGCAATACCAGCCTCGACCGCTATGTGGCCCTCTGAGTAGCTATCTTCTCGACCGGCAACCACTTACGTCGGTGATGAATGCAGCGAAGCTACCCGCTGCTGATTGGTTCGACACATGCTCACGACACCACCGGCATGGCCGGGGATACCGGCGGTGCTTGCAAAGGCCGCTCTAAAGGAGCGGAACCGTGGGGGCGACTAGTCGGAAGCCGTCACCTGCTTAATGATCTTCTGAATGAATGTTGTCGTATGTGCAGCCTTGACGTTGTACTGCGCGACGGCGATCTTGCCATTTTCGTCAACGACGAACGTGGACCGGATGACTCCCGTGACGGTCTTGCCGTACATCTGCTTCTCCCCGTAGGCGCCGTACGCCGACAGCACCTTGCGGTCCGGATCGGACAGTAGCGGGAACGTCAGCCCTTCGGCGTCACGGAACTTTGCCAGCTTCTCCGGCTTGTCGGGGGAGATGCCGACGACGTCGAGGCCGGCGTCGTTGAGGTCGTGAAGATTGTCGCGAAAGTCGCAGGCTTGTTTGGTGCAACCCGGGGTGGAGGCCGCCGGGTAGAAGTAGACGACGACGCGGCGTCGCTTGTAGTCGGCCAGCGACACCTTTTTGCCGTCCGCGTCGGGCAGGTTGAATGCAGGTGCCTTGTCGCCGGGGGCCAGCCGCGTGGTCTCGCTCAACTCGTTCCCTTTCTGTTCACCGGAGCGCCGGGGTCAATGCCAGCTGATCTAGGGTAGTTCGTCAGGTGCACCAGCCGACTTGGAGGACAGAAACGTGGCGGACCGGGACCCCGATGCCATCAAGCAGGAGATCGACGTCGCCCGCAACCAGCTGGCGGCCACCGTCGACTCGCTGGCTGAGCGTGCTAATCCCCGCCGTCTGGCCGACGATGTGAAGGCCCGGGTGCTCGAGTTCGTCAAAAAACCCGCGGTGACGATCTCACTGGCCGGGGCCGGGGCCGTCGTCGTCGTGGTGGTGGTGCACCGGATCAGGAATCGCTGACGGCACTGGCACTGCTCTGGACGTGCACCGGAATGTCATCGGCCCAGGGCTGGGCGTTGGCCATGTCGGCGACGTTGACGTAGCCTCGCTCGAACTCGCCCGTCGCCGCGTCGACGAGCTGGTACTCCTGTCGCTGGAGATGGATGGGCTGCGAGTCGAGAATCACCACCCGTACCTCGCCCGGCTCGAAGTCGCACCGCTCCTGTAGCGCCTCGATGAGGCACTCGTTGTGCATGTGCCCGTCGCCGAAGTTCCAGCCGAGAACCATCGCGCAGAGGTTTTCGCCCTCGCACAGGTTGTAGTCGTCCTCGTCGTACCCGGCCAGAGCGCGGTGCACCAGGGTATAGAGCGCGCGGCCGTGGGTGTTCATCCCGCGGAACGCAAAGGCGAGGTGAATCGGCACCAGGGTTTCTTCTTTGCTCTTGTACAACCGCTCGAGCTGCAGGTGGTACATCGGGCCGAGAGCGCGCGAGCCGACGCGGATCTTCTCGTCGGCCGACGGCTTGACGCACCACACCGTGGTGTCCCAGTTGCCGGCGTAGTATCGCATGCCGGGCAGGAAGGAAACCTTGCGCGGGAACAGGTTTCCGATGACGACGGTGCCGGCGACGACGGCGAACAGCACCGCGATCGGCAGCGGGTGGGTGGCACTGGACAGCCCCACCGGCGCGTGCGCGACGAACAACCACAGCACCCCGAAGATCATGAAGACGTTCCACTCCAACGGCACTCCCATCGGGAAGGCCAGCAGGATGTTCAGGTGGAACACGACCATCACGAACGCAGCGATGGCGGTCGGCCAGCCGCCGTGTGAGAACAACAGCGCCAGCGGCACCAGCCCTTCGACCGCGGTCGAGAAGTGCGCGATGAAGCCCGATAAAGCACTGGGCCGCAGGTCATCCGGATAGTGCCTGAACAACGACCGCTTGAGAATCCCCGACGGGATGAAGGGATTGTTCGCCAGCATCGTCGAAATCACAAACGGGAAGTGCCTGTTGAGCTTTGACGTCGCCGCGCCCAGCCAGATGACCATGAAGACCACCTTTGCGCCGACGACGATGTCGACACCGGAGAACAGGAACACCAGCGTCAGCGGAGCGTAGACCTCGCCGCGGGCGGCCAGGAAGATGATCTTGTCGCGCAGGCCGAGTACGGCCAGGACCGAGAGGATCGCGACGGGCTGCCACCGGGGTAGAACGCCAATCGCCGTGCCCAGAGCGGGAATTGGCCCGCTGCCGTCGGACACCAAAGCAATGACGAGCAACACCAGCAGGGCCGCGTACAGCAGGACCTCGAACGGAGTTCGGTTGGTGCCCTTGGTCAGCGGCAGTCGACCGGGCCAGGGAGGCAACCGGATGGTGCCGGGCCGCAGCCAGTACAGGGGCGAGCCGATCGGCGGGAAGTAGCGCCCGGCCAGCGGACCGAAGCAGCAACCGAGACCGACGACCTCGAACAGCATCGTGTAGAGCACGGCCTTCTGGAACACGATCGGTTCCGTCCACCACGCCGCGACGTCGGTGAAGCCGCCGATACCCTTGGTGGACCAGGCGAACAGCCAGGCGCCCAGGATGTAGAGCACGATCTTCACGCCGTACATCACCGGCATGATCAGCGGCGTGCCGAACCCGTTCTCGGCGATGTGGCGCATCATCGGAACCACCCGCTCGGCGCGCGTGCCCTTGCCCCACTCGGCGTCGACGACGGGCAGGTTGGGCTGGATGAAACCCATCGCAGCTCCTTCGACGAGGTGCGCCAATCGACGATCTTGGCAGTTGCTGGTGAGAAAACTACCTGCCCCGACGTCGCCGCAACAGGTCCATGTCGGCTCAGTGGGACACAATGTCGGCGTCCCCGTGGACCCTTGCTAGCCGGCCGCTACGAAACGCGTTGCGGCACTGCGGTTCAAAAAGGAAGTCCGGGTTTCAGGCGACGTCGGCGGCGCTCGACCAGGCCAGCGGATTGAGTTCGCGGAACGGGTCCTTCGCAGGGATGGCCAGCAGGTCGGTCAATATCGTCTCAAGAGATTGCTGCGCACGCTTCTTGACTGACGCCACCCACTCGTCTGCGGCTACTGCTTTCGGCTTGGCGGTATCGATCGGTTCACCGAAGTGCAGAGTGGGCCCGATGCCACGCATCAACGGCATCGCCATGTCGGCGTTGCCGGTCATTCTCGTGCTGATGGCCTGGCAGAGGCGGCCCACCGCGCTGTTACGGGTGACCAGGCTCTTGTAGAAATGTACATAACGCAATGATTATGTCAGCGCAATGATTGGCCGAACCCACCCCTTCTCGGATGCGATAATGGTTGTCGTTAACCAACTGTCATAGGCAGGATGCAGGGGCATGACCTCGGTGCGAAGTAGTCGGCCGTCCTCCGATCGACCGTCGGCTGACCAGATCGATGCCGTACTTCGCGCGTCTCGCGCACTGGTGGGCGTCGCGGCGGCGTCCATCGCGGACGCCGACGACGTGGTTACTCTGCCGCAATTTCGCGTCTTGGTCATGCTCCACACCCGTGGACCGCTGAACCTCGCCGCTGTGGCCGCGGGCTTGGAAGTCAATCCGTCGAACGCGAGCCGCACATGTGACCGGCTGTCGAAAGCGGGGCTCCTCGACCGTCGGGAGTTGCCACAAGATCGCCGGAACGTGACTCTGACGCTGACGGAGGCCGGTCGTCGACTGGTCGACAGCGTGACCAGGCATCGGCGTGTCGCCATCGAGCGGGTGCTGCGCAAGATGTCTGCGCCTGAGCGCGACCGGCTAGCCAAGGCCCTGAGTGCCTTCGCGACGGCCGCGGGAGAGCCTTCCGGCGACAACGTGCTCGCGCTCGGTTGGCATCTGACGAGCTAAACATTTAATTGCGCTAACGCAACGATTGCGAGTAGAGTAGTTTCCGCTGAGCGTGTAGTTGTTTGTTGCATAAGGGAAGACGCCAAATGAGGGTTGTGATTTGTGGGGCTGGCATCGCGGGGCTGACACTGGCTAACCGGTGCTCGGTGCTCGGTGCCGAGGTGGTGATGCTGGAGCGATCGCGGGGTCCGCGTCCCCAGGGCTACATGATCGACTTCTTCGGGCCCGGCCACGACACGGCCGACGCTATGGGTCTGCTGCCAGCCATCAAGGACGTGGCGTATCGCATCGAGGAAGCGAACCTCGTCGACGACCGGGGCCGCCGACGCGCGACTGCGCGACCGTCCCAGTTCACCGACGGACCGCTGCTCGACGTCATGCGGCCCGACCTCGAGCAGGTGCTGCGCGAGAACCTGCCGCCGGCGGTCGACCTGCGATTTGGCGTCAGCCCAGTCGCGATCTCCGACCATCGTGAGGCAGTGCGCGTCACCGTCGATGACGGGACGCAACTCGAGGCCGACCTCGTCGTGGGCGCTGACGGGCTGCACTCGGCTGTGCGGCGAATGACTTTTGGCGAGGAGTCAAACTTCCTACGCTACTTAGGCTTTCACACCGCCGCATTTTCGTTTGTCGATCCCGAACTCCACGCTGCGCTGCAGGGCCGGTTCTGTCTGACTGACACCGTCGATCGGCAGATGGGACTGTACGCGCTGAGGGATGGTCGCGTCGCCGTCTTCGCGGTGCACCGCGCCCCGGATCCCGCCCCGCCTGACGATGCCCGGGCAGCCGTGCGGGAAGTGTATAACGGCCTTAAATGGGTTGTGCCCCAGGTGCTTCGAGCCTGCCCGTCAGCCGACGAGATGTATTACGACCAGGTCGCTCAGACGGTGATGCCAAACTGGAGCAGAGGCAGGGTCACGCTGCTCGGCGATGCGTGTTACGCGGTGTCGTTGATTGCGGGTCAGGGCGCGTCGCTGGGCATGGCTGGCGCTTACGTGCTGGCTGACCAACTGGCCTCCGCGCCAACGGTCGACGAGGCGCTCGCCGGTTACGAGCGGCTGTGGCGCCCGGTGGCCGAAGAAAAGCAGGAGGTTGGCCGTTCAGCGGCGCATTGGTTCCTGCCGGCCTCGACCTGGCAGCTACTGATGCGGCACGTGATGTTGCGTGCGGCGCGACTGCCCTTCTTCGACCGTGTGATTCCGGCGACGCTGGTCGGTAAATCCAGCGCGTTGATTGTCGACTTGCACAGGGCGGGCACACGTCGGCTTCCCGAGACTCAACGGGAGGGAATTCGATGAGCTCGCTAAGTGTGCGTCAACCGGGCGCGGTGATGCGGGCGGTGTTCCGGGCGCCGATAAGGCTGTACGAAGCGGGCCTCGGCCGGCTTTTGCGTGAACGGTTCCTGTGCTTGACGCACGTCGGCCGCAAATCCGGGCGCCAATATCGCACCGTGCTCGAGGTCGTCGGGACCAATCCGACCGCGGGTGAGTTCATGGTGATCGCCGGCTTCGGTCCGTCGTCGGACTGGTACCGCAACATCGCGGCCAACCCAGCCTGCGAGGTCGTCGTAGGCCGTCACCGCTTTGTGCCCCGGCACCGCGTGCTTGACGAGGCCGAGGCCGTTGAGGTAATCGCGGACTACGAACGAAGAAATCGTTGGATCCTGCCGCTGGTGCGTTTCCTACTGAGCGAGCTGGTCGGGTGGCGCTACGACGGCAGCCAGGAGGCGCGAGAACGCTTGGTGTGTCAGCTTCCGGTGGTCGCATTCCGCCCACGAACCGAGCCAGGCGGAGTGGACCAATGAGGAAAACCGCATCGAGTTTGCCGACTGGTCCTCACTTGCCCGGGTGGGTCCAGGCCGCGCTGCTGCTCATGTTTTGGCCGCGCTTCGTGGGTGCGTGTGCGCGCCGCTACGGCAGCGTGTTCACGCTGCGGATCCCGGTCATGGGAACGCTGGTGTATCTGGCCGATCCCGCCGACATCAAGACGGTGTTTGCAGGGGACCCAAAGGTTTTCCATGCCGGCGAGGCGAACTCGATGTTGAGCGGGCTCGTTGGCGAGAGCTCCGTGTTGGTGATCGATGAAGACGTGCACCGGGATCGGCGCCGTCTAATGCTGGCGCCGTTTCATCGTGACGCCGTGTCGCGCCGAGCCGCGGTGATGGCCGAGATTGCGGCGGCGAACATCGCCGACTGGCCGGTCGATACAGAGTTCGCGGTGGCACCCAAGATGTCGCAAATCACGCTTGACGTGATCCTGCGGACGGTCGTTGGGGCTACCGATCTGGCGCGGCTCGCTGCGCTGCGAGAGATCCTGCCGCGGCTGCTCAACCTCGGCCCGTGGGCATCGCTTGCCGTCGTCAACCCGAAACTGAAGCGCCGCCGTCCGTGGCACGCACTGGGTCGCCGCCTCGAAATGACAAACCGGCTGCTGTATACCGAGATTGCCGAGCGTCGCGCCGATCCCGACCTGGCCGAGCGCAGCGACGTGCTCGCCATGCTGATTCGGGCTGGCGACGTCGGCGGACGCAAAATGACGGACGATGAACTGCGCGACCAGCTCATGACGTTGCTCGTCGCAGGGCACGACACGACCGCGACCGGCCTGTCGTGGGCGTTGGAGCGGCTGACCCGCCACCCGGCCGTACTGGCGAAGGCGGTGCGGGCGGCCGAGGCGAGCGCCGCGGGTGACGCGGCCGGCGACGAATATCTCGACGCGGTGGCTAAGGAGACGTTGCGGATTCGTCCGGTGGTGTTCGACGTTGGTCGGGTTCTGACCGAGCCGGTCGAGTTGGCCGGCTGCCGGCTACCCGCCGGGTTGATGGTCGTCCCGGGGATTGGGCTGGTGCACGCGAGCGCTAAGCAATACCCGGACCCGGACCGGTTCGACCCGGACCGGATGCTGGGCGCTGCGCTGAATCCGACGACGTGGTTGCCGTTTGGCGGCGGCAACCGCCGCTGCCTGGGTGCGGCTTTCGCGATGGTCGAGATGCGCGTCGTGCTGCGTGAGGTGCTGCTGCGGGTCGAGTTGAGCACAACCACGGCTGCCGATGAACGGCAGAAGCTGAAGCACGTCACGCTCGTGCCGCACCGCGGCGCACGCATCCGGGTGCGATCGTCATGTCTGCGGCGGGTCATCCCTGCCGGCGGTGCCATCGGTCCAGCAGTGCAGGGAGCTCGGCGAGTAGAAAGTCGTAGAAGTCACGCATCTGCGTGAGCCGTTGCCGTGCTTGGCTTTTCGGATTTGTAGCCGCAATGCCGGCGTCGGCGCCCTTCTGCATCGCTGCGATCACGTCGTTCCTGTTGGTGTAGAGAACCCCCAGGCGTTGTCGCGCAGCCGGTCACCAAGCTCACCCGTGGTGATCGTGGGCCGCTCGGCGAACAACAGCGCGGCAATGACACGCGCGGTCGTGCGTTGCAGCAAGTGGTTCGGGAGGACGAGGGCGAGCCGCTTCGCTGCCGTAGTTGGTCCTCGGTCATGCCGATAATTTCTGAAAATTCAGTATATTGGTGCTCGGCGCGCCGGGAAGTCTGGTCGGCAGGTGGTATCCGACCTTGCGCGGTGACGGCCGTCCCTCCGCGCTCGACCCGGAAGGGGGCCGAGCGGCCCATGGAATCCCTTGTGCGGACGGCAACGAATGGGCCAATCGACGTGATCCGCGTTCGCGGCCTCACCTTCAGCTACCCCAAGGCATCTCGGCCGGCGGTGCGGGGTATGGACTTCACCGTCGGCCCCGGCGAGATCTTCGGATTCCTGGGTCCCAGCGGGGCGGGCAAGTCCACCACCCAGAAGATCCTCATCGGCCTGCTGCGCGGCCACGGGGGCGAGGCCGCGGTGTGGGGCAAGGACCCGCTTGCCTGGGGATCCGACTACTACCAGCACATCGGGGTCTCGTTCGAGCTGCCCAACCACTATCAGAAGCTCACCGGCATCGAGAACCTGCGGTTTTTCGCGTCGCTGTACGACCGCGCGACGCTGAACCCGATGACACTGCTGGACGCGGTCGGCCTGGCCGACGACGCCTGCACGCGAGTTGGCAAGTACTCCAAGGGAATGCAGATGCGGCTGACTTTCGCTCGGGCCCTCATCAACGACCCGGAGTTGCTGTTCCTTGACGAGCCCACGTCGGGGCTGGACCCGGTGAACGCGCGCAAGGTAAAGAACATGATCCTGGACCTGAAGGCACGCGGGCGCACGGTTTTCTTGACCACCCACGACATGGCCACCGCCGACGAGCTGTGCGACCGGGTGGCGTTCGTCGTCGACGGCCTCATCGTCGCACTGGACAGCCCCGCGGAGTTGAAGCTGGCCCGCAGCGATCGGCTCGTGCGTGTCGAGTTCCGCGGGGACGACAGCAGGCTCGAGGCCGTCGAGTTCGACATGGACGGCCTCGACGAGGACCCGGTGTTTCACGAGCTGCTGCGCAGCCGTCACATCGAAACCATTCACAGCCGCGAAGCCAGCCTCGATGACGTCTTCGTGGAGACCACCGGACGGCGGCTGTCATGAGGCGATTGGCGAGTGCGCTGCGGCTGGAGCTGACGTTGCAGGTGCGCCAGCGCTTCCTGCACGCGGCGACATTCTCCGGACTGATCTGGCTTGGGGTCCTGCTGCCGATGCCGCGCAGCCTGCGCCCGGTCGCCGAGCCTTACATCCTGTTGGGCGACATCGCAATCATCGGGTTCTTCTTTGTCGCGGGCACGGTGTTCTTCGAGAAGCAGGAACGCACCCTCGGCGCGGTCATCTCAACCCCGCTGCGGTTCTGGGAATACTTGATGGCGAAACTGACTCTGTTGGTGGTGATTTCGCTGTCGGTGGCAATGGTAGTGGCCACGATCGCCCACGGTTTCGGCTACCGCGTGGCGCCGTTGGTACTGGGGATGGTGCTCGGGACGCTGCTGATGCTTCTGGTCGGGTTCGCCACATCGCTGCCGTTCGGCTCAATCAGTGACTGGTTCCTGATGGCGACGATCCCGTTGGCGGTGATGGACCTGCCCGTGCTGTCTTACTCGGGGGTGTGGCCGAATCCATTGCTGTATCTGGTGCCGACGAACGGGCCGTTGCTCTTGCTTGGGCAGGCATTCGGTCAGGTGATGTTGACGCCGTGGCAGGTGGGGTATGCGCTGGCCTATCCCGCCGCGTGGGTGGCGGTGTTGTGCTGGGTGGCCAAGACGATGTTCGGCCACTACATCGTCGCGAGGTCGGGAGGCCTGTGATGGTAGCGAAGTCGAGAGTCAGGGCGCTAGTTGCACTCGGGCGCAACGATCTTCGCGGCACCTACCGCGATCCGCTACTGGTGATGATCGTTGTCGCACCGGTGATTTGGACCAGCGGAGTGGCGCTGTTGACGCCGCGGTTCACCCGGATGCTCGCGGACCGGTACGGGTTCGACCTAGTGCCCTACTACCCGTTGATTCTCACCGCGTTCCTGCTGCTGACGAGCATCATCATCGCCGGCGGCCTGGCCGCGTTCCTGGTGTTGGACGAGGTCGACGCCGGCACGCTGACCGCACTGCGGGTAACTCCGGTGCGGCTGTCGACGTTCTTTGGATACCGCGCTGCGACGGTCATTGTGGTGACGACGGTGTATGTGGTCGCGACCATTTCTTTCAGCGGGATCCTGCGGCCGGGGGTATGCCTGGCGCTGATCCCGATTGGACTGCTGGCCGGGTTGTCGGCGGTAGTGACGCTGTTGCTCATTGTGGCGTTGGCCAGCAACAAGATTCAGGGTTTGGCGGCGGTGCGCGTGCTCGGGATGCTCATCGCGGGGCTGCCGTGCCTACCGTGGTTTATCGACTCGCCGTGGAACCTCGCCTTCGGAGTGCTCCCGCCGTACTGGGCGGCAAAGGCGTTCTGGATGGCCAGCGACCAGGGCACCTGGTGGCCGTACCTTGTCGGCGGTGTGGTCTACAACCTGGTCGTCGGGTGGCCGCTTTTTCGGCGGTTCCTTGCCAAGAACACATGACGGGTTCTGTCACTTCATCCATTCAATCGCTTGGTCGCGGTCCAAGGCAGGTTTGGTCGTGCTATTAGCATCCGAAGACTCCGTCACCACGGCGTCGAGTGAGGTGCTGTGGCCCACCGGCGGGGGCAACCGCGTGCACCGAGACCAAGGAGCGCTGGCGCTGGCACCCGCCGAAAAGGTGGTGGTGGTTAGTGCGGCGAGTAGGGGCTGGCGATTCTGCGGCCGGCCGAGATGCCGACGTAGTACTCAGTTCGGCGATCGCGGCGGCGGAGCTGCGCGCCGTTGGTTACCTCGGTATTGCCGCTACTGTGCCTGCTCGGGCTGTCCAGCGGAGATTTCGTGCCGGCATCACCAAGGGCAAACTGCTGGAACGGCGCCCCTTCGCGTCGGGCTTGCGCAAACCAATCATGATTGCACTACGCAATAGTTGTAGTAGGGGTTGATACTAGAGCTTATGGTCTGCCGAAGACTAGGATCGGCCACCCCGGCTGCCCGGCGGGCGGTCATTGCCGCCGTACCCGCCGCCGCCCATGATGAGCCACAGGAAGGCTGGGATCGTGCAGGTCACCAGGCATGTACAACCGCCGACCGGATTGAGCCGCATCCTGTTCCGAGTGCCGATCTACAGCTACCGGGCAGGCCGGGAGCGGATGTTGGAGAATCGCATCTAGCTCCTTCATCACATCGGACGAGTGTCCGCGAAAGAACGTCAAGCGGTCCTTGAAGTTGTCGAACACGATTCTGCCGATGACAGCTTTGTCGTCGCGTCCGGATGGGGGCGACCGCCGCATGGTATCGAAACGTCGCACACAAGCCCGACGTCACGATCGAGGTGGGAAGAAGGACCTTACCGGTGAGGGCGATGACGCTCACCGAGGACGAAGGTGCGGAAACCTTTGCCGGATATGCGATGAAACGCCCGATGGCTGCGAAATTTCTGCTGCCTCGGGTGCTGGGTTTCTCGGTCGATGGCTCAGAAGCCGACTTGCGGGCGGTCGGGCGGCAACTGTCATTCATACCCTCGTCCCACGTTCCCGAGTAGCCGGACATTCCTGCGATGCCGAATGTGAACCCAGCCTAAGCGGACAATCCCGTTGGTCGTCTGTGAAGGGATGAGTGTGGGGAAAGGTATGAAGCACTAGCTCGTTCTTTGACCGAGTGGCGGTGAGGGCAGCACCGCGCGAGGAGCTACACTTCCCACCCGGGCGGCCTGGTGAATTGGCGGGTGCGCGCGCTTCCGGAGTCGGCTGCAATCGCTACCTGGTATCCGAAAACCATTGAGCAGAATAGTAATACGGCTGTTGGATGTCCGTGATCCTGGTGCGTCGAGGCTCGGGTGTTCGGCGGCCAGCTCGCGCAGCATCAAATGAATCATGTTGCTAATAACA
>NZ_DATJYB010000612.1:0-5154 GCF_035499775.1 Mycobacterium sp. | reverse complement strand
TTCGGTACCGCCTCAGGCGACTCGCCGAGTACACCGGGCGCAGCCTGGATGACCCGCGCTGGATCGCTGAGCTGGGGCTGGCCTACCAGATCGAGCTGGCCGACGAGGTCAACGCCGTCTGACGACCGGACTGTCAGGCGTACCGCCGAATGAATTGCAGTGCGATGCCGGCGACTTCGCGCCAACCGTGGTCCTGCTGGCGTTTGAACGCGGCCTCGGAGATCGCCCGCGGCACCGTGTTGTCCTTCTCCCGCCGTTGGCCTGGAGAATTTCTTCGAGGGTGTGCTGGTCGATGCTGGACACAGGTGTCGACATCAGTTGCTCTCCAAGGGATTTTGACGGCGATCAAAGGGGTGCACTGAGCCTGCAACGACCACACCGATCGGTCACTGTCCCGGGGCACACAATTGGGGGCACCAAAGTTGTGGCCGGGGCCAAATTCGGCCTGCTCAGATCCCAGCCCTACCCGACCGGCTCGCGCTTGGCCACCTGCCGCACCTTGGTTCGACGCTCGTCAAGGATGTGACCAAAGTCCTGTAGTAGCAACGGTTCACGTGTCACCAGATGCTCGATATGCTCGCGGTCGATCTCCAGCGCCGTGACCTCCTCAAGGGCGTACGCGCTCGCCAGGTTCGGTTGCCTGGTCAATGCGGTCAGCCCCAGAAACGCGCCCTCTTCCAGTGTGCTGATCGGCACGATCCCCCCGTCGTCGGCCGTCGCGGTCAGCTGAACACGCCCGGAGATCAGGAATTTCATCCCCGCCGGCACCTCACCGGCCGACTCCACGGTTTCGTCGGCACCGTATCGGACCAGCTTCGCGCACGCCTGCAGCGACCGCTGTTCGTCAGCGCTGATCCGCAATGCCGATGCCACCACCTTGCGCAACGCATCCTGGACACGTTCGGCGGTCGAATAATCGTCTTCGGCCTCGTCGAGGTGCAGTCCGTCCCGCCGGGCGGCGTACCAGGCCCAGCGCAGAAACACGGCCTTCGCGGCGCCGTCGTCGGCGGGTGAGTTCAGCTTGATGGTGGTGCGGTATTCGCCAGCGCCGACGGGTACCGAGCGCGGCACGGTGCCGGCCTGGAGCTGCGGCAGCGCGAGGGCAACGCGCGACAGCATCGCGCAAACCTGGTCGGGCGGGTCCGCGGCCGAAAACGTGGTCGTCATCGACAATTTGTGCACGCCGGGTGGGCGACTGAGATTCGTGAACGAGGTGCTGGCCAGCATCGAATTCGGCATTACGCGCATTCCACTGCCGGTTTCGATGTGCACGGCCCGCCAGTTCACCTCGACGACGCGTCCCTGGGCCGTCCCGGTGTCCAGCCAGTCGTTGATCCGGAAGGGCTGCTCGAACAGCATGAACAAACCCGACACGATCTGGCCGACGGAGTTCTGCAGCATCAGGCCGACGACGACCGATGTGACGCCGAGTGCGGTGAACAGGCCGGCGATCCGGACGCCCCAGACGAACGACAGGATCACCGCCAGCCCGACGCCGATCAGCGCGAAGCGGGCGACGTCGAGGAAGATCGCGGGCAGCTTTTTGCGCCAACTGTCTTCGGGCGCGCCCTCGAACACGGTCGCGTTGAGGCCGGACAGCAACACAACCACGACCAGCAAACCGAACACCGTGGTCAGGACGCGCACCGAGGTATCCCGGGCCGGGACCTCCGAGGCCTTCACCAGCAGCAGCAACAGCGCACCGAGCGGCAGTAGATAGTTGCGCAGCAGCGTAACCTGCCGGGCCATGCGGCTGTTGCGCCGGGCCAGTAGATCCTGCAATTCGGTGAGTGCGATCAGCGTGATCGGCAGGCCGAGTGCGATGCCGATCGCCCAGTAGAACCACCCGGAGTGAAATGCGTTCATCAGCGCTCTGCCAACCGGTAGAAAGCCTGGTCGGTTCCTGCGACCGAAATCGTGCCGGCCGGAGTGAACTGCCGTACCTCGTGCATCGCGTCATACACCTGTGAAGTCACGTAGATGCCGGGCTGCGGTGCGCCACTGTGCATTTGGTAGGCCAAACTCACCGCGGCGCCCCACATGTCGTAGACCAGGCTGGATCGGCCCACCAGACCGCTGACGACATTGCCGGTGTTGATGCCCACCCGAAGGCTCAGCTGATGGCCGGTCTGGCTGTTGAACCGATCGATGACACGGTCCATCTGGAGGGCGAAGTCGACGCTTCGATGGATGCTGTCCAATCGCGGGGTGACCACGCCACAGCTGGCGAGATAGCCGTTGTGGAACGTCCGGATCCGTTCGACGCCAAGAGCTTCTGCTGCCGCGTCGAATTGCCGGAACAATTCGTCGACGATCCCGACCAACTGGTTCTCGGGCATTTCGCTGGACATCTCGTCCAATCCGACGATGTCGGCATAGATCACCGCCACGTCCTGGTGCTTCTGGGCAATCGTCGTTTCGCCCTCGCGATACCGTCGCACCACCGATTCGGGCATCAGCGCAAGCAATAGTCGGTCGTTCTCGCGACGCTGCTCGGCGAGCAGCTCTTCCTTGATCGCCAGATTCCGACTCATCTCATTGAAAGCCGCAGTGAGATCACCGATTTCGTCTCGTGCCATGACCGGAATGTTGATCTCGTAGTCGCCGGAGCTGATTTTTCGGGTGCCCTCCTCGAGCCGCCGCACGGGGCGCACCGCTGTCTGCGCGATCAGCATCGAGGCCACACAGATGACGAAAACCATCCCCGCGACCCCGATCACGAGCGTCTTCAGGAACTTGCCCAGCCGCGCAAAGGCATCGGAGTTGTCCCGAGTCGCGAGCACCGACCAGTGCAGATCGGAATTCGGCAGATTCAACGGGGCATAGGCCTCCAATTCGGTGTTACCCGTGTAATCGGTGGCGCTGACGACTCCGGTCTCGCCGCGCTGTGCGGCGCGAAGACCCGCGCTGGGCACCGGCTGCACCAGCACCGTGCTACCCAACCGGATCGCCCGGTCGACAACGTCGGGTGGAGTGCCGGCGGCAATGGCCTGGCGACGGTATTCCTGGGGGTCTTCCAGGAAGAGCCGCGAATCGGAACGCATCAGGTTGTCGGGGCCCGCCAGATACGTTTCGGTCGCGGCCCCCATGCCCGCGGCTCCCCAATGTCTGTTGGCGTCCATGATCCTGTTGATCTTCGCGATCGGCACGGGCAGGGCCATGACGCCGTCGAACTTGCCGTTCATACCGATCGGCGATACCACCCACGCCGTGGGGGCGTTGAGTTGCGGCTGGTACGGCTCGAAGTCGGTGAACCAGACAAAGTCAATGTCGTTGGATCCCAGCGCTTTTTCATACGCGTCGCGGAGCTTGGATTCACGATATGGACCGGTGAGGATGTTGGTACCGAGGTCCGGGCCTTTCTTGACCGAATAGACGACATTGCCCTTCGTGTCCAGCAGCAGCACATCTCCATAGTCGAAGCGGGTGACGATACCGCGCATGTAGAAGTCGAAATGCGTGTTGGCCGTCGTCCAGGAACTGCCGTCATGGGCGTCCTCAACGGGCAGTGAGTTGGTCCTCGGCCCGACCGTGTAGTGCGCCTGAAGGTACTTCTGCTCGTTGGAACTGGGCAGAATCCGTTTGAGATCGAGTGAGTCACCCGACACCCGCTGGATCGGTTTGATCATGTCGTTCTGGTAGTAGGTCTCCAGCGCCTGCTGCTGGTCGGCAGTGATCGTCGCATTGGCCAATTGGTCGAAGCCCGCGGTCAGTGCTCGGGTCGCGTCCACGATGCTGTACCCGCTGCTCCAGAGGTCTATCGAGTTCGTGACCTCCCGAAACAGCGACTCGATTTGCCGGCGCTGCGACTCGCGCAGCTCGATCAGCCGCTCCGACTCGACTTCCCGCAACGCGGTACGACCGGACAAGGCTCCGATGAGGCCGATCACGGTGACCGACAGAATGCTCGACAGCAGCATTGCCACCAGGACCTTGGACTGGATGCCGAAGCGGAAGCGCGTCCAAACCAGCGGACGACGCAACCCCCGCTTTCTGACGCGGGCGGTTTCGACCTCCGTTGCGGCGTCTCCCGTCTCGCCCTTTGACGCGACCGACGTCAATCGGTCTCCTTCCCGGTTCTTCGTCCCCGACAGTTTTACGGCACGCGGATAACGCGCAGACTAACGCGACAACCGCAAGATAATCACGTTTGTCGGGAAGTTATGGCGTCTGAAACCTTTCGGCGATCGCCGCGTTGACCACTAACGTCAGCCGAATGACAACGCGTGTCTGTGTGGTCGGCAGCGTGAACCTGGATCTGACGGCACAGGTCGAATCCCTTCCGCGACCCGGTGAGACGGTGCTGGCGTCGTCGTTGACCTACGCACCCGGCGGCAAAGGCGGCAATCAGGCCGTCGCCGCGGCGCGAGCGGGTGCACAGGTCCAGTTCGTCGGCGCGGTGGGCGACGATCCTGCCGCTGAGCAGTTGCGGGCGCACCTGCTGTCCAACGGCGTTGGGCTGGACGGGACTGTCACACTGCCCGGGCCCAGCGGTACGGCGATCATCGTGGTGGATGCCGGCGCGGAGAACACGATCGTGGTGGCGCCGGGCGCCAACCGGTGCTTGACTGCGGACAACACCACGATCGCCGATTGCGATGTGCTGTTGACCCAGCTCGAGATTCCGGTGACGACGGCAGTGGGCGCGGCCCGCCAGGCCCGGTCGGCCGGAGCGGTCGTCATGGTCAACGCCTCACCGGCCGGCCAGGATCGACACGCACTGGCCGAACTCGCGGCGCTGGCCGACGTGGTGATCGCGAACGAATCCGAGGCCGACGAATGGCCTTGGCAGCCAACTCACCTCGTGGTCACCCTGGGCGCGCGCGGCGCCCGGTACGCCGGTGCCGACGGCGAGTTCCGGGTGTCCGCCCCGGCGGTGACCGCGGTGGACACCGCCGGAGCCGGCGACGTGTTCGCCGGAGTGCTGGCCGCCACCTGGCCGAACTCGTCAAACCCTTCGCAACGGCGCCGCGCATTGCAGTATGCGTGCGCCGCCGGGGCATTGGCGACCACGGTGCCCGGCGCCGGTGACTGCGCGCCGGATGCCTCGGCTATCGATGCGGCAGTGGTGAGCGACTGATGCGGGCAACGACCGCCGCCGACGTCGCCCTGGCGCTGTTCGCGGCTTTCGGTGTGCTCGGATTCGGCTGGCGC
>NZ_DATJYB010000611.1:0-7346 GCF_035499775.1 Mycobacterium sp. | reverse complement strand
TTGGCCGAGATGGACGTCGACAGCTGACCTGAATCCGACCGCTACCGCGGCGACGGCGGCGGATCGATGGGGGTCAACGAGATTGGCAGCCAGTAGACGCCCGGGCCCTCACCCGGACAGCCGGGTCCGGCAACGGTGAATGTCCGCTCGCCCCAGAAGCTTCCGTCGGGATTGGGTACCAGGAAGTCCGACCGCCGGGAGGGCACGGTGCCGTGGGTCCCGGTGGGATCGCAGAAGTAGGGATAGTCGCTGCTGGATTCCCATCGGCCGTTGTTCCACGTGTAGGTGTAAAGGTCTGGCGCATAGGGATTCTGGACGATCTCGGTCTCCCTGAGCCATTTCACGACGCATCCCTTCACGTCGCAGGTGGTGGTGAACAGGCCGAGCATGTTCGACGGGTCCGTCGGTATGGGCGCACCGTTGAACGTCTGCTTCGTTCGATCGATGTAGGCGTTGTAATACCCATAGACCGGTACCGGTTCGGTACGGTCCGCATGGGCGACGGGACAAACGCCGACCGCGGTGCAGGCGGTGACGGCAGCTACCGACAGGGTTTTCCACACCCTCTCTGGGTAACACAGGGAGCGATTTCTCGCCGGGGAATCTGCTGGACAGCCGCCGTTACGCGTGGAGCGCCGCATTGTCAGCCGCCCGCGGGCGAAAGGGCCGGCATAGTCTCACCGACTCCGAGCCATCAGCTCCGCCATCGCCTGCGCTGCGCCGGAAAAGCTGCTGGGCGGGAACTTCCGCGTCGGCCATGGCGCTTCGGCACTCGAGGCGTTACCCGTCGAAGGTGCGGAGCGAGTGTCATGACACGGCCAGCGTCATTCACGTGCCGAGCATGCCGGTGCTTAGACCACCCGGCAGTGGCAGTCGAAGCCCTCGACTGCGCCCAACCGGCACGGTGATGATTCGGTCGCCGGCATCACCCGCGCCAAAACCGTTTCAGAGCTGCGTGATTCACACGGGGCTTACGCGATCTTCACACCGGACGAGGCGGTGGTGGCGGCGCTTCGTAACGGTAGGTCGTTGGCCCTGCATCCGCTGTGCGGCGGGCTTCCCGCCCGAGCTCGCATGGCCGTACCTGGAGCCTGCCGCTGCGGCCGAGGCGACCGCGAACCAGTGATGTTCGTCTTGCCTACCGTGGGCCGGCCTTAGGGCGTTCACGGCAATCCTGTTGCCTGATAGCTCTGGCGTAACGTCGATGTGCTCGGCCTTGCGCCCAGCACGGAAGTGGAGCGGCAGGAGGTGTCTCACAGCATGGCTGAATTCACCGCACCGCCGGTTGTGCGGTTGGCCGGCGATTCCAGACAGCCGCGAGAGTTGCTCGGAAATAAGGCATACGGAATCGAGGTGATGTGTGCTCACGGTTTGCCGGTGCCGCCCGCGTTTTGCATCACCACGGAAGTATGCGGGCGATTCCTGGCCGCTCCCGACCACACCCTCGACGCCATCTGGAATCAGGTTGTGACCGCGATGGGATGGCTGGAGGAGGAGACGGGGCGCTCGTTCAACCGTGGCCCGCGGCCATTGCTGGTCAGTGTGCGCAGTGGCGCTGCGGTATCGACACCGGGCATGCTCGACACGGTGTTGAACCTGGGCGTCACCGGCGCTGTGCATAAGGCGCTGAAGGCCGCATTCACAGCGGATTTCGCTGACGACACCCGTCGACGGTTCTGCGACATGTACCGACGGATCGTGTTGGCCGACAAGAGCGGTGTCGTGCCCGATGATGCGTATGGCCAGCTGCGCGGTGCGATTGAGGCGGTGTTTTCGTCCTGGAACTCATCGCGGGCAGTGACCTACCGGCGCCACCACAACCTTGACGACCGCGGCGGCACTGCGGTCGTCGTGCAAGCGATGGTGTTCGGAAACATGGGCCCCTCGTCGGGCAGTGGTGTCCTGTTCTCCCGCAATCCGATGACCGGCGCAGACGAACCGTTCGGGGAGTGGCTTCCTGGCGGGCAGGGTGACGAGGTGGTGTCGGGGTCGACCGACTGTTCACCCGTGACGGCGTTGCGCGATGACCAACCCGCCGTCTACGAGCAGCTAGTGGCCGCGGCACGAAAACTCGAGCAGCTCGGTCGCGACGTACAGGACATCGAGTTCACCGTCGAAGACGGGCGGCTGTGGCTGCTGCAAACCCGCACGGCGAAACGCTCGGCGCAGGCCGAGCTGCGGCTGGCACTGCGGTTTCGCGCCGGGGGACTCATCGATGATGCCGAGGCGCTGCGACGGGTGACCCCTGCTCAGATCGAGGCGCTGCTATTGCCGTCCTTGCGCCCTGAGACCCGGATGTCGGCGCCACTGTTGGCCCGCGGTCTGCCGGCCTCTCCCGGCGTCGCGTCCGGACGGGCCTATACCGATGTCGACGCCGCCATCGACGCTGCCGAAGGCGGCGAAGACGTCATTCTGGTCCGCCCGTTGACCAGCCCCGAGGACGTCGGCGGCATGTTGGCGGCACGCGGTGTCGTGACTGAGGTAGGCGGGGTCACCTCGCATGCCGCAGTGGTTAGCCGGGAGATCGGCCGCCCGGCAGTGGTCGGCTGCGGGGCAGGGGTGGCTGCAGCAGCCGAGGGCAAGCTGGTCACCGTCGATGGAACGGCAGGTGAGGTCAGAGAAGGCGTGTTGCCGCTTACCGTCTGGTCGGAGCGCGACTCACCTGAGCTGGCCGAGCTCGCCGACATCGCCCGGACCGTCAGCCCGCTGCGGGCACACCACCAAGGTCCCTATGTCCATTTGGACGACACGTCCCCTTCGGCGGTCATGGCGGCGATCACCGCCGGACACACTGACGTTGTATCAACCCAACCGCTGATCGTGATGCTCACGGCGTTGCATGCAGGCAACCGGCTGTCGCGGAACTCTTCATGACCGAACTGAAGGTGCTGCAAGCCGTTCGCCTGAAGGGCCGCGTCAGCCCCGACGATTTGGCGGCCACTATCGACGATGACCCGGTTGCAATCGCCGAGACCGTCACACGCCTGACCGATTCGGGCCTGCTGCTGGGTGAGGGAACAGTGCGGTTGTCGCAGACGGGACGGGCCCGGCTGGCTGCGCTGCTCGCGGCGGAACGGGAGGCGGCTGATGCGGCGGCGATCGCCGGCACTTATCACGAATTCCGGCAGGTAAACTCGGATTTCAAGGCGTTGGTGTCAGACTGGCAACTCAAGGATGGCCAACGCAATACGCATGACGATCCCGGGTACGACGCCGCGATATTGGCGCGCCTGGCGACCGTCCATGAGCGGGTGATCCCGATCATCGCGACGGTCGCCGGCCAAATCCCGCGACTGTTCGCATACTCGAGGAAGCTGGATGCCGCCTATGCCAAAGTGCAGCGGGGAGAAGCGATGTGGCTAACCCGGCCGATGGTCGACTCCTACCACACCGTGTGGTTCGAACTGCACGAAGAGCTGATCGGTGCGGCCGGCCTGACACGCGAGGGTGAAGCCAAAGCCGGCCACGGGGGCTAGCGGCATAGTCGCAGGTCACCTGGTCTTTGCGAAGCGGCCGGGGCAGCTGTGAAAAGCTGCTGGAGAATTGTGGCACCTAAATGCCAAAGAACATTTCGACACGGCCGCTTGCGAGATCCTTCGCCCAGCCGGGGACATCCGCTTTCACCCGTCCGGTGTCGGCGGGCCTAAAAGGAGGGCGTCATGCCATTGTTCGGTGAGAAGAAGCCCTCGGCCGCGGAGGAAGCCGCCCGAGCCGAAGTCGAGCGGTTGCAGCGCCTGTCGCCCGCGGACTTGGCCGTAGAGCTTATGGCCGAATTCGGCCCGGATGGACCTCGGGGCGACGTAAACGTGGTAGACGAAACACGCCTGCTCCAATGGGCGACCCGTTTCGGCTTGGCGAGCCTGGCCAACGGGACCGATGCCGTCAGGCAGCGCATCAAGGATCGGACCGGTTTGTGGCCGATTGAGCAGGTGGTGCCTACCGCTGACCGCCTTAGCGGCGTGCTTGAGAAGCTTGCTGGCGCCTGGGCGACAGGGGCACAGCAAACCCTTCAGACACTTCAGTCAGTGCCCCCGGCACGACTCGAACGTGCGACCTAGGGATTACCGAAATCGGGCTCCGATTAGTTCCGGAAAAATGCTCGTTTGTACTGGTAGATCATGGTTTTGGCTTCTTAGCGATCCAGCTGTGCACCGGGCGAATCCGGGTGATTCTTGGTCATTAGAGCCGAATAATAGGCAACCGGAGCCCGGATCTGAACCGGAGCGTTGAGCCTTCGTCTGCGGCTATCGCCATTCCCCGTCGTCTGGGCTCCAGCTCATATTCGTGAGATCGTCGGTGACCGCCGGTTCGGCGAAGGCGATGACCTCGGTGAGTAGATCAGCAAACCGTTCAGGTAGTTCGTTGCGGTTTTGTCGGTTGCGCCATGTGGCCCATCGGGGCTGCGCCAGGTCGGGATAGCCGTCAAGCACGTCGGTGAGTGATATCAACTCGGTGCGTCGATATTGGGCCACTTCTCGGACCGCAGTCTGAAGATCCGTACCGGCCAGGGTGTGGGCGCGGGAGAGAACCCAAATGTCACCGAAATCCCGCCAACGCGTATTCGCGACACCGCGCTGTATGGCGGTGACGATCTTTTCTGCGTGCACCATGTGTAGCGGATAGCCGTTGAGGGTGATCGGATCGCCACTGAGCAACCGAGGCACGGAGACCAGCTTGGGGCTGGGGACGATGGGGTCCCCGAGGCTCACGTCAGCGTGGAACTTGTGCCGCGATGTGGCGATCTGGGCATCCAAGCTGACGCGGACGCCTGAATATTCGTCCTCGTCACGGATGACCTCGGACCTCGCGGCACCGGCGTCGAACGCGATCCCGTCGTCCTCGGGCAGGCGCACAGGACGGACTTGATCAGGGCGAGAACCGGGGCCTGGGCGTTGCCGATCTCCCGTCCGGCAAGGTCGACGTCACGAGTGGGACGACGGTTGCCGAACGCGGCTAGGAGGACTCCGCCCTTAAGCACCAGCTTGGTGCTCGCCGGACTGTTGCTGAGCCGAGCAAGAAACCCTTCGAGGATATAGAGCTGGAGCAGCTCCTGAGTATTTCGTCTGCTGTCCTTTGCGCGTCGCTGGAGGTCGATGTATGCGCGCCCGCTGGCTGTCTTGCGAGAGATGGCGCTCATAGCAGGATCGTCAGTGCTTGCTGGAGAGCGCGCTGCGCGCGGGGGAACGAACGGGCCGTGCGGAGCAGCTCGGAGGGCTGTCCGCCTTGGCGCAACCACCTCTTGAGAGCTTCGTTGGCCAGATCGATGCCCTCAAGATGTTGCAGTCGATAAGCATCGATGATGCTGCGCGGAGCGGAGTAGATGCCGATTTGCTTACCCGCACCGATGGGGAGCGTGTCGCGTCCGATGGTGAAGGTGGCCGGGTCAAAGCGATGCCATCTGACGGGTGTGCTCAGGCGCGGTGCCCAGGCTCCCCGGGGGATGGCGATGTCGAGCATGTCGGGTATGTCGTCGATGAGGTCGTGGCGCGCAAGTGCCGACCGCAGCGCGATTGTGGCCTGTGGCGAGGAGGAGCTGATCTCGGCGAGGTCTTCGTCGCCGTACCAGTCGCTCTTGCGGTAGAGACCGCGAGCGATCTGGACGATTCGCCCTTCGTTGCGCAGGCTGTAAAACTGGCGCCTGTTCATGTGTTCTAGCGCCTCGGAAAATCGAAACGTGTCCGCCATGGTGCTCAAGAGGTCGAGGTCGGCATCACCCATCGATAACACCTCCGTCCGTACCAAATCCTATACATAACTACTACCACTGTATAGAATTTGGTACGCCACGTCTACGATGATTCGGCTGTCGCAACCAGGCGACCCCGGCATGATTCCCACCATGTCCCAGCCTGGCTCGTTGATGACGGTGATGAGCGGGCCAGGTCGCCCAAGCGATATTCGCGGGCGAATTCGACTATGGCGGCGCCGTCGCGGAGAGGTCATGTGGGCGGCAGACAGAGCGTCGGTGAGTTTATCCAACTGG
Organism: Mycobacterium sp.; assembly: GCF_035499775.1. GTDB lineage: Bacteria > Actinomycetota > Actinomycetes > Mycobacteriales > Mycobacteriaceae > Mycobacterium. The sequence goes on along the minus strand of NZ_DATJYB010000611.1, from coordinate 1,363 downwards.
CTAGCGGCGGTGTTGTCGGAGGCTGGGGCTGGAACGTTCACCTCGGGCACGCAAAAGTGTCGATGACGCAGGACCGCTACATGAGCCGCGGTCGGGTGCACAACCAGGTGGCAGAACTGCTGGACAGAGCAGTCAACGGCGATTCAGGTCCGACATACGACGAATAAACGACGACCGACCTTAGTGAGTACGCCCAAAAACCACCTGTGACCAGTGCCCCCGGCACGACTCGAACGTGCGACCTAGGGATTAGAAGGCCCTTGCTCTATCCACCTGAGCTACGGAGGCAATGCGCAGGTCAGTCTATCCAACCGTGCCCGACACGCGATTTGTCGACCGCGACGCGCCCGAAAGGTCTTCCCCTGCCGCAATTATCGGTTATGGTGTGAGCCTCGACACACGTGCTACATCGGCCGGTAATCGGCCGTTAACCGCAACGATGCGTGTGCCTGACGTCGAGGGGTGTGGCGTTGACCATTGTCATGAACGTGACTTCGCGGTGCTCGCGGGCTGGTGCCGAAGCGCTGCGACAAGGGGCCCAACTGGCGGCCGACGCCAGAGATACGGTCCGGGCCGGCGCTTTGTTGCTGCGCGGCTCGCCGTTCGCCGTCGGCTGGGTGGCCGGCTGGCTGTCCACCGAGTTTCCCCCCCAGGTCGTCACCGGGCACGCGTTGTCCCGGGTGTCGCCTACCCCGATCGGCCGCGTCGGCGCGACGTGGGCCGCGCAACGCGCCGATCAGGCCCTAACTGCCGCGCTCGAAGAATCCTTCGGGCCGGAATTCCGCGAACTGGTGTGCCATCCGGCCGGCGATCCCTCCGCGCGGGAACGCCGCGGCGGGCTGTTGCCGTCCGGGCCGCACCGCCGCTACGCGGCGCACACCTCCGACATTTCCTACGGTCCGCGCGGTCGTGACAATCTGCTCGACATCTGGCGGCGCTCCGACCTGGCGCCCGGTGACCACGCTCCGGTGCTGATCCAGGTCCCCGGCGGCGCGTGGTCCGTCAACGGCAAGCGCCCGCAGGCATACACGCTGATGAGCCGGATGGTGGAGCTCGGCTGGATCTGCGTGTCGATCAACTACAGCAAGAGCCCGCGTCGCAAGTTCCCTGCGCACATCGTCGACGTGAAGCGGGCCATCGCCTGGGTCCGCGAGAACATCGGGGACTACGGCGGCGACCCAGACTTCATTGCGGTCACCGGCGGCTCAGCGGGTGGGCACCTGGCTTCCCTGGCCGCGCTCAGCGCCAACGACCCGACGTTCCAGCCCGGCTTCGAAAGCGCCGACACGTCGGTGCAGGCGGTCGCGCCGTACTACGGCGTCTACGACTTCACCGACTTCGGGAACATGCACGAGATCATGCT
>NZ_DATJYB010000610.1:0-12860 GCF_035499775.1 Mycobacterium sp. | reverse complement strand
TTCCCTACGCTACAACCGCGCAGGTTGTAGAGGCCGTCAAAGCAGCGGAACAAATGCGAACCTTACCGGACGCTGTCGCCAAATCTTTACAGGAACCGGACGACGGGGATCCGACCGGTTGCTTTGATCGACTTGACACGCACAAGCCGGCGGAACTCGAGGCGCACCAACCGGCTAGTGATCTTAATTTCGGTGAGTGTGCATATGGTGACCGCGCCGGCACGAAGCTTATGGTGATCTTCGGGGATTCGCGAGCGTATATGTTTTCGGTCCCGCTCGAGCTGATCGCCGCAAAGGCCGGTTGGAAGCTGCGAGTATTCGGCTTCAGTGGATGCGAAGTTACTGGTCTGGCATATTTATCAGACGAGACGAATGCGCCCAATAAAGACTGTGACGCATTTTACTCGGCGGCGGTCTCTCAAATCCAGGCACTTCATCCTAACCTGGTCATCACGACGAGCGCCGGGGACCACAAACTGGCAAATGGCGACGAGCCAACACCTGCCCAATTGCAAGATGGCTGGGTGTCGACATTCCAGAAACTTGCCCAGCCCGGGACTCGATTGGCGATGATAGGCCCTATTCCTAACTGGGCGAACGACGACGCTCGATGCCTCGCCGCGCATACCGGACAAGTGCAGGCATGCAGTACCGCCGCGGCGGAGCTGGTCACAAATCATTATGAAGCGCCGCAGGCAGCCGCAGCAAACGCGGCCGGCGTGTTATTCATTTCCCCTAGGCCTTGGGTGTGCGCCGACAGGTGCGAACCAGTGATAGCCGATATCCGCGTGTACAGGGAGAGGTACCACTTCTCACGGACGTATGCGGCTTATTTGACGGGCGCGCTCAACGAGGCATTGCAACCCGCAATGGTCTAATACTGCGACCGGTGCGCCCAGTGATCTGCTCAATGTGAATGGCCACCGGGAAGTCCCCGCCGGCGGCCAGGAGAAGTCCGCGCTCCGTTGCGGCCATCGCGGGCGGCGATCTCGCCTGCACCGGCGTCGGCAGGATCTCCTCGCCGGGCCGGCGTTGGGTCTCGGCCAGTTGCCGGCACCTCGGCGGCGTTCCGGCGCACCGTTCACTTCTTCGGGATGCATGCCTGCCCTGTAGGTGGATGTTTAGAGTTTGATAATTGCTTCACTGTGTGCCAATTAGTATGTATACTGAGGTCCAGATGTACTCCCGGTACTGAAGATGGTGGCGCTGAGGTCGTCGCGACCGCGGCCCGCCTTCGGGTCGACTTGCTTCCGCTAGGAGGGAGATGGGAACTAGGCAAGACGGCGGTTTAACGCGCGGAGACGTTTTGACCGGCTCGAGCTCTAACGCGGTAGCGCACAGAACGTCGCGTCTTGTAACAACGTTCTTCTCATTCAGGCTGCGAGTCGTGCAGCACGTGATCTACAGGCTGGGAGCCGAGACATGACTACCGTTTCATCCTCAAACTCGACCGAATTGCGAGACGGGGTACCGGCGCAACAGGGGGGAACCACCGAACATTCGCGTTCGGTGCTCTCTCGCTCCCACCCGAGACCATCGATTGTCGTAAAGCCGAGCGTGAGCTTGGTGATTCCGGTCAGAAATGAGGCGCGCAACATCGGCTGGGTGCTGGAACAGGTCGCCGACGATGTGGACGAGATCATTCTCGTCGACGGTGATTCGACCGATGTGACGCTGGTTACCGCCCGTCGATGCCGGCCGGACGTGCGGGTCTTAGCGCAGCAGGGTGCAGGCAAAGGTAGCGCGTTGCGCACCGGTTTTCTGGCCGCCACCGGCGACATCATCGTGATGATGGACGCCGACGGCAGCATGTCGCCCAGGGAGATCCGCCACTACCTGCATTTCCTTGCCAATGGCTTTGACTTCGTCAAGGGGTCGCGATTCATCAGTGGCGGGGGGTCGCTGGACATCACCAGGTTTCGCGGACTGGGTAACTGGTTCCTGCTCGCGGTCTTCAACACCGCCTACGACGCCCACCTGACCGATTTGTGCTATGGATTCTGTGCATTTCACCGCCGCTATCTCGAGCATCTCGACCTGTCGGCAACCGGCTTTGAAATCGAGGCCGAGATGACCGCGCGGGCCATGCAGGCGGGTCTGCGCATCGCCGAGGTTCCCAGCCTCGAGCTGCCACGTCGCAGCGGTGCGTCGAACCTGCATGCCATCCGCGACGGGATCCGCGTCCTGCGAACCGTGTTGCGCCATCACCGCTCGGGTGTTTCCGGACGCCTCTACCAGGCGGCGCGACACGCAGCCAAACGACCACTGGCAGTGTCAGCGGGGGTGACAGCATGACCGGGACTACAAGGCCGGCAGCGCCGGTGCTGACTGGCGCGGGTGCGTCGGCATCTTGCTGTGGCGTCATCTCCGATTACGCCTCAAACCGTTTGCTGCCGTACACAATTCACCGTCGAACTGGAGATAGCTGAGAATGCGCACGCTCGTCACCGGCGCCGCCGGATTCATCGGTTCCACCCTCGTCGACCGCCTGCTGGCCGAAGGGCACCAGGTGACAGGAGTCGACAATCTCAGCGCCGGTTCCCCCGCCGCCAACCTCGAGTCGGCCCACCGAGAAAACCGCCCCGGCCGGTTCACCTTTGTCGCGGCCGACGTCCGGCATCCCGAGCTGTCTGACATCGTCGCGGGCGCCAACCCCGACGTGGTATTCCATCTGGCAGCCCAAGTCGACGTGCGCAAGTCCGTCAATGATCCGCAACACGACGCCCGAAACAACGTGCTGGGCACCATCAACCTGCTGGAAGCGTCCCGGCGCGCTGAAGTACCGCGGATCATCTTCGCCACCTCGGGCGGCGCCCGCTACGGTGTGCCGGCCACCATGCCCGCCACCGAGGACACTCCCGTGGACCCGCTTTCCCCGTACGCGGCGTCCAAAATCGCCGGAGAGTTGTATATGAGCGCCTACGCCGGCATGTACGGGCTAGCACCCATCTGTCTGGCACTGGCCAACGTCTATGGGCCACGCCAAGACCCGCAGGGGGAAGCCGGTGTGGTCACGATCTTCGGGAGTGCGATGATCTCCGGCCGCCCCACCACCATCTACGGCGACGGCAGCGCCACCCGCGACTATGTCTACGTCGACGACGTCGTGACCGCCTTCCTGTCCGCGGCGGATGCGCCGGCCGAAACCACCGGGACTTTCAACGTTGGCACCGGGGTGCAGACGACGGTCACCGAGCTGCACCGGCTGATCGCGACGGAAGTCGGCGTCTCGCGTGCGCCCGATTACGCCGAGGCCCGCACCGGTGAGGCTCAAGCGAGCGCACTGGACCCCACCCGCGCGGGCCGGGAACTGGGCTGGAAACCCGACACCGAGCTCACCGAAGGCATCAAGCGCACCGTCGACTGGCTGCGCGGCATCCTCGATCCCCACCCGGGCCCACCCGCCCGGGCCTGAGAGCGCCGAGTGCGCCCGCGCACCATCGACGCCACCCGTTACCAGGTCCACCGCAACATCGCGGCCCGGTCACTTCGCCGTTCTCGGGGGGCTGGTCGAACTCGCGGAGCAGGTACGCAACCCGTACGACAAATGCACGGATGGCAGACCAGGTCCGATGCACGATAAGTCCGCTATATACTTTTTTTGATGCCAGTCAGTATGTATTACACTGATTCAGTGTATTATCGGTATACACACGTGGTCGCACCCGAGCGCCGCCGCCGTAACCACGGCTCGCCTCGGGTTTGCTTCCGCTAGGAGGTACTACATGTCGTTCGTGACCCGGCAAAGCACCGGCCCTGCAGTGGCCGCAGGGAATGCGGCGGCGGTTCCGACGAACACCCTCGGGACCAGCGCCGGTTGCTGCGCGCTCGCCCAGACCGCCAACGCCGCCAGCGCGCGCTAAGCAGCCGAAAGTTCAGTCATGGATAACCGGGCGTTACCGCTGGACGTCAATTCCGCGCGGAAGCATGCCAGACCGGGCTCGGGGTCGATGCCGGCAGCCGCCGCGGCAACCGCGAAATGCCTGCCGGGCAAACTGCACGCGCTGGCTGAGGTGTGACGGGAAGGTAATGTGTCGTCGCCAAAGGTGCCGCCGGTGAAACAAAGGTGACGGCATGATTGCGAGCGGTGAGCTGGTGGAAGCCCCGTTTGACATCAGCCAAATTGAGCGTTCGTGGGGCTCAGAATTGCCCACGACGGAATCTGCGGCGCGTGCCGGCGAAAGGTCGTTCGCCGCGATCGGGGTACTCCTGCTCTGGCAAACCGCCGGCTTGGCCGTCAACGTGCTCGCAATTTGCATGGCGAGGCGAGGTGGGGGAGACGGGCCCTGGTTCGCGATGTCCGCCGTCGCTTATGCGCTCACCTACGCGAGTGCGCTCTGGGCACTCACTCGCCGTCGGCTGGCCCGAGCACTGCGGAACGCCGCGGTCATATGTCTCGGTCTGATTCCCGCTTTGCAGTGCCATCTGAACGACCCCGTGCTGTTTACCGGGTACGACGAGCAACTCCACATGCGCACGCTGAGCGATATCCTCACTTCGCATCGCCTCTTCCAACCGAACCCGTCACTTGCGATCAGCCCGCACTATCCGGGCCTAGAGGCGCTCACGGTTTTCGTGCATCAACTCGGGCTCCCGGCGACGGCGGCGGCGCTGCTGGTGGTGGTGGTGGTAGCGCGGCTCGTGCTGGTCCTGGTGCTTTGCGATGCCGTCGAGCACTTGACCGGAAGCGCTCGAACGGGCGGGCTTGCCGTGGCTGTGTATGCCGTGGCCTCACAGTTCGCTTGGTTCAACTCGATGTTCTCTTATCAGACGCTGGCGTTACCGCTCGCGCTGGCCGGGGTCGCATTCATTGCCCGCGCACGCTGGGCCCGTGATCCCCGCCAGTTATTCATCGGCGCTACGGTTTGTCTGCTTGCCGTCGTCGTGACGCATCACATCACCAGTTGGTTAGCCGCGGCGTTCCTGGCTGTTTGGACTGTTGCCGAGCGTGATCGCCAGGCGAGGCGACGAGTTTTCTGTGGCGCCTTGATCGCAGTTACCGCGACCGTAAGCTGGGCGATGGTCCAGCGGGAACTTCTGCAAAACTATTTCCGCCCGATCTTCGACGACGTGGTATCGCAAGTAAGTGGTGGGGAGCGGCGCCAACCCTTCTCCGACCCGGCAGGTTTTCGGACTCCACTGTGGGAGCAGATTTTTCTCGTCTACTACGCGGCAGCTATCACGTTGGTAGTAGCGCTGATTGTGCTGACATACGCCTTGTCGGTACTGCAGCGGAGGCGGCGTGGCGCGCTGTCATCCGACTCCCGACGCTGGGGGTTGGGGGCGTTGCTCGTACCCATCGCGGCTTTGATTCCGGTGACAATGGCCGTGCGTTTCGTGCCAAGCTGGGCCGAGGTCGGTGATCGCGCCACCGGCTTCCTGTATCTTCCATTCAGCCTGCTCGCCGCCGATTGTGGAGTCCGCTGGTTCCAATCTCTGCCCAGGCACCACTCCCGCATTCGGCGGCCCCGACTGACCAAGGCCCTTGAGTGGCTAGGACTGCTGCTGGCCACCAGCGTGTTTGTCGGCGGCCTGCTACTGGGCAGCGGACCAGACTGGATGCGGTTGCCGGGCGGGTATCTCACCGTCGCCGACGTGCGGTCGATGGATGCCGAGACGCTCGCCGCCGTCCGCTGGGCGGGCGACGAGCTGGTGCCTGGTACTCGAATAGGCGCGGACCGGGTGAGTGCGATCCTGCTGGCAAGCCAAGCCCGCTTGTGGCCGGTTATGAAAGAGGATCAGGAGCAGCTGTATACGCCGCAGCTGTACTACACCGATGAATGGACCTCCGACGAGTCTGAAGTCGCCCGCCGCCTGGAGCTCCAATACCTCTATGTCGATCAGCGGTGGGCCGACGATAAACCACACGCAGGCGAGTACTACTTCTACCATGGCGACACTGCTCATGCCGCCGCGGTCGCCGTTGACCCAGAACCGCGGAAATTAACTAACGCCGAATTAACGAAGTTCGACAATGTCCCCGGGATTCACGCGGTCTACCGGCATGGGCCGATTGTTATCTACGATCTAAGCGGGCTCGGGGTGCCCTTCTCGCGCAGTGGGTGGTGCGGAGATACCGGTCCCATCGACATCCTCAAGCAGCTCTTAATCGGCCTTGCGGCGGGTTTGGCACTCGGCTTGGTCGGTCGTTCCGGCGCGATGCCGAGAATAATGAAAAAGCTCAAATCGTTCCAAATTGCCGCCGGGCCGTCGCTCACATTCGCAGCAGGCGTCGGAGCGTTGTGCTTCGCATCGGTCTTGATAATTCTGGCGCACATATGGCTTGCACCGCTGGGTTTGCTGTCGATGGCGCTGGTCGCGTTGCTCCTAAACCCCCATTGGGCCGTGCACCCGCTGAGGAAACTAAGGAACATGGCGCCAAGAATTGACCGGAAGTGGTTCGCCGTGTCGACGGCGGCCGCGCTGCTGGCGACTGCTGCCATTGCACAAGCGGTGTATGACGCTGCTGCCGTTGATGTTTCGAGGGCTCAGAACATCCTCCACGATCCCTCGGCAGTACATTCACGGGTTCCTGGCTCGATGAGCCAGGTTAAACGCCCGGGATAGGCGGACTTGGTTATGTTGACCGCAACCGGCAAACTGACACGTAGCGGGCTCGCCCAACAGCTGCCGCACGTGCATCGCGTGCCCAACAGCAACGGGCGCGGGCTATCGGGAGCGAGAAACGTCCGCGATATCGCGATCCCGCAGATCACCCGTTGCCGTCGTCGGGATCTGCGGTGAAGGTCAGCCAGGGCAACCGGGGCAGCCAACCCTCATCCGTGGCGCCCGACACTCCCGTGCCGATTCTGATGTACCACTCGGTGAGCGACGCTCCGGCCGCTTCCGGACGAGCGCTTTCCGTTCGTCCGGCCATGTTTGCCGCACAACTTCGGTACTTGCGGCAACAGGGGTTCGGCGGACTGACATTCGGCGAACTGTGCCAACGCCGTCGAGATGGGCGAGCGCTTCCGGCGCGCCCGATCGTGCTCACGTTTGACGACGGCTACGCCGACCTGATCGAAGAAGCGTTGCCGATAATGATCGAGCAAGGGTTCCCGGCGACCGTGTTCGTCACGACGGGATGGGTGCGCGACGCAGCGCGGTATGCGGCTGGAACGCCACCCGGGCGCATGCTGTCGTGGGGTCAGGTCGCTGAGCTTTCGTCAGCCGGCGTCGAGGTCGCCGCGCACAGTCACAGCCACCCCCAGCTCGACCAGATCTGCGAATTGCGGTTGCGAGTTGAGCTGGCTGACTCTCGGCGCTTGTTGGAGGACCGGCTCGGGCACTCGGTGTGCAGCCTCGCCTACCCGTACGGCTACTCCAGCAAGCGGGTGCGAGCGGTGGCCCGCGAAACCGGCTACCTCCAGGCTGCGGTTGTCGGCAACGGGATAGCCGCGGCCGGCTGCGATCCCTTTGGCGTGCCCCGCCTCACCATTCGCCGCTCCACCTCGCCGGCCGTGTTCGCCCGGGTTACGCATCAACAGCGGATACGGCTTCTGTACGCCCCGGCGCACGCGCTCACTGCGGGATGGGCCGTGGCGCGCCGAGCGCAATCGGGGCTGCGAAATCTGACCAACGATCTGTCTTCATCCACCCCCTGCATGGAAGGTGTCCAATGATCCCCAACCGCCAAGGTCCGCTTCGAGTCGCCATGGTTACCGCGTTCGCGTATCCCCTGATGGCCGGCATTGCCACCCACGTTCATGAGGTGGCCACCCACCTCGGCGCCGCCGGCGTCGACGTGACGGTGCTGACAACGGACCGAACCTGGGACCTGCCTGTCGAAGAGCAGCTCCCCGGCTACCGCGTGCGGCGGTGGCGCGCCTATCCCCGTTCCCGCGACTACTATCTGGCTCCCGGATTGGCGCGGCATTTGCTGCGCGCCGACGACTACGACATCGTGCATGTCGAGGGCGTGCACTCGCTGGTGGCGCCCGTCGCGCTGGCCGCAGCGCGACGGGCCGGCATCCCGTCCGTGCTGACGCTGCACACCGGAGGCCACTCCTCAGCATTGCGAAATTCACTGCGACCGCTGCAGTGGCGGCTACTCAGGCCGCTGCTGCGGTCCACTTTGATCGTGGCGACCGGCGAGAACGAGCGCGACATCTTCGCGGCAGTCCTCAAAGACACCGAGGGGACCATCCGACTCATTCGAAACGGATCCGAACCTCTGCCGATCGATCGTTCCGCGGAAGCGCCGGAGGGCAGCCCGTTGCTGGTTTCGGTGGGACGATTCGAGCGCTTCAAGGGCCACCACCGCATCCTGCGGGCGCTGCCGGCCATCCTGGCGCAGGCGCCCGACGCGCGGCTGGTACTCGTCGGCGCTGGGCCCTACGAACAACCGCTGCGTGCCATGGCCAGTCAGCTCGGCGTCGGCGACCGGGTGTCGGTGCGCACCTTCGGCCCCGAACGACGCGGAGCAATGGGCAAACTCATCGCCGACGCCGACGTGTTCTGCCTGCTCAGCGAGTACGAGGGGCACCCGATGGCGGTCCTGGAAGCGCTCGGGGCGGGCACCAAGGTGCTGCTCGCGGAATCGCCGGGACTTGCCGAGTTGGGGCGCGCGGGTCTGGCCACGACGGTTGCCCTTGAGGCGCCGCCCGAGCAGGTTGCGACTGCGGCGCTTGCGGTCGCGGCGGCGCCGCGGATGGCGCCGCCGGTCCTTCCCAGCTGGGCCGACTGCGCCGAAGAGTACCGCCGCCTGTATCACGAGGTGGCGGCATGAAGGTCCTGCTGCTCGCCCAGTTCCTGCCCCCGATACCCGGCGGTGAAGAACGCCATGTCTGGACGCTGGCCAGGGCGCTGGCGGCCAGGGCGCACGAGGTGACCTTGCTGGGCTTTGCGGCGGGCGGCGACGAGCCGGCCGAGAGCTATTCGGAGGGTGTGCGCATCCTCCGGGTCCGCACCGCGGCCTCTCATCTGCCCATCCTCTACAGCGAGGCGGCACGACCGCACGCGCTGCCGTTGCCTGATCCGCTGGTGAGCCGGGCGATCCGCCGCGAACTCGCACACGGCCGTTTCGATGTGATCCACGCACATAATTGGATCGTCAATAGTGCCCTGGGTCCGGCCGCGCGCGCTCGGGTGCCCGTCGTCATGACGCTGCATACCTACAGTCATATCTGCGCGACGATGCGACTTATGGAACACGGGAAACAGCGGTGCTCGGGGCCGTCTCCGGCGCGTTGCCTGTCCTGTGCCGGCGCACACCACGGCGCGCTCAAGGGCGCGGTCACTGTCGCGGCGAACACCTGGTCCGCCAGGCGCAGATCTGCTCGTGTGTCGCGTGTGGCAGCCGTGAGCAGCGCGGTTGCCGACGCCGTCGCCCTGCCCGACAACAGCTGGCTAAATTTTGCCCGCCTGGACGCGGAGGTCATACCGAATTTCATCCCCGATGACATCGTCCTCGAGGACATTCCACCGACAGATCCGCAGGCCCCGCTGCTCTACATCGGCGACCTCAGCCCGGACAAAGGAGTCCAGACGCTGCTGGATTGCTACCGGCTGCTCGACGGTCCGCCGCCACTCGTGCTCGCCGGTCGCCCGTCGCCCGGAAGCGAATGGACAATGCCCGATGGTGTTCGGTGGCTCGGCGCGCTGCCGCACGAGGAGGTCCTTGCGTTGTTCCGGTCTGCCCGCGCGGTGATCGTCCCATCGATTGTCAGCGACGCCTGCCCAACCGTTGTGCTCGAGGCGATGGCCGCGGGTCGACCCGTCGTGGCCAGCGCCACCGGAGGCATCGTCGACCTGGTCGTCGACGGGACCACTGGGCTCTTGGTCCCGCCTGGGGATGTATCGGCGTTGGCGGAGGCCATTTCGTCGGTACTACGCGATCCGCCGGGCGCGCAGGCGTTCGGCGCCGCGGGACGCGACCGGGCACGGGAATTCACCGTCAGCGCCGTTGTTCCACGCATCGAGCGCCTGTACGCCAGCGCCATCGCGGAAACCAAGGCCAAGGTAACCGGTGTTGGCTCTGGTACTGCAGCCGATGCGCCCATCGATCAGGGGGTGATCGCTCAGGTCATGACCTGAGCGAAAGCTCGTCGTCGCCTGCCGGTCCGGGTGGCTGTGGTTTCAGGCGGAGGTTTTGCCGCAGACTGCTTACGGGGCCGCAAATCTGCGAGCGTTCGGATGTTTTGTTGGGTAGAACAGACTTTCAACCTTGAGATCATCTTAAATTATGCAAATGGTACGTATTCTGCTAGTTTGGTCATATACTGGTATATGAGTTTTCGGACCTAGGTGCCGCCGCCGTGACCGCGCGGCCTCGCCTCCAGTTCGGCCTGCTTCCGTTAGGAGAGCACATGTCTTTTGCCGCTGTGCTGCTCGCGGAATCGCCGGGACTTGAGGCGCCGCCGGTCCTTCCCAGCTGGGCCGACTGCGCCGAAGAGTACCGCCGCCTGTACCACGAGGTGGCGGCATGAAGGTGCTGCTGCTCGCTCAGTTCCTGCCCCCGATGTTCGGCGGTGAGGAACGGCATGTCTGGGCGCTGGCAAGGGCGCTGGCGGCCAGGGCGCACGAGGTGACCTTGCTCGGCTTTGCGACGGGCGGCGACGAGCCGGCCGAGAGCCATTCGGAGGGTGTGCGCATCCTCCGAGTCCGAACCGCCGCCTCTCATCTGCCCATCCTCTACAGCGATTCGACACGACCGTACGCGCTACCGTTGCCTGATCCGCTGGTGAGCCGGGCGATCCGCCGCGAACTCTCACACGGCCGTTTCGATGTGATCCACGCGCATAATTGGATCGTCAATAGTGCCCTGGGTCCCGCCGCGCGCGCTCGGGTGCCCGTCGTCATGACGCTGCATACCTACAGTCATATCTGCGCGACGATGCGACTTATGGAACACGGGAAACAGCGGTGCTCGGGGCCGTCTCCGGCGCGCTGCCTGTCCTGTGCCACAGCACACCACGGCGCCGTCAGGGGCGCGGTCACTGTCGCGGCGAACACCTGGTCCGCCAGGCGCAGATCTGATCGAGTTTCGCGTGTCGCAGCCGTGAGCAGCGCGGTTGCCGACGCCGTCGCCCTCCACGACAACAGCTGGCTAAATTTTGCCCGCCTGAACGCGGAGGTCATTCCGAATTTCATCCCCGATGACATCGTCCTCGAGGAGATTCCACCGACAGATCCGCAGGCCCCGCTGCTGTACATAGGCGACCTCGGCCCGGACAAAGGAGTCCAGACGCTGCTGGATGGCTACCGGCTGCTCGACGGTCCGCCGCCGCTCGTGCTTGCCGGTCGCCCGTGGCCCGGAAGCGAATGGACAATGCCCGACGGTGTTCGGTGGCTCGGCGCGCTGCCGCACGAGGAGGTCCTTGCGTTGTTCCGGTCTGCCCGCGCGGTGATCGTCCCATCGCTCTGGGCCGATCCCTGCCCAACCGTTGTGCTCGAGGCGATGGCCGCGGGTAGACCCGTCGTCGCCAGCGCCACCGGAGGCATCGTCGACCTGGTCGTCGACGGGACCACTGGGCTCTTGGTCCCGCCTGGGGACGTATCGGCGTTGGCGGAGGCCATTTCGTCGGTACTACGCGATCCGCCGGGTGCGCAGGCGTTCGGTGCCGCGGGACGCGACCGGGCACGGGAATTCACCATCAGCGCCGTTGTTCCACGCATCGAGCGCCTGTACGCCAGCGCCATCGCCGACGCCGAAGTCGAGGTAAGTGGTGTTGGCTAGGCTGCTGCCCCGTTCGGGCATGTCGGCGCCGGGTGTGGCAAGCGGCGCAGGATCGGGCCGACCGGTGATGAACTTGAATGCGCTTGCCACGCTGCGAAACAGCGTGGTCCGGCCGAGCCGACTGTTAGCTATCTTCGCCTCGCTAGTCGGGTCACAACTGGGCGGCGCGGTGCTCGGCCTTGTCTTTTGGACGCTAGCGGCACGCGCATTGGCCCCGGAACAGGTGGGGGTCGGGGCTGGCTTGGTGGCCGCGATGACCCTGCTATCGACGTTCGGGGTTCTCGGTGTCGGCACACTATTGCTGGAACGCTTCAAGGTCGTCGCAGTAACGGATCGCCGTGCGCTCGCCAGCACGGGCTTGGGCATCGCCGGAATGGGTGGGGCGCTAGTCGCTGCGGGATGGCTCGGCCTGTCCGCGCCATTGCATCTTTCTGGCGTTCTGGGTGATCTCTCACTGGGCGCGGCTTTGTTACTGGTTGGAACGACGGGTATCGCCGCAACGTGTTCCGCGTTCGATCAGGCGGTAATAGGGATGGGCGTGAGCAGCCTGCAAATGCGACGGACTCTCCTCGCGTCTATCGTGCGGATCGCTGTCTTGTCTGGAGCGATAGGACTCGGTGTCAGAAGCGGACAGGTTATCCTTGTTTCCTGGACAGTCGGCCTCGTCGGCTCTCTTCTTGCCACTCCGCTGCGGCGACATCTCCCACCCCGCGCTCGGGTGACCATAGGGCAACGTTGGCACCTGGTGCGAGACCACTGGCCCGTGGCGATGGGCCACCACGGTCTCACATTGGCAGTGGGATCGAGCAGCCTTATTCTTCCGGTCATTGTTGCGTCGTTAATGCCAGCGACACAGACAGCATATTTCAACCAGGCCAGCCTGTTGGCCGCCACTATTACGGCACTCCCGTACCTCTTGACAATAGCTCTGTTCGCTACCGCAGAGAACATGGAAGTTTTCCGCCGGAAGGCGCCGCGAACACTCATTACGGGGATGGTTTTAGCACTGTCCGTCATCCTTGCAGCCGCACTGTTCGGCCGCGTCCCGTTGTCGATGTTCGGCGCTAAATACGCACAGGAATCCTGGCCGCTCCTTGTGTTACTTCTGACCGCCGGGCCCGCCATGGTGATAAAGGACCACTTCGTCGTGCTACGTCGCATTCAAGGCATGCGAAGGCAGGGA
>NZ_DATJYB010000609.1:0-13942 GCF_035499775.1 Mycobacterium sp. | reverse complement strand
CTCACCGTGGTATCGCGCGGAGTCCGACGCTGATGAGCAAACCATCGCACTCAAGTACTATGAGTGAGCACGGTATGTCAATACCATACCATAGGAATGTATCGGGCGTTATCACATGGTTGTCGGTTTGTCACAGGTCAGCGTGGGTGCCCGACGCCCGCTCATCGACCGCTTGCGGTCGCCGTTGAGTCCCGCGAGATATCAAGCGTTGCGATCGGGTACAGCCCCGAGTTGTCACGGCCGTCGCGGGCCAACGCCATCGGCGGGTAGTTCACCACGTATGAGGCGCCCGGCTTGTGCTGTTGCCATTCGACGACCGCGTGCAGTGTGTAGTGCCCCGGCGCCAGGCCCGTCAGGTCCAGGTGAACCGACTCGGAGGATGACGCCGGGTCTGCCACCACGCGGGAGCCGTCGTTTTGGTCGTCGCGGACCAGCGTCCTGAGGTTGACCGTCGCCGGCACCGTCCGAACCACCGTTCCCGAAGGGTCCACCAGCTTGTAGGCCGGCACCCAATTCTCGGTGGCGGCCGCGGAGCCGTAGTTGGTCCAGACCACCGCGATGGTCGCGACCTTGCCCTGTATCGCCTGCGATCCCTGCCGCGCATCGACCGAGTACCGGTAGCCGGCCGACGAGTTAGCTTGCGCCCACAGCAGATACAACTTCGGGTCCATCGCGGAGGTCGAATCGCGGTCCGCGAACTTGGCACTCGAGGTCATCGAGACGTGATAGCGGACGACGTCGTGCAGCCCCTTTTCGTAGTACGACGCGGGGTCGGCGCCTTTGGGCAAGCCGCACCACTGGCTGATCACCAGCGCCGAGGCCAGCCGCTGCTTGATCGCGTTGACGACCGCATCGCTGGTCCGCACGTAGTGCGAGTCGGAGGAGTCGGCCCATGCCGGCAACGGCGCCTGATCACCCAGGCAATCCGCGCGGATGCCCACCGGCGCGGAGAGCTTTTTGGTGACGTCGTCGGCCAGGAGTTCGCGCACGATCTCCGGGTTTTGCGGGCTGACCACCAGTTGGGTGTGGGCGAACGCGTTCACGTTCGCCGCGACCAGTTGCTGAATGGACGCCTTGGTGATGCTCTGGTCGCGAAACTGGCTGTAATACCCCAGCGTCTTGTCGCTGTCGTCGGGCGCCGCGCCCGGTGCGCCCAGCACGTCGCGCAAATACGTCAGCTGGTTCGCGCTCGAGTCCCCGTAACCGGAGAACTCGAAAACGCCGAGCCGCTCGTCGCCGTCATAGCGATCGCCGAGTGCGGCAAGCAGCTGCGTGAAACCGTTCAGGTAGGCGGGGTCATTCCAGTTCGGTACCACCTGAGTCACCCCGGGGGCGGGACTCTTCGGCGGCGCGGGGTAGTCGGTGCCGGCGCCGGGAGCGGCACGCAGCCAGTCGGGAATCTCGATGTTCGTGTTGCCCGGGTTGGAATCGGTTGAGCTGTAGGCGTACACGCGAAGCGTCAGCCGCATGTTGCGGGCGGCCAGCTTGGTCAGCGTGTCATCGATCACGCTGAAGTCGAACTTGCGATCGTCCGGCGCGTCGGGCGGCAGGGTGCGCGGATCGGTGGGCTGTAACTGCCGCCACGACACGGCCAGGCTGGCGTCATATGACGCGGGCCATGCCGGGTACCGCTGCTGCGCCGGATTGCCTTGGGGGAAAAGCGGAATCAACTGATCTTCGTACTGGCCGCGCAGCGGGTTGGGGATCTCCTGAACGCCGGGCGGTATGGCCGGGAAGACCATCGCGGACAGCGGTCCCGGATTGGCGTGACCGCGACAAGCGCTCAGCACCAGTGCCGCGCACATGACAACGGCCAGCGTGCCCTTTTCGCCTTTTTTCCATGAACGAGACATCGCCACCGGAGCTAGATCGCGCCTAACGACAGTGCCTCGCGGTCGGCGAGGAACGGCATCGGCATCCAGCGTGCGGCCAACAACGCCTCCATGGCGTTGCCCGGGACGGGGCGGGACAACAAGAATCCCTGCGCCCGGTGGCATCCATGCTGCATCAAAGTCAGTGCGGCAGCTGGTGTTTCGACTCCCTCGGCGACCAGTTGCAGGCCAAAGGCTTCGGCCAGCCCGATGATGGCCCGAACGATGGCCAGGTCGCCGGCGTTGGTGCCCAGGTCGCGCACGAAGCCGGTGTCGATCTTGAGCATGTCGACCGGCAGGGACTTCAGGTGCGACAAGACCGCATAGCCGGTGCCGAAGTCGTCGATGGCTATCTGAACGCCGACTTCCTTGAGCTCCGAGAGAGTTTTGCGGGTGGTTTCGATATCGTGCACCACCGCGCGCTCGGTGATCTCCAGGCACACCGACCCGCCGTCGATACCGAACTCCTCGATGGTGTCGGCCACGGTACGGACGAAGCCGCGGGTAATCAGTTGCACGGGTGAGACATTGATGCGCAGGATGGCGCTCTGTCCCACGCCGTTGGCTCGCCAGCGGCTGAATTCGGCGCAGGCGCTGCGCATCACCCAGCGGCCCAGTTCCCCGGCGAGGTTCGTCGATTCGGCTACCCCGATGAACGAATCCGGTAGCAGCAGCCCCCAAATCGGGTGCCGCCAGCGCACCAAAGCCTCGGCCGCCACGATGGCGCCGGTCCACAGGTCGACCTCGGGCAGATAGTGCAGCAACAGCGCTTCGCTGTCGATGTCGCCCTGCAGATGCAGCTCGATGTCGTTGCGGAAGGCGCTCTTGAGGGACATGTCGTCGGTGGACAGCGCGACCTGGTTGCCGCCGCCGCGCTTGGCCGTCAGCACAGCCTCGTCAGCCCGGCGCAACAGATCGGTGCTGTTGTCGCGTCCCGGCATGCCCACCGCGAGCCCGATGCTGACCGTGCGGGTGATCATGTGGCCACCGATCGCCAGCCGCTCGCGCAACATCGTGCCCAGCCGGCGGGCGAACGACTCCGCGGTCCCGGCCGCCATCGGCTGGTCCGGAATCACCACGAACTCGTCGCCGCCCAGCCGGGCGATCATGCTCTGATTCCCCGCGCACACCCGAATTCGTTGGGCGAAGACGCGGATGAACCAGTCGCCGGCGGTGTGCCCCAGGTAGTCGTTGATCGGCTTGAGCCGGTCGAGGTCGAGGTAGAGGACCGCGACGGGCCCGGGGCTGCCCGACGCGAGCCGTTCGGACAGATGCGCGACCAGCGCCCGACGGTTGTAGAGGCCGGTCAGGTCGTCGTGCTCGGCCAGGTAGCGAAGCTTCTCCTCGGCCGCGATACGAGCCTGAAGCTGCGCAAACAGGGCAGCGACTGCCTCGAGCGTGTTGATCTCTTCTTGCTTCCACTTCCTGGCGCCGGCCTTGACGAAGCCCAGCACCCCGGTGGTCACGTCGTGCGAGACCAGCGGTGCAGCGGCCACCGAGGGTGGCACCTCCGGCTTGGCTCCGGCCGCCCGGCGCGGGAAGGACGAGCTGGCAGACCAGCTGCCGTCCGGGCGGATAACGACCGGCTTGCGGCCGTGCTCGCACTCCGCGAGCACCGGATCGGCACTGGTGAAGTGCACGACGGCCAGCGGGTCCGGATCCGGAACATCGACCCGTGGCGGCCACTCGGCGACCAGCACCGAGGCCCGGATGTCGTGGTCGTGGTGGCGCAGGAAGCTGCCGCTCAAACCCATCTGTTCGACGAGCTGCGCAAGGACGTTCTCAGTCACCTGGGTGGCCGTGGAGGCGGTGGCCTCCATCAGCTGCTTGGCCACGGAGGTAACGACCAGGTCCAGGCTGCGTGGCACGAGGTCCTCCGATGGCACATGTCCGTTCTGGGCGCCCGGCGAATCAGGGCGCGATCAGGAATTCGCTTTCAAGACTGCTCCTCCCGATGCACGCCGGTGCGCATCGAAGAGGCCCCCATTTTTTTAGATAGTTCGGGTCGCTTTTTCGGCCCCGGGGCAGGCCACGAACTGTATAGAAAAGCGTATCATGCACGATCCGGTGCGGCCCCGTTGAATGTTGGCCGCTGCCTCGCCCAAAGGGGCGCGGGGTGGACGTGAGACGGGTCACAAACCGCTGTCCGATTGTCACGCCTGGGCGACTTGCGGTGTCTCAAGGTCACAAGCCCGCAAGAACAGGAGACCGAGATGCCCAAGATGACTGAGCGCGAAGACCAAAGAATTCACATCGTCGTTGTCGGCGGCGGATATGCCGGCACCCTGGCCGCCAACCACCTGCGGCAGCGTCCGGACGTCGACATCACCCTGGTGAACCCGCGCCCGATGTTCGTCGAGCGAATTCGCCTACACCAGTTGGCCGCCGACACCGGCACCGCGACCGTCGACTACGACTCGCTGCTCGGCGACGGGATCCGGCTGGTCGTGGACAGCGCCGAGCGCATCGACGCCGACGCCCGGCGGGTAATCCTCGCTTCAGGGGCCGCAGTGGACTACGACTACCTGATCTACGCCGTCGGCAGCACTGGAGCGACACCTTCCGCGGTGCCCGGCGCGGCCCAGTTCGCCCACTCCGTGGCCGATCTGGACGGCGCGAAGCGGCTGCGCTACGCACTGGCCGACCTGCCCTACAGCGCCCCGGTCGCGGTGGTCGGCGGCGGACTGACCGGCATCGAAACGGCCTCCGAGCTGGCCGAGCAGGGCCGCCCGGTGACCCTGATCTGCGGCGGGCAGCTGGGGCCGTCGCTGAGCACGCGGGGCCGGCGCTCGGTGACCAAGCGACTGCGCCGGCTGGGCGTGAACGTGCTCGAGTCCATTCCGGCCGGCGAGGTGCAGTGGGACGCCGTGGTGCTCGCCAACGGCGCCGTGGTGGCCAGTGCCGCGACGGTGTGGACGGCCGGATTCGCCGTGCCGGATCTGGCTGCGCACAGCGGTCTCACCACCGACGCGATGGGCCGGCTGCTCACCGATGAGACACTGACCAGCGTGGACGACGACCGCATCGTCGCCGCGGGCGATGCCGCCGCGCCGTCGGATCAACCGTTGCGGATGAGCTGCCAGGCCGCCGGGCCGTTGGGGGCCCAGGCCGCCCAAACCGTGCTCAGCCGGGTCGCCGGACACACTCCCGAGCAGCTGCTCAATCAGGCGTTCGTCGGGCAGTGCATCAGCCTGGGCCGCACCGGCGCCACCGTCCAGCTGTCGCACTTCGACGACAGCCCGGTCAACCTGGTCGTCAGCGGCTGGACCGGCGCCTCCATCAAGGAAGCGATCTGCAAGGGCACGGTCTGGTCCATCCGGCGCGAGGCCGCCAAACCCGGCTCCTACCGCTGGCTCAAAGGCGGCAAGCGGCAGGCGCGGCTGGCCGCCGATCAACAGGTCGCGCTGCGATGATGTCGTCGCCGGGCGATGGTGAACACGCGGAACGGTTCATGCTGCTGCGGCCGCTGCTGTTCACCATCGCCTACGAAATCCTGGGCTCGGCAACCGAATCCGACGACGTGCTGCAGGAGAGCTATCTGCGCTGGGCCGCCGTCGACCTGGCCGGCGTGCACGACACCAAGTCCTATCTGGCCCAGCTGGTCACCCGGCAGGCGCTCAACGCGTTGCGGGCCGGCGCGCGGCGCCGGGAAGAGTACGTGGGGCCGTGGCTGCCCGAACCATTGCTGCTCGAAGAGCGGGATCCGTCGTCGGATATCGTTCTGGCGGAATCGGTTTCGATGGCCATGCTGGTGCTGCTGGAAACCCTGAGCCCCGACGAACGCGCGGTGTTCGTGCTGCGCGAGGTGTTCGGTTTCGACTACGGCGAGATCGCCGAAGCGGTGGGCAAACCCGCGCCGACGGTGCGGCAGGTCGCGCACCGGGCACGCGAACACGTCCGGGCCCGGCGGAAGTGGGGCGGCGCCGCACGAGAACCGGTGGATCCGCAGCGCAACGCGGAAATCACCGCGCAGTTCCTGGCCACGGCGGCCAGCGGCGACGTGGAGGCGCTGATGGCGATGCTGGCGCCGGACGCCACCTGGGTTGCCGACGGTGGCGGCAAGGTCAGCGCGGCCCGCCGGCCGGTGGTCGGCGCCGACCGGGTGGCCAGGGCTATCACCGGACTGCTGCGCAAGGCCGGGCCCCAGGTCCGGGTAGAGCTGGTGAACTGCAACAACGCCCCGGCGGTGCTGTTCTACCTCGACGAACACCTCGACCTGGTGGTCACCCTCGAGATCGTCGACGACAAGATCACCCACTTCTACGCGATGCGCAACCCCGACAAGCTGGCGGCGCTGGCCAGCACCCGCGAGATAAGCCGCAGCTAGCGGGCTTGGGGTGCGAAAAATGCACGTTCTGTCAAGCTAGGGCGGTGCGAATCGAGCGGCTCGGCGATCTTGGCGGCGCACCCCGCGTGCTACGCGCGGTCGGCGACGCCACCCGTCGGCTCGGTCTGCCGCCGCCGGCCGCGCTGACCGGCGAGTGGTTCGGCGCCCTGGCGGTGATCGCGCCGAGTGTCCCCGTGTCGCCGGTGGATGCCGACGACGCGTTCGACGTCCGGCCGGGCCCAACGGGACCCGACGGACCGGACGCCACCGCGGTCGGCGGCGGCTGGGTGGGGTACCTGTCCTACCCCGACGCCGGCGCCGACGGTCGGGCAAACCGCATCCCCGAAGCCGCCGGCGGCTGGACCGACTGCGTGTTGCGCCGCGACCGCGACGCCCAGTGGTGGTACGAGAGCCTGTCCGGAGCACCGATGCCGGACTGGTTGGCCGCCGCACTGGCGGCACCACCGGCGCCCGCGCGGGACTGCCGGATCGGGTGGGACGCCGCCGACCGGGAAACCCACCGCGACGGCGTGCTGTCCTGCCTGGAGGCGATCGCCGCCGGCGAGGTCTACCAAGCCTGCGTGTGCACGCAGTTCAGCGGAACCGTGATCGGCGACCCGCTGGACTTCTTCGTCGACGGGGTGGCACGGACCTCCCCGGCCCGGGCGGCCTATGTCGCCGGACCATGGGGTGCGGTGGCGTCGCTGTCCCCGGAGCTTTTCCTGCGCCGCCGCGGCACCGCCGTGGCGTCCAGCCCGATCAAGGGCACGCTGCCACTGGATGCCTGGCCGTCGGCGCTGCGGGCTTCGGCCAAAGAGGTGGCCGAGAACATCATGATCGTCGACTTGGTCCGCAATGACCTTGGGCGAGTGGCGATTACCGGCACGGTAACCGTGCCCGAGCTGTTGGTGGTGCGACGCGCCCCGGGCGTGTGGCACCTGGTGTCGACGGTGTCGGCACAGGTGCCCGCCGAGCTGCCGACGTCGGCGCTGTTGGACGCCGCCTTCCCGCCGGCCTCCGTCACCGGAACACCGAAACTTCGTGCCCGCCAACTAGTTTCGCAATGGGAGCAACACCGTCGCGGGATATATTGCGGCACCGTCGGTTTGGCGTCACCGATCGCCGGTTGCGAGCTCAACGTCGCGATCCGCACCGTCGAATTCGACACCACGGGCAACGCGGTGCTGGGTGTCGGCGGCGGGATCACCGCCGATTCGGATCCGGACGCCGAATGGGAAGAATGCCTGCACAAGGCGGCCCCGATCGTCGGGCTGCCGACGGTGGCGGCCGTCGGCTGATCGCACCTCAGCTGTCTTCTTCCTCGCGGGAGCGCAGCACCGCGTCGTAGAGCTGGCGGGTGCGCACCTCCGAATGCTGGCCGGCGACCAGGCTGCAGGCATCCTTGATGCGGACGCCACCCTCGATCAGCTCCTCGACCTGCTCCACCAGGGAGTCCACCAGGGACGGCAGGTCGGCGTGCGGGAGCGCACCGCCCAGCACGACGGTGATCTCGCCGAGCACGCCGTCGGCCGCCCACTCCGCCAGCTCGTCGAGCGACCCGCGGAGGACCTCTTCGTGCACTTTGGTCAGCTCCCGGCAGACCACCGCCCGGCGGGCACCGCCGAGCTGCTCGACGGCATCACGCAAACAGGCGCCCAACCGCCGCGGCGACTCGAAGAACACACAGGTCCGGGGCTCGTCGGCCAACGAGGCCAGCCAGGTGCGGCGCGCCGACCTCTTGCGTGGGGCGAAACCCTCGAAGCAGAACTTCTCCGCCGGCAGACCGGACACGGCCAGGGCGGTGGTCACGGCGGACGGTCCCGGCAGGCACTGCACCGTCAGCCCGGCCTCCGCACACGCCACGACCAGCCGAAAGCCCGGATCGCTGATCACCGGCATTCCGGCGTCGCTGACCACCAGCACCGTCGCACCGGATTCGATCGCGGGGACCAGCGAGGATACCCGGGTGGCCTCGACCCGGTCGAACAGGCTGACCACCCGGCCGGTGATCGTGACATCGAGCGCCTTGGCCAGATTCCGCAACCTCCGAGTGTCCTCGGCGGCCACCACATCGGCTTGGGCGAGCGCGTCGATGAGCCGCGTCGACGCGTCCGACGGCTGGCCCAACGGGGTCGCGGCGAGCAACAGGCGGCCATTGGTCATGACGGACAGCCTACGATCGACGTGATGACCGCCCCGCCCCAAGAAATGCCCGACGCAGTCGAGGAGCGCGTGGTGCCCGTCGTCAGCCCAGGGCCGCTGGTGCCGGTCGCGGATTTCGGGCCGGTAGACCGGTTCCGCGGCTGGATCGTCACCGCTGTGATAGCGCTGCTCGCCATCCTGACCCGGTTCCTGAACCTGGGCTCGCCGACCGATGCCGGCACACCGATATTCGACGAGAAGCATTACGCGCCCCAGGCGTGGCAGGTGCTCAACAACCATTGGGTGGAAGACAACCCCGGCTTCGGCCTGGTCGTTCATCCCCCGGTCGGCAAGCAGTTGATTGCGCTCGGCGAGGCGATCTTCGGTTACAACGGACTGGGCTGGCGGTTCACCGGCGCGGTGCTCGGCGTCGTCCTGGTGGTGCTGGTGACGCGGATCGTCCGGCGGATCAGCCGCTCGACGCTGGTCGGTGCTATCGCCGGAGTGCTGCTGATCTGCGACGGCGTCAGCTTTGTCGTGGCGCGGACCGCGCTGCTGGACGGCTTCCTCACGTTCTTCGTGGTCGCGGCCTTCGGCGCACTGATCGTCGACCGTGATCAGGTTCGGCAACGCATGCACGTGGCGCTGCTGGAGGGCCGCATCGCCGATACCGTGTGGGGCCCGCGGCTCGGGGTGCGGTGGTGGCGGTTCGGCGCCGGGGTGCTGCTCGGATTGGCCTGCGGGACGAAGTGGTCCGGCCTGTACTTCGTGCTGTTCTTCGGTGTGATGTCGTTGGCCTTCGACGTGGCCGCGCGGCGTCAGTACCAGGTGCCCAGGCCGTGGCTGGGGGTGCTGCGGCGGGACATGTTCCCCACCGGGTATGCGCTGGGGCTCATCCCGGTCGCGGTCTACCTGGGCAGCTACGCGGGCTGGTTCGCGTCCGAGACCGCGATCGACCGCCACCAGGTGGGCCAGACCATTGGCCCCAACAGCGTTGTCCCGCTTCCCGATGCGATCCGCTCGCTGTGGTACTACACCGCCAAGGCCTTCCAATTCCATGCGGGCCTGACGAATTCGGCGGGCAACTACCACCCGTGGGAATCCAAACCGTGGAGCTGGCCGATGTCGTTGCGGCCGGTGCTCTACGCCATCGACCAGAACAACGTTCCCGGCTGCGGCCCACAATCGTGCGTCAAGGCCGAGATGCTGGTCGGCACGCCCGCGTTGTGGTGGCTTTCGGTGCCGGTCCTGCTCTACGCGACGTGGCGAATGCTGGTGCGGCGGGACTGGCGCTACGCCGCGGTGTGGGTCGGCTATTGCGCGGGGTGGCTGCCCTGGTTCGCCGACATCGACCGCCAGATGTACTTCTTCTACGCAGCGACGATGGGGCCGTTCCTGGTGATGGCCATCGCGCTGATCCTCGGCGACATCCTGCACCCGCCCGGCCGTGCTGGCCGTCAGACTCGCGAACGACGCACGCTGGGGCTGATCGCGGTGTCCTGCTACATGGCGTTGGTGGTGACGAACTTCGCCTGGCTGTTTCCGATACTGACCGGTCTGCCGATCTCGCAAGAGACCTGGAATATGGAGATCTGGCTGCCCAGCTGGCGTTGATCGGTGCCGAGCGGGGTCTAGACGGCGGCGGCAACCTGCCCGGCCGTCGCGGGGACTGCGGTGTTGGCGCGCAGGAAGCTGCCGGTGCGCTGGTTGCCGAGCACCTCGGTGGGCTGCCCGTCCAGGAACACCGCTTGCCCGCCGACGAGAACCGCGCTGACGGTGTCGTCGTTGCGGTTGACCATCCGCGACAGTCCGCCGTACTGCTCGACCTTCTCTTCGGCGTAGCCGTCCAACGAGTCGTCAAGGTATGCCGGGTCGACGATCACCAGGTCGGCGCGGTCGCCCATCCGCAGATGGCCGGCGTCGATCTGATACCAGTCGGCCAGTTCGCCGGTGAGCCGGTGCACCGCCTGCTCCATTGTCATGAAAGGTGTGCCGGCCTTCTGGGCGTCGTAAACGCGACGCAGCAGCCGCAGCCCGAAGTTGTAGAATGCCATGTTGCGCAGGTGTGCGCCGGCATCGGAGAAACCCATCTGGATGCCCGGCTCGCCGGCCATTTTCTCCAGCACCTCGGGGCGGTGGTTGGAGATCGTGGTGCGCCAGCGCAGCGCGGTGCCGTGCTCGACGACCAGGTCGAGGAATGCGTCGACCGGGTGCAGCCCGCCGCGGTCAATTCCGACCTTCCCGAACGACTTACCTAGCACCGAAGGATCAGGGCATTCGACGATTTCGGCGTCGAAGAAGTCCCGGTGCCACACCCGCAGCCCGAACTTGCTGTCGTAGTCCTTGCGGAACCGGCGACGGTATTCCTCGTCGCGCAGCAGGTCGTTGCGCTCCGCCAGTTGCTCTTGCAGATGCATAGCGGCCGCGCCGGAGCCGAACTCCTCGAAGATGACCAGGTCGATACCGTCGGCGTACACCTCGAAGGGCACCGGCAGGTGCTGCCAGCGGAAGTCGCCACCCAGCTTGGTGACGAGGCGGGCCGCCGGGCCCATCGTCGCGATCAGCCACGGGTTGGCCTTGATGTCTGCGGCCGAGAGCAGGCTGGTCTTCAACGGCCGGCGGACGATGCCCAGCGACTGCGCCGCCTGGGAGACGATGTTCAACGGATTCTGAATGTCGGGACCTGCCTGCAAGACTCGCCCGCTGCGTCGCAGCAGCGACTTCAGCCGACGCAGCTCGCGCGGTTTCGCATACGTCGAGGGCAAGGTGCGCGAACGGCAGGTGTCGCCGTCGAGCTTGTCGAAAAGCAGTTGCTGAGAAGACATTCCGACGAACCCGGCCCGTAGCGCCTCGGCGAGCAGCTGCTCCATCCGGGCCTGTTCGCCCTTGGTCGGACGCACTTCCTTGCGGGTGGCGCGGTCCAGGCCCATCGTCGCGGCCCGCATGTCCGAATGCCCGATGAAGGCAGCGACATTGGGCCCCAACGGCCGCGCCTCCAAGGCGGTGATGTATTCCTCGCAGCTGTTCCAGGTCTTGTGCTGGTCGATCGTGTCGATGACGTGCTCGCGCGGGATGGCCTCCACCCGGGCGAACAGGTCACCGGCGTTCTGGCCGTCGACGTGAACGGTCGACAGCGAACACGAACCCACCATCACGGTCGTGACGCCGTGCCGCACCGATTCCGACAGCGACGGGCTGCCGAGCACCTCGACGTCGTAGTGGGTGTGGATGTCGAGCATGCCGGGCAGCACCCACTTGCCGTCCGCGTCAATCACCTGCGGGCAGCCGGATTCGTCGAGCGGCTGCGCGCTGATAGCCGCGACGTGACCGTCACGGATGCCGATGTTGCGGATCGCCGACGGGGCGCCGGTGCCGTCAAACCAGCGGCCGTTGCGGATCACAGTGTCGAAGCCCATGGGGATTGTCCTTTCTTTGGGTCCTTGGGGGGTCCTCGTTGCCTTTCCAGGATGCGGCCGCGACCACGTCGAAATCTTGACATTTGTGGACGATTATTTGACATTTGTTGACATGTCAGTGGTGCGCGGCACGGCGCTGTCGGGCTATCCGCGCCTGGTCGCCGAACTGGGCGGCGGTCCGACCGAGCTGCTCCGCGCCGCCGGCATCCGGCCCCAAGATGTCGGCGAGCACGAGGTCTTTCTGTCCTACCGCAACCTCATAGTGGCCGTTGAGACTGCAGCGACGGCGACCGCGACTCCCGATTTCGGGCGACGGTTGGCATTACGGCAGGGCATCGAGATCCTGGGACCGCTCGGGGTGGCGGCGCGCACCGCGGCGACCGTCGGCGACGCTTTCGCGATCGTCGAAACCTTTCTCAGCGCCTACAGCCCGGCCATCTCCGCGCGCATCACCCCGAGCGCCACCGCCGGACGGTCGTTCTATGCATTCGAGGTTTTGATCGAGCGCCCGCCGCCGCACCCCCAGACCACCGAACTGTCGCTCGGGGTGTCGCTGGGGGTGTTGCGGTTCCTACTCGGCGCGCAGTACACGCCGTTGTCGGTGCACCTGCCGCACGAGCCGCTCACCGCGGCGGGCGACTACCTGAGCTACTTCGGCTGCCGGGCGCGCTTCACCCAACCCATAGCGGGCTTCATCTTCCCCACGGCCGTTCTCGCGCGCCCACTCAACCAGGACGCGCTCGCCCATCAAGCGGTCGTGCAGTACCTGAGCGGGATCACCACGCACCAACGCGGCATGACCCAGTCGGTGCGCACCATGGTCCGCCAACTCCTGCCCACCGGCACCGCCAGCTTCGAATTGGTTGCCGCCCAGTTCGATCTGCACCCCAGGGCACTGCACCGCCGCCTGTCCGCGGAGAACACCAGCTTCGGCGAGCTCATCGATGGCGTGCGACGCGAAACCGCTGAACGCTACCTGCGCGACACCGACATCAGCTTGTCGCACCTCACCCGAGAACTCGGCTACGCCGAGCAGAGCGTGCTCAGCCGGTCGTGTCGGCGCTGGTTCGGCTGCGGCCCCAGCGCCTATCGCCGGGCGGTGCGCGACGGCATGTCGCCGCGTCCCGGTTAATGCCCCCGGCGAGCGGGCGCCGTGCCCCTACAGCGGATCCCGGGCGGCGGGACAGGACATGCAGCGCGGCCCCCCGCGGCCGGTGGTCAATTCCGAGCCCGCGATGGTCAGCACTTCGATGCCCGCCTCTTCCAGCCGGGTGTTGGTCTGCACGTTGCGCTCATAGGCGACGACTACACCCGGCGCCAACGCCAACGTGTTGTTGCCGTCGTCCCACTGTTCGCGTTCGGCGATGACGGGATCGAGCCCGGTGTCGATGACCCGCAGCTTGTCGATCCCGATCGCGTTGGCGGCGGCCTCCGGAAACGGGGCGGCGTCGCTGATGGTCACACCATCGGGCGTGCGCTGGATCGTGAAGGCCGACAAGGTCTCGACCACGTTGGCGTACATCACCACCGTGTCGGTGTCGACCATCGTGCACACCGTGTCCAAGTGCATCTGCGCGCGCCGCTGGGCGATCGGCACGGCCAGCACCGTCTGCGCCAGACCATCGTCAAAAAGGCTGCGCGCCAACGCTTCCGCTCCGGCCGGAGTGGTCCGCTCCCCTACTCCGACCGCGACCACACCCGGGGCGAGCAACAGCACGTCACCCCCTTCGACCGGCGCGGTGCGCGACTCGTACGCGCGCCGCACTCCGGTGAACCTCGGGTGATGCGCATAGATGAGATCGGTCAACGACGCCTCCCGCACCCGCGCCCGCAGCGCCAGCGACGGGATCACCACTCGCGGCCCGATCCATATCGACGAGTCGCGAGTGAACACCAGGTTCGGCAATGGGTCGATGACGAAATCGGCGCCGTGGTGCATCCGCAGCACCAATGACACGTCGGTCCGGGTGTCCGACGGGAGCTCGTTGAACGTCATGCCGGCCATCAACACGTGCGCCAGCGCGGCCGGGTCGAGACCGCGCAGATAGGCCGAAAGTTCTTGCGCCAAAGGAACTCCCAGCCGCCGTGTATCGACGGCGGCGGCGACGCCCTGCATCCGGGCGGCCCCGCTGTGCTTGAGCGCCTCGGTCAGCAGCTCCGACATCAGCAGCACTTCCACCCCGCGG
>NZ_DATJYB010000608.1:0-9962 GCF_035499775.1 Mycobacterium sp. | reverse complement strand
CCGCTGGCGTAGCCGAGGTCGACGATCACCCGCAGATCCGGCTGCAGCAGGTCGGCGATCGCATTGCCGGGGACACCCAGACTGCGCAGCGGCTGAACCAACGGCAGCCCGTTGTCCAGCGACATGTAGTACGTGGTGTGGCCGTGGTAATCAGGACTGACGGGCAGCTCGTAGTACGTCCTCGGCACGATGTAATTGTGCTGGCCGGTCAGCGAGCCCATCACCGCGTTGAGGTCGCTCACCACGTTGAGCGGGTAGTTGGGGAAGTCGGCCACCGCGTCGTACTGGATGGTGTAGACGGACGTCACGTAAGGGCTGTCGGCCGGTGTCGCCCCATTGGCGTAGGCGTCCAGCAGCGGGATGTAAAAGCCGGTGAATCGTTCGAAGAAACCGCCGTTCGGGTTGTTCGGGTTGCCGGTCAGAATGAACGAAAGTTCGGCGGAATTCGGCGAACCCTGCGCCATCAAATTGCGGATCTCCTCGGTGGCGACCACCGCCGACTGCGAGGTGGTCCAGACCGTGACTGTGTTGTGGTTCGCCAGCTGCGTCCCGATGGCGTCGTCCAGCAGCCCGACCCCCTGATGGACCGACTGCCCCAGCGTCAGCCCGCCCAGCTGCGGCGAGACAGGCCAGAACTGCTCAGGGGTGTAAAGCAGCGAGTTGACGCTCCCCTGGTTCAGGTAAAGGTCACTGACCGCCCAGTTCTTCGGATCGAACGGACTGTTGGTGCCGCCGACGATCAGCCCGACGGCGGAATTCTCCGGCACCGTCGGTGGAACCGGCGTGGCATTCTGCGGGAAGAGGAAGTCGAAGGGCTGCTCGAGCTTGGTGACCGTGTCGCGCAGGAACTGCTCGGCGGCCTGCTCAGCCTGCTGATAGCCCTGGCCCGACTGCGCCAACAGCCCGGCGAACTGCTGGTGGAACCCCTGCGCCGCCGAGGCGATCCGTGCAGACTCCTGCCCGTAGCCGTTGAACAGCGCGGTGATAGCTGCCGACACCTCGTCCGCGCGGGCGCCAACACCGAGGAGGTGGGCACGGCGGCGGCCAGCGTGGCTTCGCGCAGCGACGCCCCGATGCCATCCACCTCGGCCGCCGCCTGCGCCAGCGCGCCGGGATCTACCTCCACCATCAGGACTCCCCTTCAGCCAATGGGGCGCTATCCCGCCTCGTGTGATGGTAGCTGCGTTGGCGTCAGCCCAGGCCGTTTCGATCAGGGTCGGCTATCGCCGGTGAGGATCTCGTCGGCGGCGCGCCGGCCGGACGTGATCGCGCCGTCCATGTAGCCACTCCACACCTGAGCGGTCTCCGCCCCGGCCCAGTGGATGCGGCCGATCGGAGCCGACAGCGCCTTGCCGTACTGCGTCAACCCACCGGCGCCCAGCCGGCCGCCGTAGCACCCGCGGGTGAATTCCTCAGCGGCCCAATTCTGTTCGACGATGTCGAACGGCTCGGCGGCCTGCGGACCGAAGTACTTGACCAACGCGTCGATGACGAGTTTGTGGCGCTGCTCCGTCGGCAACTCTGCCGCCTCCCGGGCGTGCGCGCCTTCGAGGAACCCGACCAGGACGCCGCACGAGGCGTCGGGCGGGGAGTTGTCCAACACGATGCCGAACGCGTCGTCGAGACTGGTCACCGACCCGTTCAAACCCGCCTCGCGCCAGAACGGGGACTGGTAGCCCACCTGGAACTTGATCACCGACCCGGCCGGGAACTGCTGGGTGAGGCCGTCGCGGGACGCGGGCAGCGGCGGCAGATACCGGATCCGGCCCGCAAGCGTCGGCGGGATCGCAACGATTACCTCGCCGGCGGTGACCGTGCTGGTCCCGCCACCGTCGGCGTCCTCATAAGTGACGGCGACCCCCTCGTCGTCCTGGATGATCGTGCGCACAACCGCCCCGAGTTGCACCCGGTCGCCGAGTTCCTCGGCCATCCGCTCGGAGATCCGGTGCGTGCCACCGACCACACGGCGCTCCTGTGCACCGCCGGCGGTGGCGAGCATCATCGCCAGGCCGTTGCCCGACCGGATGTAGAACAAGAAGTGCAAGAACGAAAGCTCGGGGGTCTCGGCGGAGAACAGAGTGGGCACGATCAGCCGGAAGAACCGCAGTGCCACGGTGTCGGTCGTGTTCGCGGTCAGCCACGTGTCGAAGTTCTGCCGGTCCAGCTCCGCCGCGTCCGCCGCCTGCCACGGCGCCGAGGTGGGTACCGAAGCCGCCAGCGTCTCGATCTCCACCACCAGGCGACCGATTTCGGCGAGGCTGTCGAGCGGCAGACCGAAGGTCTCGTCGGAGTAGCGGACCTGCTGCCCGTCGTAGAACGAGATCGCGTCGCCGGCGTCGTAGGTGGGGAACGTCTCCAGACCGAGTTCGTCGATCAGCTCGAGCACGGCGTCCTGACTGGGCCCTACCCACTGGCCGCCCAGCTCGACCGGCACCCCGTTGCTCAGGAACCCGCCGAGGTTGCGACCGGCGACCCGATCACGCGCCTCGAGAACTCGCACCGACTTCCCCGCCGCGACGAGCTCGCGGGCTGCCGAGAGCCCGGCCAGCCCGGCGCCGACGACGACTACATCCACGTCCGAAATGATTACTCCTCTGAATTCATACAGTCGTATGACTTGGTTGCTACGGCAACAACCTCGGTGTACCTCTCGTACTGCCAGCGCGGCAGCTCCTCCAGCCCGGGCGTACGCAAGGCGTGGGTGACGAGCTCGTACTGCACCAGCTGCAGATTGCGGTGGTCGACGACCAACTTTTCCCAGAAGTTGTGCAACCCACACCGGATCGCGTGTTCCAGCCCGGCCTCGAGTTCGGCAGAACTGCGCAGCAGGTCGGCGATCTCCTCCACGACGTCCTCGATCACCGCGCGCAGCAGGCCCTGCTTGGTCGGAAAGACGTACTGCAGCGTCCCCAGCGGGATGCCGGCTTCGGTCGCCACCGTGCGCATCGAGGTGCCGCCGACCCCGTCACGCATCAGAACGGCGCGCGCGGCGGCCACTGCCTGTTTGCTACGCACCGCGGACTCGACGTATGGCATCAAACTCCCATCACACGTCCACCCGGATTGGGCCACGGTAGTCCGACGAGTCGCCTGTCAGCGACCCAAAAGCCGTGTTGCTACAGTTGTAGCATCTCGCTACGCTCGTAGCATGACGGCTAACGTGGCGGCGCGTGACCTTCGTAACCACACCGCTGAGATACTGCGTCGCGTCGAGGCCGGTGAGGAAATCCAGGTGCTGAAGGAAAACCGACCGGTGGCAAAGATCGTTCCCCTGCCCCGGCGCCGACAGTGGTTACCCGCGGCAGAGATAGTCCGAGAACTGGAGCGCCTCGGACCCGACACCACCGGGCTCCGCGAGGAACTCCGCGACGCGCTGACGGACACCACCGACGATCTGTCGTGGTGACTCCCCGACGAGCGTTGGCCGACACCTCGGTGTTTACCGGGTTGGAGACAGCGCGACTCGCCGCGGACCGGTTTGCCGGCTACGAATGGGGTGTCTCGGTGATCACGCTCGGTGAACTCCGGCTCGGGGTGCTGCAAGCGTCCGGTCCTGAAGCATCGGCGCGTCGGCTCTCGACGTATCAGCTCGCCCAGCGGTTCGAGCCCCTCGATATCGATGAATCGGTCTCCGAGGCATGGGCGCTGTTAGTGTCCCGGCTGCGCGCGGCTGACCGGCGAGTACCCGTCAACGACAGCTGGATCGCGGCGACTGCAATCGCTCACGATATTCCGATCGTCACGCAAGATAGTGATTACACCGGCATGCCGGATGTTGAGGTCATCGTGATCTGACTCGCCGACGACGCGCCCATATAGGTATCTAAAGCGCAGTGAGCAGGTTCTGCGCCAGGGGCCCGGCCGAGGCGGGGTTCTGCCCGGTGTAAAGGTTGCGGTCCACGACCGTGAAGGGCTTCCAGATCTCGCCGCGAACGAAATCGACACCCAACTTCACCAGTTCGTCTTCGGCGGTCCACGGGGCCTTCTCACGTAGTCCGACGCCGTCCTCTTCCTCATTGGTGAACGCGGTGACCCGGTAGCCGGCGAAGGGCGATACCCCGTTGCGACGGGTGGCCAGGAGAGCAACGGGTGCGTGGCAGACGATGGCAAGTGGTTTGCCTGACGCCAGTGCCGCGGTGAGCAGCCGCCCGGAGTCGGCGTCCTGCCATAGGTCTTCCATCGGGCCATGGCCGCCGGGGTAGTACACGGCGTCGTAATCCTCGAGTCGGGCGTTGGCCAATTCGATTGGCCTGCGCAGTTCTTCGGCGGATCGCAGGACTTCCTCCAGCTGTAGGGCGATCTCTTGGCTGCCGGCCATCGAGGGGCGCAAGCTCATGACGTCCACATAGGGCACCGCACCGCCGGGAGTCGCCACCACGATCTCGTGGCCGGGTTGGCTCAGCGCGCTGTACGGCGCGGCAAATTCCTCGGCCCAGTAACCAGTCGGATGTCGGGTGCCATCCTTGAGCGTCCAGAAACTCGTTGCGGTGAGGACGAACAGGATTTTGGCCATCAGAAAGTCTAGCGGCTGCCGTCGATCAGCGCGGCACGGGCCAGCGTCTGCTCGGCCATCTTCACGTGTGCAGCATCGACCAGCACACCGTTAACCCCCACCGCGCCACGGCCTTTCGCCTCGGCCTCCCGGTAGGCGGCGACATTGCGCTGCGCACGGGCGATTTCGTCGGCGGTCGGCGAGTAGACCTCGTTGGCGACCGGAACCTGGTCGGGGTGAATCGCCCACTTGCCGGTGTAGCCCAGCAGTGACGCCCGTCGCGCGTCGCGCTCATACCCGTCGAGGTCCCGGTAGTCGGGGTAGGGCGCGTCGATGGCGTCGATGCCCGCGATCCGCGCCGCCACGATCACCTTGTTGCGCGCGTAATGCCAGAAATCACCGGGGTATTCGCCTAGGGGAACAAAGTTCGTGTCCACCCGCGCGCCCTGCGACAGCGAGAAATCCCCCACCCCGAAGATCAACGCGTCCAACCGTGGGCTGGCCACCGCGATCGCCTCGGCATTGGCCAGCCCCTCGACCTCCTCGATGAGCACTTCGAGCCGAATCTGGTTGCGCAGGCCAAGTTTCGACTCAAGCTGGGTGAGCAGCACATCCACCCACCAGACGTCGCGGGCCTGGCGCGCCTTCGGGATGATGATTGTGTCCAGGTTCTCGCCGGCCTTGGTCACCACGTCGATGACGTCGTCGTGGCACCACGGGGTGTCCAGGCCGTTGATCCGCACCGCGCGTGCGGTGCGCCCCCAGTCGATGTCGTTGAGCGCGCTGATTGCCTTATCGCGCGATTCCTCCTTGAAGGCGGGCGGAACCGCATCCTCGAGGTCGAGGAACACCAGGTCCGCGCCGCAACCGGCGCCCTTCTCGAACATGTTGTCGTTGCTTGCGGGCACCGCGAGCTCGGAGCGACGGAGCAATTGGGTCAACGTGAAATTCCTTCTCTCACAACACACCGCGCGCGCGGAGGTCGTCGATTTCGGTAATGGTCAGGCCGAGTAACTCGCCGTAGACCTCGGCGTTGTGTTCGCCGAGGCGGGGACCCAGACGGCCGACCGTCCCCGGCGCCGCGGAGAACCGCGGAACCGGCGCCTGCACCGTCATCGCGCCCAGCTCGTCGTCCTCCACGGAGACGAAAACCCCGCGATGCGCCAGCTGCTCGTCGCCGACCAAATCCGAAATGTCGTACACGGGCGCCGCGGCCACCTCGTTCGCCTCGAACACCGCCATCGCCTCCGAAAGCGTCTTGGTCGCAACCCAATCCGCGACCACCGCGTCGACCTCGCGCGCCCTGGCCAGGCGCCGCTGGGGATCGGCGAAGTCGGCGTCGTGCACCAGGTCGCCGCGGCCTATGGCGCGAAAAACCCTGAGCGCCAACGCCGGTGAGCTGCCGGACATGGCCAGCCACCGCCCGTCCGAGGTGCGATACGTGTTGCGTGGCGCCGAGATATCCCACCGGTTACCGGAACGCTCAGGTACCAAACCTAATTGGTCGTAGCCCAACAGCGTCTGCTCCAGCAGACGGGCCAGCGGGTCGACGAGGTTGATGTCGATCAGCTGTCCCGGCGCGCCGTGGACGTCGCGGTGGTACAGCGCCATCATCACCGCGTACGCAGCGTTCAACGATGCGACGCCGTCGGCCAGCATGAATGGGGGCAGGGTGGGCGGCCCGCCGGCCTGGCCGGTGATATGCGCGAAGCCGCTCATCGCTTCCCCGAGCGTGCCGAAGCCCGGGCGCTCGCTTTTCGGCCCGGTCAACCCGTATCCGGTGATGTGCAGCATCACGATCCGGTCGTTGACCGCGCGCAGGCTGTCGTAGTCCAGACCCCACTTGCGCAATGTCTGCGGCCGGGTGTTGAAGATGGCGACGTCGGCGTGCCGCACCAGGCGACGCACCAAGTCCTGACCTTCGGCGCAGCGCAGATCCAGCGTGACGGATCGCTTGTTGCGCGAGATCGACTTCCACATCAGGCCGACGCCGTCACGCTGGTTGCCCCACGCCCGGATCGGATCGCCGTGTCGGGGTTCTTCGACCTTGATCACGTCGGCGCCGAACTCGCCCAGATAGGTCGCCACCAGAGGGGCGGCAGCCAGGGTCGCGAGGTCGAGCACCCGCACGCCGTCAAGCATCGGCGCCGACGAGGGTGTTCGAAGGTCGTTGCAGCCCAAGGTGTCCCCGCAGCGTCGAGGATTCGTATTCGGTGCGGAACAGCCCGCGTCGCTGCAGTTCCGGGACCACCATGCGCACCACGTCTTCAAACGCGCCGGGCAGATGCGTTGCGGCAAGCACGAAGCCGTCGCACGCGCCGCTTTCGAACCAGTCCGCCATCTGGTCGGCGACCTGCTCGCCGGTGCCGACGAAGCGGGGACCCTGCAACAGCGTGGCGCGATGTCCGGCCAAGTCCCGCACGGTCACTTGCCGGCCCCCGCCTTGGACAGAAATATGCGTGCGCAGGTTCTGCACCAGTCCCCGGATGCCGGAGACCGACGCGATGAGCTCGTCGGTCACCGGATCGTCCAGATCGTGCTGCGCGAAGTCGTAATTCATCAACTCCGACAACAGTGTCAGTGACGCCATGGGGTGAACCAGATCGTTGAGGAACAAGGCTTCGCGGTCCTTGGCGTGGGCCTCGGATTCGCCGACCACAGCGTAGGCCATCGGGCAGATGCGTACCGCGGCAGGATCACGTCCCGCCACCGAGATGCGCTCCTTCTGGTCGGCGTAGTGACTGCGCGCGACGTCGATCCCCGGGTCACCGGTGAAGATCAATTCGGCCCAGCGCGAAGCGAATTCGCGTCCCCGCCCCGAAGACCCGGCCTGGACGATGACCGGTCGCCCCTGTGGGGTGCGCGGCACGGTCAGCGGTCCGCGCGCGGAGAAGTACCGGCCGGCATGCCCCAGCTCGCGCACCTTGGCGGGGTCGGCGTACCGGCCGGATGCCCGGTCGTGCAACACGGCGTCGTCTTCCCAGGTGTCCCACAGTCCGGTGACCACCTGCATGAACTCGTCGGCGCGGTCGTAGCGTTCGTCGTGGCCCAGGTGGGCGTCGACGCCGAAGTTCTGCGCCTCGCTGTCGTTGACGGAGGTGACCACGTTCCAGGCGGCCCGGCCGCCGGAAAGGTGATCCAGCGTCGCGAAGGTCCGCGCGACATGGAACGGCGCGTAATAGGTGGTCGAGTAGGTCGCGCCCAGCCCGATGCGCGACGTGGCCTGCGCCAGCACCCCGAGTACGACGCCGAGGTCCAGCTTGACCGGGCGAGCGCCGTAGCGGACCGCCTCTGCCACCGATCCGCCGTAGACCCCCGGCATCGCCAGGCGATCGTCGAAGAACATCAGGTCAAAGCAGCCTTCTTCGAGCTGGCGCCCGATTTTGGCGTAGTAGGAGGCGTCCAGGTACCGGTGTTCGGTCGCCGGGTGTCGCCACGAGCCGGCGTAGACGGAGGTGCTGCCTGCCTGCATGAACGCAACGAGGGCCATCTTGTCGGTTCTCATGTCGCGAATCTAACATCTGATATATCAGATTTCAAACGCTAGGTGCGTGGTAGGGTGCCAGGGTGGCCGCCATCGATATCTCCGGCACCGTGCGGGAACGCGCCGCACGCGAACTCCGCGACCGCATCCTCACCGGTGCCATGCCGGCCGGGTCACGCATCGACCTGGATGCCATCACCGAGGAGTTCGCGACCAGCCGGACCCCGGTGCGCGAGGCGCTGCTGGAACTCTCCTTTGAAGGATTGGTCAACGTCGCGCCGCGCAGTGGGGTCACCGTGATCGGCATCAGCCCCGAAGACGTGCTGGACAGTTTCACCATCCTCGGTGTGCTGACCGGGCAGGCGGCGGCCTGGGCCGCCGAGCGGGTCGAGCCGGACGAACTCGCGATGCTGCGCGAACTCGCGGCAGACGTCGTCGCCCGCTCCGGCGACGACAGCATCGGCGAGGCCAATTGGCACTTCCACCAGAAGATCCACCGCGCGGCGCACTCCCCGCGGTTGATGGCCCAGATCAAGCAGGCCGCGCGCGTCGTGCCGACCAACTTCCTCACCTTGTTTCCCGACCACGAGAAGCACTCGCTCGACGAGCACCAACAGCTGCTCGACGCGCTGGGCGACAAAGACGCCGACCGGGCCCGCGTGATCGCCGAACGGCACGTCCTGGACGCCGGGCGCTCGCTGGTCGAGTGGCTTCAGGGGCAGCGCTGAACAGCTATTTGGGCGGGAAGCCGCCGGTGGCCACCGGACCCCAGCGCCGCGGCGTGATGCGAATCAGGCATTTGCCCTGCTCGACCATGGCGCGGCGGTATTAATCCCAGTCGGGATGCTCGCCGGCGATCACGCGGTAGTAGTCGACGAGAGGTTCCACCGCCACGGACCCGTCGATCACCTCGGCGTCGCCGTCGACCTGCACATAAGCGCCATTGAACTCATCGGAGAAGACGACCACGCTCGCGGTGGGGTTGCGGCGGATGTTCGCGGATTTTGCGCGTTGCGGATAGCTCGCGATAACTACTCGACCCTGCTCGTCGACCCCGCCCGTCACCGGAGAGCTCTGCAGCGAACCGTCTGTACGGAACGTGGTCAACATCATCTTGTGCCTCGGCCGAATGAACTCGAGCAGTGCGGAAAGATCGACCGTCTGCGCCGTTGCCACTTTTGAAGCCACCAACTCAGCGTACCTGGCGATTCAAACACTGTTGCAGCGCAACGCATCTGACGTTTAGATCTGCGGTAGCCAGCGTTGCTCAAGCGATCCTGGCGCGACTTGAGTATTTTCGTAAGGTGCCGGATATCCCTGCGCAGTACCTGTTGTCTTCGGACGCACCGGCCCCGCGCACGCTCATCGACATCATCAACGAAACCGCCGCGCGCTATCCGGATGCCGCGGCGATCGACGACGGCACAGTGCAACTCACCTACAGCGAGCTGATCAGCGACATCGAGGACAGCGTGGTCTGGCTGGCCGCGCGGGGTATCGGGCGCGGTGACCGGATCGGCATCCGGATGCCGTCGGGCAGCTACGCGCTGTACGTGGCAATCCTGGCGACGTTGGCCGCCGGGGCGGCCTATGTGCCGGTCGACGCCGACGACCCGGACGAACGTGCCGAATTGGTGTTCAACGAAGCCAACGTTGTCGCGGTCATCACGGAAAACGGGCTGCTCAGGGGCCCCGGCTCGTCGCGTGGCTGGCGCGCCGTAGCGCCACTGGCCCGCGACGACGCGTGGATCATCTTCACATCCGGGTCGACCGGCACGCCGAAGGGCGTAGCCGTCTCGCACCGCAGCGCCGCCGCGTTCGTCGACGCCGAGGCACGAATGTTCTTGCAGGACAACCCGATTGGTCCCGGCGACCGGGTGCTGGCCGGATTGTCGGTGGCCTTCGACGCGTCCTGCGAAGAGATGTGGCTGGCCTGGCGGCACGGCGCCTGCCTGGTTCCCGCGCCGCGGTCGCTGGTGCGCAGCG
>NZ_DATJYB010000607.1:0-3308 GCF_035499775.1 Mycobacterium sp. | reverse complement strand
TCGAAAGCCTCTAATTATGCCGACACCTTGCGACTGAACGCCGTGCACCACAACCGATCCCACCCAATGTCGGCATAGTCGTGAGGTCGGCATAATCGACGCAATGCCGATATCGGCATTGCGCCGATAACGGCGCCGCGTATGTCGATGCCTGGCTGCTGCGTGCATGCGCGAAACTCGGTGTCCGACTGGTGCATTCGACTCCACACCGACCTCAGGGCAGGGGAAAGATAGAGAGATTCTTTCGGACCGTGCGCGAGCAGTTCCTTGTCGAGATCACCGACAGCAGCGCCGAGGACCTCGCCGCGGCGGGCACCGATCACCGCTCGGCTTTGTGGGAGCTCAATCGGCTGTTCACCGCATGGGTGGAGACCGAATACCACCGCCGCGTCCACACCGAGACCGGGCAGACACCCTTGGATCGGTGGGAGGCCGGATGGGCGCGGCTGGGCCGGACCCCGGCGATGCCGACCGCGGCCGATCTCACCGAGGCGTTCCTGTGGTCGGAATACCGCACAGTCACCAAGACCGCGACGGTGTCGTTGCACGGCAACACCTTCCAAGTCGACCAAGCCCTGGTGGGCCGCAAGGTGGAGTTGGTGTTCTCCCCGTTCGACATGGAAACCATCGAGGTTCGCTACCAGAACACCGGTTACGGGAAAGCGTTGCCGCACATCATCACCCGACACGTTCACCCGAAAGCCAAACCAGAAATCCCCGAACCACCCGCACCCCCGCCCGTCGGGATCGACTACCTGCACCTGACCGCACAAACCCATCACGAACACCTGCGCGCCGACCGGCGCATCGGCTACGACGCCCTGTTCGGCGCCAGCGAAAACAACAGTGAGGCCAGCAGCGCGACTGCCCATGCCGCATACGAAGTCCCCGGGCAGTTGTCCATCACCGACCTCGACAGCGCCACCGACCACAACGAGGCATCGGCATGAGTATCGAACGGCTGCAATCGTATTACGGCTTCACCCGCATGCCGTTCGGACGAGGACTCGCACCGGCGATGCTGCACCGCCACCCCAGCCACGCCGAAGCCGTCGCCCGCATCTCCTGGTGCGTGGACCAACACGCCATCGGGGTCATCACCGGAGAAGTCGGCGCAGGCAAGACCGTGGCTATCCGCGCCGCGACCGCCGCCCTAGACCCCGCCCGCCACGTCATCATCTACCTGCCCAACCCCTCGGTCGGAGTCCGCGGCATGCTGCACCACATCGTCGGCGCGTTGGGACGGGTGCCCAGTTTCTACACCGCCACCCTGGCCCCCCAAGCCGCCGACGCTTTGGCTGCTGAGCACGCCGAACGCGGCCGCACCCCGGTCGTGGTCATCGACGAAGCCCACCTGCTCGACAACGCACAAATGGAAGCCATCCGCATGCTCACCAACCACGAGATGGACAGCGGCTCACCATTTGCCGCACTGCTCGTCGGCCAACCCACCCTGCGCCAACGACTACGCCTCGGTGTGCTGGCAGCACTCGATCAACGCATCGCCGTCCGCTACGCCCTAGCCGGGATGACACCCGCCGACAGCGCCGACTACATCGCCCATCACACCAAGATCGCCGGCCGCACCGACCCGCTATTCTCCGACGACGCCATCACCGTGATCCACAACGCCGCACGCGGATACCCCCGCGCAGTCAACAACCTCGCCCTGCACGCCCTGACCGCCGCGTTCGCCGCCAAAACAGCGATCGTCGACGAGAAAGCCGCCCGCATCGCCGTCACCGAAACCGGCCACGACTAAACCACCGACCACGCGACGTCACCACACCAACGACGCCGTCACCGATCAGACCAAGGCCCTGCCCGCTAACGCGGGCAGGGCCTTCATCACACCGGCACCATCAGCAACGACCCTGACGGCATCATCTGCATCCTCAGCGACGGACAACAGGTCGGCGGTGCTGAGGACCTGTCGTCCCGCGCGAACTGATCCGCCGGCACTACGCGTGCTGGCCCAGGGGAAGGCCAAAGGGACGCATCACTCGTCCGTCCAGAGGCGCTCGGTCAAATTCTCAAACGTCACCACAACCGGATCATCGCTACGCTTCAACGCCGACTTACTCATCCTGGCCCGAACCGTCCAACCCTCGCAATGCTGCAGCTCCACACGCCGGTTCGCCAGCGCATCGTCACTAGAGAGCGCGCAAAGCGCGGCTGGGACGGTATGGAAGATCTCGGGGAACGCCAACCCCGTTAAGCTGTCCTGCCGGTACCCAACCATCTCTGCAAACGCCGTATTGGCGAACAAGATGGTGCCGTCCCGCGCCATAGCGAGCGAAGGAACAGCGATCCTGTCCAACACCACCACAGCGGGCAACCGCGTCAGGATGTCCATCGGTGAATCGCCGGACCTCCAATTGCGCCGCCGCTCCACCCATCGACCGCCGTCCATACCCGCGCAGTCGCTCGGCTGACCGTGCGAGCCCCCAGCAAGTAACGGCGCATTCGACGTGGATGGCATAGACGTCAGCATCTCCGGCTGTCTAGTCACGACCGACATGTGCTCCCCCTAACTCAAGCAGACCCACCCGGACGCAGGTCCCGAGTTCCCGCCGCGCCTGGGCACGGCCCAGTCTGTATATACCGATGATGTGTCTGGCGAGTAGAATACAGACTACTTATCATAATGTGCGCGAATTGATTAAACTGACAGTCTTCTAGGAACCGACAGTCTTCTAGAAACACGACGAAACAAGGGTAAGCGCGGGATGACAGGTGCCGAGCAGGCCGCGGACCAGCGTGAGGTGAGCCCGTCGTAGTGGTCCAGTCGTTGTGCGTCTCTGTTGCCCGCGGAACCTGTCAACCTGTTTGAGGCACCGGTCAGCGGAATTTACTGAGTAGCCTCCTCGGTGTTGTCGGGCCGGTTGATCCATGTTTCGGTGGGGAGCTCGGGTGGCTGCGGTGGCTTGCGGACGAAGCGTTCCGGGTGGGCGGCGTAGGCGGCATCGAGCACGCAGGCCCGCTTCTCGCGGGTGATTTCGGCGGTGCCGTAATGAATGTCGGCGGGCGTATGAAGCGCCAGCCCACTGTGGCGATGCTCCTCGTTGTACCAAGGGAAGAAGTGCTGGCAGTGCACGCGCGCCGCCTCGATCGAGGCGAACCGACCAGGGAAGCCGGGCCGGTACTTCAGCGTCTTGAACTGCGACTCACTGAACGGGTTGTCGTTGGAGACGTGCGGCCGCGAATGCGACTGGGTGATACCGAGATCGGCGAGCAGGAACGCCACCGGCTTCGAGGTCATCGATGACCCACGATCAGCGTGAATGGTCAACTGGTCACGACCAATT
>NZ_DATJYB010000606.1:0-4928 GCF_035499775.1 Mycobacterium sp. | reverse complement strand
CAGGCGCGCGACCAGGGAGTGCGGTTCGAGACGGCGCACTTGTCGAACTCGTCGGCCACCATGTTGCGCCCCGACCTCGCCTTCGACCTGGTCCGGCCAGGCATCGCGGTCTACGGCCTGAGCCCGGTGCCGAATCTCGGTGACATGGGGCTGATTCCGGCGATGTCGGTGAAATGTGCTGTGTCGCTGGTG
Source organism: Mycobacterium sp. (assembly GCF_035499775.1). Lineage (GTDB taxonomy): Bacteria > Actinomycetota > Actinomycetes > Mycobacteriales > Mycobacteriaceae > Mycobacterium. The sequence goes on along the minus strand of NZ_DATJYB010000606.1, from coordinate 4,736 downwards.
AAGTCGCTCCGCGCCGGCGAGGGTGTGTCGTATGCGCACACCTGGGTCGCCGAGCGTGACACCAACCTGGCGCTACTGCCGGTCGGCTACGCCGACGGTGTCTTCCGGTCGCTGGGCGGACGCCTGGACGTGCTGATCAACGGCAGGCGATACCCCGGCGTCGGGCGGATCTGCATGGACCAGTTCGTCGTCGACCTCGGTCCCGGAAAAGGTCCCGGAAAAGTCGATGTCGCCGAAGGCGACGAGGCGGTCCTGTTCGGGCCCGGCACTTCAGGAGAACCCACAGCCCAGGACTGGGCGGATCTGCTCGGCACCATCCACTACGAAGTGGTCACCAGCCCCCGCGGGCGGATCACCCGGACCTATCGCGAGGCCGAGAACCGTTGAGCGGTAAAGAGATCCGCAAGCGCAGCGCGTGGCTTGCGGGAGGTGCCGGGCTGACCGCAGTCGCCACCATCGTCGGCGCTTCCGCCCGCCGGTCGATGGCCGAACGCGCCAGCGGCCTGGAAGACCCTTGGGACGACGAGGATTTCGAGCGACTCGACAGCGACCGCGGTCAGGTGGTGACCACGGCCGACGGGGTGCCGCTGCACGTGCGCGAGGCCGGACCGGTGGACGCCCCACTGACGGTGCTGTTCGTTCACGGGTTTTGTCTACGTATGGGCGCCTTCCACTTTCAGCGGATGCGTCTCGGGGAGCGTTGGGGCTCGAGCGTGCGGATGGTGTTCTACGACCATCGTGGCCATGGCCAGTCCGGCGAAGCCGACCCGGAGACCTACACGCTGACCCAACTCGGCCAGGACTTGGAGACCGTGCTGCAGACGGTCGTGCCGCGCGGGCCGATCGTCTTGGTCGGTCATTCGATGGGCGGCATGACGGTGCTGTCGCACGCCCGGCAGTACCCGGACCAGTATGGCCAGCGGATCGTCGGCGCCGCGTTGATTTCCACTGCCGCCGAAGGGGTTTCCCGCTCACCTCTGGGTGAGTTCCTGAAAAACCCGGCGCTGGAAGCGGTCCGGCTCACGGCTCGGTCGGCACCGAAGCTGATGCACCGCGGCCGTAACGCGTCGCGGTCACTGATCGGCCCCATCCTGCGCGCGGCATCCTTCAGCGACCTGCGGGTGAGCCGGAGTTTGGACGCGTTCTCCCAGCACATGATGAACGGCACCCCGATCGCCACCATGGTCGGATTCCTGCACGCGCTGGAGGTGCACGACGAGACCGCCGGGCTGTGGACGCTGCTGCGGATCCCGACCCTGGTCGCGTGCGGTGACCACGACCTGCTCACCCCGGACGAATACTCGCGGAAGATGGCGGTCGGCATGCCGCAAGCCGAACTGGTCATCGTCGCCGGTGCCAGTCACCTGGCGCTGCTGGACAAGCCCGACGCCATCAATGACGGGATCATCCGGCTGGTCAATCGGGTCACTCGGAACAAATACCAGCGTTTCCGGGACAGGTTCCGTCGTGTCAGGTAAAGCGACTTTGGAGCGCGTCGAGGACACCGTGGCGCTGGGGTCGCAGCTGGGTGCGCAGCTGCGCGCTGGTGACGTGGTGGTGCTCTCCGGCCCGCTTGGCGCCGGAAAAACCGTGCTGGCCAAGGGTATTGCCGCGGCGATGGACGTCGACGGCCCCGTCACGTCGCCGACGTTCGTGCTGGCGCGGGTGCACCCGGCCCGCCGGCCGGGCAGTCCGGCGATGATTCACGTCGACGTCTATCGGCTGTTGGACCAACACGGCGCGGACCTGCTGGCCGAGCTCGACTCACTCGACCTGGACACTGAACTGGACGGCGCGGTCGTCGTCGTGGAGTGGGGTGAGGGCCTGGCCGAGCGCCTCTCGGACCGGCATCTCGACGTCCGCCTCGACCGGGTCAGTCACTCCGACACCAGGATCGCGACCTGGGCGTGGAACAGCAACGTTCCTACTGCTTAGGCACCGAGTTCCTGGTCGATTTGCGGCCAGTAGTGCAACCCGTCCGGGGTCAGGAAAATCCAGTCGTGGATTTCGCCGTTGACCATCGCGAAGCTGATCGGGGCACTTTGGGCCACCGCCTCCTGTTGGAGGACAAGCGCGTCGGGTGAGACTTCATCCAGCGAGCCCGAGTAGACGTAGGTCGGCGGCAGTCCCTTCAGCGATCCGTTCAGCGGACTCACCTCATAGTCGCTGACGGGGAGATTGCCCGCCCACACTTTGCCGATATTTTGCGCTCCGCTCCCGAGCGGTGGGAGGAACGGATCGTGGACGTACGCGATGTTCGGGTTGGTGTCCGACAGGTCCAGCCAGGGGGACAGCAGAACCATCGACGCCGGCACGGTCTCATGGTTTGCCACCATGTATTCGACGGCCGCCAGTCCCAGGGTGCCGCCCGCCGAGTCCCCGAGCACGCTGACGTGGGAGGCCCCGTGCGCGGTGACTTCGGTGGAAGAGATCAGGTCGGCTATCTGCGGCACCACCACGCCGGCGGTGCCGCCCTGCTGCATCAACGGGTAGATCGGCACCTCGATGGTCGCGCCGGTCTGGTAGGCCATCATCGAGTAGTCGATCCAGTGGAAGAGCGTCGGCGGCAAGATGAACGCGCCGCCGTGAATGGCGACCACGTAGTTGCCGTCGGGATGCGCAGGCGTGATCTGGACGACGTTCAGCCCGTCGGAGGTGGTGGTCTGCTGGACCGTTTCGCCCAGCAGCAGCGGCAGGATCTTCGGCGGGCTGTTGCCGAGAACCAGCGATAGTCCCGGGGCGTTGCTGGCAAGCAGCGCGAGAAGTGGGGAATTCGGGTTACCCCACTGGTTATAGATACCCGTGACGGTCAGGAGATCTTTGACCGGATACAAGGCAGCGGTTTCGATCCTGGTTGCCAGCGACGGTGTGCCGGTAAAGGTCGGGTTCAGTGAGGCCGGAATCGGCGTGACGGGTTGTGCCGCGTAGATATCGGTGAGGAGCGTGTTTCCCAGCTGGGTCAGTCCCGGAGCCAGTGTGGTGGGGATGCGTTGCTGAACGAACGCGAAACCGTTCCCGGTAGCTTTGCTGCCGATCAGCGGGCGCGCATTGATGACCCCCAGCAAGGCCTGTTCGAGGGTTTGCGCCGGATTAGCTGTCAACGCCGCGAAATTGGCGGCCTCGGCACCCGCATAGGAGCCCGCACTCGCCTTTAGCGACTGCATGAACTGGTCATGAAAGGCCGCCGCCTGCGCACCCAGTGCCCGAAAGCCCTGGCCGTGGGCGGAGAACAGTGCCGCGATCGTCGTCGACACCTCATCCGCGGCGGCGGCCGGCACCGCCGTCGTCCGGGTTGCCGCGGCCGCATGGGCTGCGCTGAGCGCTGATTCGATACCGGCCAAATCCGTTGCTGCCGAGGTCATCATCTCCGGAGCTGAGATCACATACGACATGTCAGTCCACCCATTAGCTCGTCGGGCCGACCTGGACAAGACCGGAGCTCGTAGTCGCGCTGGCGGTCATAGAATGACCAGGTATTACTCAAGCCAACCTCACATGAATCGACAGGCCGGCATTCAGTAGTCGACTACTGCCCCTCCTCAAATCGACTACTGCACTTTCTCAATCGACTACTGCACTTCCTCGCCTCAAGCGCGGTTCAAAGTTTGCGGAGACATGTCGCTGATCGCGACCTGATCAAACCCCTACTGTCAATCATCGAGCGCCCTATGCTGGTGAACACGGACCTCGGAGGCCGGAAGCGCGGAGGGGTGCATGACCGCAGCGACGGCGTGCCGCACATGCGGCACCGAACCGCTGGTGAACGCCCGGTTTTGCCACGGCTGCGGTTCACCCGTCGACGAGCAGGGCACCCGCGCCGAGTACAAACAGGTCACCGTGCTGTTCGCCGACGTGGTGCACTCGATGGACATCGCGGCGACGGTCGGACCGGAGCGGCTGCGTGACATCATGGCCGAGCTCGCCGACCGCTGCGCGGCGGTGGTGCAGCGGTACGGCAGCGCCGTCGCACAGTGGACGGGCGACGGGATCATGGCGGTGTTCGGCGCACCGGTAGCGTTGGAGGACCACGCTTTTCGTGGCTGTCTGGCGGCGTTGGACATCCAGGAGCAAACAAGGCATTGGGCCGCCGAGGTCGAAAACCGCCACGGTGTGGATCTGCAGGTGCGAGTCGGGCTGACTTCCGGTGAGGTGATCGCCGGTGAGATCGGTGCGGGCGCGCGGGGATCCGCCGCGAGCGGCGAGACCGTCGGGTTTGCCCACCGGATGGAATCGGTAGCTCCGCCGGGCGGGGTGATGCTCAGCGCTTCGACAGCGCGGCTGGTCGAGCACACTGTGACGCTGGGTGAACCGGAGTGGGTGCGCATCAAGGGGTTCGACGAAGCGGTTTCCGCGCGTCGGCTGATCGGGATCGGCCCTCGGGATGGGCTGGTCGGGCGCACGGAGTCGAGCCTGGTCGGTCGGCGCTGGGAGATGGCCGCCCTCGATGCCATGTTGGAGCGCGCGATCGGTGGCCGCGGCGGTGTGGTGGGCGTGGTGGGACCGCCGGGGATCGGCAAGAGCCGGACGGCCCGGGAGACGGCGGCGATGGCGGCCGGTCGCGGGGTGGAGGTGTTCTGGGCCTTCTGTGAATCCCACGCCGGTGACATTCCCTTCCGCGTGCTGGCCCAACTGCTGCGCGCGCGCACCGGCGTGGCTGACCTCGACAGCGAAACCGCCCGCGCCCGCTTGCGGGAACAAGTCCCGGATGCCGACCCACAGGATGTGCTGCTGCTCGA
>NZ_DATJYB010000605.1:0-3877 GCF_035499775.1 Mycobacterium sp. | reverse complement strand
CAGGCCAGCTTCTCGGAGAACCGCTGCTCGCGGGCATGGTCGTGCTCGTCACGCTCGTCGGGGAACTCCAGGACCACGATGCCGTCGGCCAGGTTCAGCGCGGTCTCCACCGAATCGGTGAGCCGCTGCTTGGCGGAGGCCTTCACGGTGAGGCGATCCACCACCACCTCGATGTCATGCTTTTCCTGCTTCTTCAGCTTCGGCGGATCGGTCAGCGGATGCACCACGCCGTCGACCCGCACCCGGCTGTAGCCCTGGGCGTTGAGCTTGTCGAACAGGTCGGCGAACTCGCCCTTGCGGGTACGGACGACCGGCGCCAGCACCAGGAACCGGGTGCCTTCGGCCATTGCCAGCACCTGGTCGACGATTTGCTGCGGGGTCTGGCGGGCGATCCGTTCACCGCAGATCGGGCAGTGCGGTGTGCCCGCGCGGGCGTACAGCAAACGCAGGTAGTCGTAGACCTCGGTGATGGTCCCGACCGTCGATCGCGGGTTGCGGTTGGTCGACTTCTGGTCGATCGAGACCGCCGGCGAAAGACCCTCGATGAAGTCGACGTCCGGCTTGTCCATCTGCCCCAGGAATTGGCGCGCGTAGGCCGAGAGCGACTCCACGTAACGGCGCTGACCCTCGGCGAAGATGGTGTCGAAAGCCAATGAGGACTTGCCCGATCCGGATAACCCGGTGAAGACGATCAATGCGTCACGAGGCAGGTCGAGGTCGACGCTGCGCAGATTGTGCTCGCGCGCGCCCTTCACAATCAGGCGGTCAGCCACGCGGCCCCTCTCCGAAAAAGATCCGATATTCCGTACGAAAGACAAGCCGTATCCCATGCTATGTGGCCCCACCGACAGGTCTAACGTGACCGCTATGACTGCCGTCAGCGACAACTACACCGGCCACGTCGACCCGGGTACTGCGGCGCGCCGCACGCTGCCCGGAGCCACGATCCTCAAGACGTCGGTCGGCCCGATGGACAACAACGCCTACCTGGTGACATGTTCCGAGACCGGAGAAACACTGCTGATCGACGCCGCCAACGACGCCGAGGTCCTCGTCGACCTGGTCAGAGAGTACGCCCCGAAAGTGGCGCTGATCGTGACGAGCCATCAGCACTTCGATCACTGGCAGGCGCTGGAGGCGGTGGCCGACGCCACCGGTGCGCCGACCGCCGCACACGAGGTCGACGCCGAGCCGCTGCCCGTCAAACCCGACCGTTTGCTGGCAGGCGGCGACACCGTGCAAATCGGCAACCTGAGCTTCGACGTGATTCACCTGCGCGGGCACACGCCCGGGTCGGTCGCGCTGGCACTGAATGGACCGGCAACGGGCGGCGTCACGCAGCTGTTCACCGGCGACTGCCTGTTCCCGGGGGGTCTTGGGCGGACAACAAAAACGGCAGAGTTCGACTCACTGTTCAAAGACGTGAAGTCGAGAGTCTTCGACCGGTTCGGTGACAGCACTGTTGTCTACCCCGGGCATGGTGATGACACCACACTCGGTGCTGAGCGCCCACAGCTGAATGAATGGCGCGCACGGGGTTGGTGACTCGCGCGCAGGGTGGCCACGCCCGGAGAAGATGCCCTACGAAAGATGTGTGGGTTTTTGCAACCCATTGCCGCACTTAGCCTGCGGGAGGACGATTGTCTCGACGGCAGCGCCGTCGAGACGCTGCCCCGTACAGAGGAGGCAGATCATGTACGCCCGCAGTAGCACCATTCAGACCCAGCCCTCGGCCATCGACGGCGGCATTGCGCATGTCCGCGATGCGGTGATGCCCGCGCTGGGGAGCATCGAGGGGTTCACCGGCCTGTCCCTGTTGGTTGACCGATCGTCGGGACACTGCATTGCTACCAGCGCCTGGGAGTCCGAGGAGGCGATGCGCGCAAGTGAGCAGTCGGTTCGGCCGGTGCGCGACCGGCTGGCGGAGATTCTCGGTGGCACCGCACAGGTCGAGGAATGGGAGATAGCTGGCTTGCACCGTAACCACCGCTCGGGTGAGGGCTGCTGTGTCCGAGCCACCTGGGTCAAGGTCGGCCCGGATCAAATCGACCGAGGCATCGACCTGTTCAAGCTGACTGTGCTGCCCACACTGGAGGAGCTCGAGGGCTTCTGCAGTGCAAGCCTGATGGTCGACCGAGCATCGGGTCGTGGCGTGTCCTCGGTGGTCTACGACAGCGTTGACGCTATGGAGCGGAACCGAGACCAGTTGGACAGGCTCAGGGACGCGGCCACCCAGGAAGCAGGCGCAGAGGTGCTCGACGAGCGCGATTTCGAATTGGCGATCGCGCACCTACGTGTACCCGAGATGGCCTGACCGAAGGGAAAACCGGGAGCAATTCCACGAGCCCGCGACGCTCGCGGGAAGTCGGGCTCTGAGCTGGTAATGAAAGCCGGGCGTACGGGGACACCGACACGCCGATAACAGACGTCGTCAACTAGGACGCCATTGACAGCAAGCTGATCCGAATGGCTTCGCACCGGATCGGCCGCTAGGCCATGCCTCTACCGCACGGACTACCTGACCCCCAGCTTCGAGCCGATCACCGGCGACTGCCTGTTCCCGGGAGGCGTCGGCAAGACGTGGCAGCCCGGCGATTTCACCCAACTGCTGGATGACGTCAGCACCCGGGTGTTCGACGTGTACGACGACTCCACCGTGATCTATCCGGGCCACGGCGACGACACAAACCTTGGCGACGAGCGACCACATCTGGCGGAGTGGCGCGAACGCGGCTGGTGAGGTTGCCATGATGTGCCGCTTTGTTCTGTCAAAGACATGTACGACTAATACGGGCGTACCGAAGGAGATTGTCGATATCTGCACCCCCTGGGATTTGGCCGCCCGAGCCGCGGTGAACGCCGAGCCTCGCCTGGATGCTGCTGGGTGCGGTTGTGATGGCTGACGCCGTAGTGGCGGGTCTGTCATTGAACCGCAGGCTGCCCGCCTGAGCGATCAGGTGGGAAGTCGCCAGTTGATCAACAGTGCCAGGGCCGTGACGATCAGGGCGGTGATGACACCGAGCGCGGCCATCCCGGACTGCCGGGCTCGGGCACCGTGCGATACCCGATCTCGTTCTCGATGGCGTCGTAGTCCTTATTGAGCTCGTCGAGATTGGTGCCGGTGACGGTCTCGGGTGCACCCCAACCACGCCCCGACACGCCGGAACGGCCACCATGCCCGGCGGGTTTGGGGAATTTGTAGGCGCGCGATGCGCAAGGCGCCACCAATCAGCACCGCCGCTAGCGGCAACTCGCCTAGCGCGGCAATTACAACCGACACAGCGAAGTCGCCGCGCCGGGCGGTCACCACATCGAACCAGGCATCGCACACGAGCAGAACTCCCGTCGCGAACGCCAGCAGCGTCAGCAGGTGATGCCGGGCGAAGCCGAGTACCGCGGTAGCAATCATGAACGCCAGCAGCAAGACGTCGAACCCGACCCAGGTCGCCTGCCAATGCTGGGCGGTGTAGCTCTGTGGCAGGGTCAGCCCCAGATAGATAGTCCAGGGGATCAACGCGATCGCGGCGCTGAGCGCCAGCCACTCGCGGATCCGGCGAATCTGGACCAACCGCCGTGACCGCATCACTGACTACTACCACGGCGGAGTGGAGTTCCGGCGAACAAGTTCGATCGATCGAATAGCCGAGAATGACGGCCTGCCGCGCCGCGAATCGGATTGACGTGCGCTGCGTGGGGAGTCATCATTAGGTCCGCAAGCACCTCGCTAGGTGAGGCTTCTGCACGGACATAGGCCACTGACCCCGAACGTCGAAAGACGCCCCGGGTCAGGACAGCTCTTCCCGGCATAAGGGTTGAGCCAAAGTGGCTTCCGATATTTTGGGTACGCCGTGCAGTGCCGAAGCTCTGACGAGAGGGG
>NZ_DATJYB010000604.1:0-6320 GCF_035499775.1 Mycobacterium sp. | reverse complement strand
CAGCCATATCGGTTCGCAGATCTTCGAGGTCGACGGCTTCGAACTCGCCGCGCACCGCGTCATCGGCCTGCTGCGCGAGGTGGTCGGCGAATTCGGTCCGGAGAAGACGGCGCAGCTGTCGACCGTCGATCTCGGTGGCGGTCTGGGTATCTCGTATCTGCCACCGGACGATCCGCCGCCGATAGCCGAGCTGGCCGGCAAGCTGAGCGCCATCGTGAGCAAAGAGTCCGCGGCCGTCGGATTGCCTGCACCCAAGCTGGTGGTCGAGCCCGGGCGTGCCATCGCCGGGCCGGGCACCATCACGCTGTATGAAGTCGGCACCGTCAAAGACGTCGACGTGAGCGCCACGGCGAACCGCCGTTACGTCAGCGTCGACGGCGGCATGAGCGACAACATCCGCACCGCACTGTATGACGCGCAGTACGACGTTCGGCTGGTCTCGCGGTTCAGCGATGCACCGGCGACGCTGTCGCGCATCGTCGGAAAGCATTGCGAGAGTGGCGATATCGTCGTGCGCGACGCGTGGATGCCCGGCGATGTACAGCCCGGCGACCTGGTTGGGGTGGCCGCGACCGGCGCTTACTGCTATTCGCTGTCGAGCCGGTACAACATGATCGGCCGTCCCGCTGTGGTGGCGGTGCGCGATGGGCGGGCCCGCCTGATCCTGCGCCGCGAGACGGTCGACGATCTGCTGAGTCTGGAAGTGAGGTGAACCGTGCCCGGTGACGAAAACGCCGTCGGCGTAGCGGTACTCGGGTTGGGCAATGTCGGTAGCGAAGTTGTCCGCATTATCGAGGACAGCGCTGAGGATCTCGCGGCCCGCATCGGCGCTCCGCTGGTGCTGCGTGGCATCGGGGTGCGCCGGCTAGCCGCCGATCGAGGTGTGCCGGTCGGCATGCTCACCGACGACATCGAAGAACTCGTTTCGCGCGACGACGTCGACATCGTCATCGAGGTGATGGGTCCGGTGGAACCGGCCCGCAAGGCGATCCTGGCTGCGCTTGAGCGCGGCAAGTCCGTTGTCACGGCGAATAAGGCGTTGCTGTCCACCTCCACCGGCGAATTGGCACAGGCCGCGGAAAACGCGCATGTCGACCTGTATTTCGAGGCGGCGGTCGCGGGCGCCATCCCGGTCATCCGTCCGCTGACCCAGTCCTTGGCCGGTGACACGGTGCTGCGGGTCGCCGGCATCGTCAACGGCACCACCAACTACATCCTTTCGGCAATGGACAGCACCGGCGCCGACTACGACAGCGCCCTCGCCGATGCCAGCGCGCTGGGCTACGCCGAGGCCGATCCCACCGCCGACGTCGAAGGCTACGATGCCGCCGCCAAGGCGGCGATTCTGGCTTCGATCGCCTTCCACACCCGGGTGACCGCCGATGACGTGCATCGCGAGGGCATCACCAAGATCACCCCCGCCGACTTCGTGTCCGCGCGGGCGCTGGGTTGCACTATCAAGCTGCTCTCCATCTGCGAGCGCATCACCACCGACGAAGGTCAGCAACGGGTTTCGGCCCGGGTCTACCCGGCGCTGGTGCCTTTGTCGCATCCGCTTGCCTCGGTCAGTGGAGCGTTCAACGCGGTGGTGGTCGAGGCCGAGGCGGCGGGACGCTTGATGTTCTACGGCCAAGGGGCGGGCGGCGCCCCTACCGCCTCGGCGGTGACCGGTGACCTCGTGATGGCCGCCCGCAACCGCGTGCTGGGCAGCCGCGGACCACGTGAATCCAAGTACGCTCAGCTTGCCATCGCGCCAATGGGTTTCATCTCCACGCGCTACTACGTCAGCATGAACGTCGCTGACAAGACGGGCGTCTTGTCGGCAGTGGCAGCCGAATTCGCCAAGCGCGAGGTGAGCATCGCCGAGGTCCGCCAAGAAGGTGTCGTAGACGAGGGAGGGCGACGGGTGGGGGCCCGCATCGTGGTCGTCACCCACCACGCCACCGAAGCCGCACTGTCGGAAACCGTTGAGGCGCTTGCCGACTTGGACGTGGTGCAGCGGGTCGCAAGCGTGCTGCGCATGGAAGGAACCACGCTGTGAGCGCCCCCCGGACTGCCATCCACCAACCGTGGCCGGGTGTGATCGCGGCTTACCGCGACCGGCTGCCGGTCGGCGACGACTGGACCCCGGTAACGCTGCTCGAGGGTGGCACCCCGCTGATCGCCGCACCCAGGCTGTCCGAAAAGACCGGCTGCACGATCCATCTCAAAGTCGAGGGGCTCAACCCGACCGGTTCCTTCAAAGACCGCGGCATGACGATGGCGGTCACCGACGCGGTCGCCCGCGGGCAACAGGCCGTGCTGTGCGCATCGACCGGAAACACCTCCGCCTCGGCGGCCGCATACGCTGCCCGCGCCGGCATCACCTGCGCGGTGCTGATACCACAAGGCAAGATCGCGATGGGCAAGCTTGCGCAAGCGGTTATGCACGGCGCCAAGATCATCCAGATCGACGGCAACTTCGACGACTGCCTCGAGCTGGCCCGCAAGATGACCGCCGACTTCCCGACCATATCCCTGGTCAACTCGGTCAACCCGGTGCGCATCGAGGGCCAGAAGACGGCGGCGTTCGAGATCGTCGACGCGCTGGGCGCGCCACCCGACATTCATGCCCTGCCGGTCGGCAATGCGGGCAACATCACCGCGTACTGGAAGGGCTACACCGAATATCACCGCGACGGCGTGATCGACAAGCTGCCCCGCATGCTCGGCACTCAGGCCGCAGGGGCGGCGCCCTTGGTGCTCGGCCACCCGGTGAGCCACCCCGAAACCATCGCTACCGCGATCCGCATCGGCGCACCGGCGTCGTGGGCCTCGGCCGTCGCAGCCCAGCAGCAATCCGACGGGCGCTTCCTTGCCGCCACCGACGACGAGATCCTGGCCGCATACCACCTGGTGGCCGGCGCCGAAGGCGTTTTCGTCGAACCCGCGTCCGCGGCCAGCATCGCCGGCCTGCTCAAGGCCATAGACGACGGTTGGGTGGCTCGCGGGTCGACGGTGGTGTGTACGGTGACCGGCAACGGTCTCAAGGATCCCGACACGGCGCTGAAGGATATGCCGAAAGTGTCGCCGCTGCCGGTTGATCCGGTCCTCGTCGTCGAGAAGCTCGGGCTCGCCTAGTGGTCAAGGCGGTGACGCAGAAACTGCCTGCCGGGTTGGTAGGAAGCGCGGTCGTTTCCGCGTCGAGCGCGAACCTCGGCCCGGGCTTTGACAGCATCGGCTTGGCGTTGAACCTCAGCGACGAGATCGTGGTCGAGACAATAGATTCCCAAGATTCCGCTCTAGTGGTGCTGGTCGAGGGCGAAGGCGCCAACCAGGTGCCGTTGGGTCCCGACCACCTGGTAGTGCGCGCGGTCATGCGTGGGCTGCAGGCCATGGAGGTCAGCGCTTCCGGCCTGGTGGTGCGCTGCCGCAACGCCATTCCGCATTCCCGCGGCCTGGGCTCGTCGGCGGCTGCCGTGGTGGGTGGTCTGGCCGCGGCAAATAGTCTTGTCGCACAGATCGATTCGACGCCGCTGAGCGAAGCTCAGCTGATCCAGCTGTCTTCGGAGTTCGAGGGTCATCCCGACAACGCCGCGGCTGCAGTGCTGGGCGGAGCGGTGGTGTCGTGGACCGAGCACAGCGGCGATCAGCCTGTCTACTCGGCGGCAGCCCTGCGGCTGCACCCGGAAATCCGGCTTTTCCTCGCGATTCCCGAGGAGCGCTCGTCGACGGCGGAGACCCGGGTGCTGCTGCCCACGCAGGTCAGCCATGAAGACGCCCGGTTCAACGTCAGCCGTGCTGCGCTGCTGGTGGTGGCACTATCCGAACGGCCCGATCTGCTGATGGCCGCCACGGAAGACGTGCTGCATCAGCCGCAACGCGCCCCCGCGATGCCGGCAACGGCGGAATATCTGCGGCTGCTGCGGCGTCATAACCTGGCAGCAACACTTTCCGGGGCGGGACCTGCGATTATCGCGCTAAGCACGGAGTCGCAGCTGCCCATGGAAGCGTTGCGGTACGGCTCGGCCAATGGATTCAACATCACCACGATGACCGCCGGCGACGGAGTTCGCTGGAGCCCGGGAGTCACAGTCCCAAGTTGATCCATGCCTTTGCCGGTGGGTTTGCTTGCTTCCGACAGTGAAGCGGGCTATCCTCGGAGCCGTCCAGCAATCGCAGCATCTGCATCTGCATCCATACTGCCTAACCGCTAGGACAACTACCAATTCTTCTCGTGAACGAGGTTCGCCGTTTTAAGCCGCCAAATCCTGGCGATCAGCGTTGCAGAGTCGATGATTGGGCGCACTCGGCGAATTGGCTGAATGCAACGAACCCCTCGTATGACCTGATCAGCGGGGGAAGAAAGGAAATCCGTGACTGATACGGACCTCATCACGGCTGGCGAAAGCACCGAGGGCGGTGCGCCGTCGAATTCCGTGACCACAGACACTTCAGACGTCAAGACCGCTGCATCGGGCGGCTCCCTGTCCACCATGGTGCTGCCCGAACTGCGCGCGCTGGCGAATCGAGCCGGCGTCAAAGGGACGTCTGGCATGCGTAAGAACGAACTGATCGCCGCAATTCAGGAAAGTCGGGGACAGGCCAACGGCGCATCCGCCGGCGGTGCCCCATCAGCTCCGGCACCTGAGGACACCGGTACTGCGAAGGCGGAGACCGCTACCGAAGCACCGGCCGCCAAAGAGCACGACAAGAAAGAGGAGCAGAGCGATTCGTCGGCCGAGGCGCCGCGTCGCGAGCGCCGTGGCGCCTCCCGGGACGCGGGATCGGCTTCTCACACTGCCACCGAACCGGATCGCGAAGGCGCGACCGCCGACGAGGATGGCAGGCGCCAGAAGGGCCGACAAGACGCCAAGTCGGACGAGAACGGAAAGTCGGACGAGAACAAATCCGACGCCGGCAGTGACCAGGGCGGAGACCAACAAGGCTCGGGTGGACAACAGGCTCGGGGCGGCTCCAACCAGCAAGATGACGACGGCGAGGGCCGTCAGGGCCGGCGGGGACGCCGGTTCCGCGACCGCCGCCGCCGCGGTGAACGAACGGGCGAAGGTGGCGCCGACGCCGAACTGCGTGAAGATGACGTCGTCCAGCCGGTGGCCGGCATCCTTGACGTCCTCGACAATTACGCCTTCGTCCGCACCTCCGGCTACCTGGCCGGCCCACACGACGTCTACGTCTCCATGAATATGGTGCGCAAGAACGGCTTGCGGCGCGGCGACGCGGTAACCGGTGCGGTTCGGGTGCCCAAGGAGGGCGAGCAGCCCAACCAGCGGCAGAAGTTCAACCCGCTGGTGCGCCTTGACAGCGTCAACGGCGGATCGGTCGAGGACGCCAAGAAGCGGCCAGATTTCACAAAATTGACGCCGTTGTACCCCAACCAGCGGCTGCGTCTGGAAACCACGCCGGACCGGCTCACCACCCGGGTCATCGACCTGATCATGCCGATCGGCAAGGGCCAGCGCGCACTGATCGTGTCGCCGCCCAAGGCCGGCAAGACGACGATCCTGCAGGACATCGCCAACGCGATCACCAAAAACAACCCCGAATGCCACCTCATGGTCGTGCTCGTCGACGAGCGACCTGAAGAGGTCACCGACATGCAGCGATCGGTCAAGGGCGAGGTCATCGCCTCCACCTTCGACCGGCCGCCGTCCGACCACACCCAGGCCGCCGAGCTGGCCATCGAGCGCGCAAAGCGCCTCGTGGAGCAGGGCAAGGACGTCGTGGTGTTGCTCGACTCGATCACCCGCCTGGGGCGCGCCTACAACAACGCGTCGCCCGCGTCGGGTCGCATCCTATCCGGTGGTGTCGACTCCACCGCGCTGTACCCGCCCAAGCGCTTCCTGGGTGCTGCGCGCAACATCGAGGAAGGCGGATCGCTGACGATCATCGCCACCGCGATGGTTGAAACCGGATCCACCGGTGACACGGTCATCTTCGAGGAATTCAAAGGCACCGGCAACGCAGAACTCAAGCTGGATCGCAAGATATCCGAACGTCGGGTCTTCCCCGCGGTCGATGTCAACCCCTCGGGCACCCGCAAGGACGAGCTCCTGCTCTCGCCCGACGAATTCGGCATCGTGCACAAGCTGCGCCGCGTCTTGTCGGGTCTGGATTCCCACCAGGCCATCGACCTGCTGATGTCGCAGTTGCGCAAGACCAAGAACAACTACGAGTTCCTGGTTCAGGTGTCCAAGACGACACCCGGATCGATGGACAACGACTAGGCCCGCGCCGGGAATGCGCACGCGCAGCCCAGTGTTTGGGGTGATGTAGGTTGACCTGGCATAATCGACGGTCGACTACCCCAGGACCAACTT
>NZ_DATJYB010000603.1:0-5291 GCF_035499775.1 Mycobacterium sp. | reverse complement strand
CAGACGGAAAAATCACCTAATAACCCGGCGTGTCTGGTGCTTTTGCTGGGGGCACCTCCCGCTTGCGGGGGACTGCTCCCGCAGGGGCATGGATTCCTTCCGACCTGCCAAATCGGCTCACCACCGATGCTTTTCACAGCTGGGACGTTATGATCCAGCTGTGTTGATGACCGACAACGCTGCTCGCTGAGCATGCGCAGTCACGGCTGGGCAGGCAATACGCCGGCCTCCGACGAGGAGGCCATCGAGCGCATTCTGGATGCCGCGGACAAGATCATCAGTGAGCGCGGCGCGGCGATGCGGATCGCCGATGTGGCGCGCACGCTCGGTGTCACCCGACAGACCGTCTACCGCTACTTCCCCGGCACGGAGGCATTGCTGGTGGCAACCGCGATGCGGTCGGCCGACGGCTTTCTGAGTCATTTGGCAGCCCATCTCAAAGGGATAACCGACCCGGTCGTCGCGATGATCGAAGGGGTGGCGTTCGCCATTGAACAACTGCCCGCCGACAGTCAGGTCGAATTCTTGCTGCACCAGCGCGACCGCAGCGGCCAGACCGTCTCCATCATGTCCGAAACCGCCCTGACATTCGGCCGGTCAATGCTGCACCGCTTCGACGTGGATTGGGAGCGACACGGATTCGACGAGGCAGGCATCGAAGAACTGTCCGAATTCTGCCTTCGGGTGCTGCATTCATTCCTTGTCGACCCAGGTAAGCCGGCTCGCAGCGGCGCGGATCTGCGCCGCTACCTCACCCGATGGATTGGACCCGCGATCGCTTATCCGCAGATGGCGAGCGCGATGGAGGCACTCCGCAGCCCCGACCCACGAACCCGACGCCGGCCTTCCGCGGCGTCCTGATCCGCATAAACGGCGTATCGGCGGATCAGCCATTACAGTTGAGTAGTGGCGACGAGAAGCAAGCTGGCGATGGCAGTCGGCGGCAGTGCGGCCGTACTTGTCTTTGCGGTCGGCTGCGGAATCGGCGATTACACCACCTCGGCGAGCGCTTCGTCCAGTGTGACGTTGACGCCGACGGTTCGCGGGACTCCGGTGGCTCCACCCGGCGGCGCGTTGCCCGTGCAGCCGGCCGGCGGCGGCGGTTGCGTCGTCGGTCTCAACTGCGGTTGCATTCCCCGCATTACCTGCCCCGGCGCCCATCACCATCACACCCCACAAACCACCACTCCACAAACACCTTAATCGGCAGGGGAACTCAGGCGTTGCGGGCTGCCTCTTGCACCCGCTGAACCCGGGATGCGATGCGGAGTTTGGTGTAGATGTGCGAAGGGTGGGCCTGCGCGGTACGGGGTGACACGAACAGCCGCGTCGCAATCTCCTTATTGGCCAGCCCTTCGCAAGCGAGTCGCGCGACGTCGCGCCCAGCCGGCGTGAGCGACGCCCAGCCGCTCGCGGGCCGCTTGCGCTCACCGCGGCCGCGCTGCGCGTAGGCAATCGCTTCTTCCATCGATAGCCCGGCGCCCTCGGTCCATGCGGCGTCGAAAGCGGCCTCTTCCATAGAGTTTCGCAGCCGGGCCACCGATGCCTCATACGCGGCATCGTGGATCTTGAAGCGCACCAAGCCCATGCGCTGACGAAGCGCCTCTTCCGGACAAGCGTGCTGCCTCTCGGTGGTTACCGTCGCCGGTACCCACGCCCGCAAGGCATTCCAGAATGTCCGGGACCGTCAGGTGCGTGCCGCCACTGGCCGCGCCAACCAGCGCCTTTGAGCGTCGCGCTCGCCATCTTCGGGCCTGCCTTCCGCGACGCCACGCGGGCGCGGACCAGTAGCGCTGCCATCACGAGATCGCCACGCGCCAAAGCGACTTCAATCGAAAAGACGCGCTGCGCGTCGGCCAACTCGGGCTGCGCCACGCGCAAGCCGTGCCAGGCGGCTTCGCTGGCCTCCGACGCTACCGCGCGAACCCCGGCGCCCGGGTTGCCAAGGTCACCATACAGAGTTAATAATGTGTATTGTCAACGGCAGGGAATCCGGAAGACAGGTGTCACCGATGACAGATCTCCAGGTAAGGCGGGTTCGCTTCGACTTCGCCGGGGACGACGTCCCGTTCCACTGGCAACCGCAGCGCCCCGCGTTCGGCATGCAGTGCAACGTCATCTCGTTCTTCGCGCCGGGATTCGAGAAGTTCATCGTCGACGCGACGCGCGAGGCGATACCCCTGATGCGCAATCCCGAGGACGCCGAGGAGGCCAGCGCCTACCTGCGCCAGGAGGCCCAGCACTCGGCGGCCCACCAGAGCCACATCAGGGCACTGAGCCGGCGCTGGCCGGGCCTGCAGGACACCATGGAGCAAGTCACCGCCTCCTTCGACCACCTCACCGCCACCAAGCCGCTGGCCTGGCGGCTTGCCTACCCGGCGGTGGTGGAGGCGACGTTCACGCCCTACTTCAAGGTCTTCCTCGACCACGAAGACACGTTGTTCCGGCCCGGCGACGAGCGGGTCGCGTCGATGTTCATCTGGCATTTCTGCGAGGAGATCGAGCACCGCAGCTCGGCCTTGCTCGTCTACGACGCGGTACGCGGCAGCTACCCGTACCGCGTCAAGACCATCGCCGGCGTGGTCAAACACATCGGTGAGATCCTGTCGATAATCTCCACCGGGTTCCAGCGGCACGTGCCCAAAGAGGACGGCGGTGACTTTGGCCGCCTCATCCCGAATGGGTTGTCGGTCAGGGCATTTCGCGATGCCATCAAAGCCGCGCACGAGCTCCAGGCGCCCGGCCAGGGCACCTACGCGGGTGTGCCGCGGCGCGAGTTCGGCGCGATGCTGGTTGGACTGATCCGGTCGCAGGGGCCAAAGCACAACCCGAATTTCGAAAGGCTTCCCGAATTCGCCGGCCGCTGGTTCAAGAGGTACGACGAGAACCCCAAGGTGGCCGCCCGCTGGTACACGGTCGGCGTGGGCACCGACTAAACACACGCCGCGGATGTCGATCGGCTCCTAAGCTTCGATAATCCTCAACGGAGCGATGTTGAGGACGATGCGAAGGAGGAGCGGACGTGGTCGGTTTTGCATCCGCGGCGCTGGGTGCCGCACCCGTTTTCGGCGGCGCCATGTTGGCCTTTGCCGCCGGACAATTCCGGGGCCCAAACTTCCGAGGCCTGATCAAGGAGGACATGGACCTGCTCGATCGGCTCCCCCCGGATGACACGGAAAGACGCGCCAACCTGCAGCGCAGCATCGACGCGCGCATCGACGACCTGATCGAGGCCACCGAAAAAACCCGCGAACTGCGCAAGGCCGCGGAGTCGTACCGCGGCAATTGGCGAGACTTCGTGCTATTTCTGTGCGCGGTGTTGTTCACCGTCGTCTGGTGGAACGTCAGCCACAATCGGACCAATTGGCTGCCGACGTTCGTTGTGCTGATCCTGCTGTCGGTGGTGGCTGCCGTCTACGCGGTCCGGGGGATGCTTCGCTCCGCGGTTTCGCTGGTGCACCGAAGGTAGCCCGGCGCCGAGGCTCTGCCATCCCGGTCGAAACCCGCATGCCACCAGCGTTTTTGGACGGCATCCTGGCTGAATTCATAAGGTATCCGCTATCTGGATGTGACAGCGTTGGAGCGTGGATCTCCACCACATCTGCAGGTTCTTCGGTTGCGTTGTCGCATCGGCGTGGGTTGTGCTGACCGCACCCGTCGCTCCGGCTTCAGCCGAGCCGTGCCCCGATGTCGAAGTTGTGTTCGCCCGCGGTACCTCGGAGCCGCCGGGCCTCGGCGAGGTCGGCGAGCGATTCGTCGATTCGCTGCGGGCGCGCGCAGGCGCACGGTCGCTCGCGGTGTACCCGGTCGACTATCCGGCCAGCACTGATTTCCCGACGGCTCTCGACGGGATCAATGACGCCGGCGCTCATATCGAATCGATGGCGGTGAGCTGTCCCAAGACCAGCATGGTGCTCGGCGGATACTCCCAGGGCGCCGCGGTGATGGGCTTCGTCACCGCGGACCGGGTGCCGGATGGGGCACACGCTGTGGCAATCCCGCAGCCGATGCCGTCGGCGGTGGCCGACCACGTCGCCGCGGTCACGTTGTTCGGAAAGCCGTCGGAGCAATTCATGAACACGATCGGCCAACCGGCGATCGCCATCGGCCCCGGTTACGCCGCCAAACCATCGACTTGTGCGTTCCGAACGACCCGGTGTGCTCTGGCGCGGGAGACTTCTTCGCCCATGGCCAATACATGGAGACGGGGATGGTCGATCAGCCGGCAGATTTCGCCGCGAGTCACCTCCCGATCAGTCCGGCGCCGGAGTCGGTGACCACTCCGCCTGCTGCGCCCCATCTGACAGGTCCGCCTCATCCGCCGGGTCAGGTCCCGACCGGCGTGTAGGGCGCTCGACTACCGGGCGCCGCGCACCAAACGGCCCGGGCGCGCACCGGTGTCCACGCCGTCGCGGCGAGTTACCACGCCGCTGACCACCGTGGCGGCATAGCCGCTTGCGTGCTGCATCAAGCGCTGCCCGCCGGCGGGCAGGTCATACACCATCCGCGGGGCGTGCAGCGTCAGCGCCTCCATGTCGATGACGTTGATGTCGGCCTTCTTGCCGACCGCGATCGTGCCGCGGTCGGTGAGGCCGAAAAGCTCTGCCGTGTCGTGGCTTTGCTTGCGCACCACATACTCCAGCGGGAGCCGCTCGCCGCGGTGACGGTCTCGTGCCCAGTGGGTGAGCAGATAGGTGGGGTAGGACGCGTCGCAGATCATCCCGCAGTGTGCGCCGCCGTCGGAGAGACCGACGACACCGGCCGGGTGAGTGAGCATCTCGCGGATCGCGTCGTGGTTGCCGTCGCTGTAGTTGAGCAGCGGCAGTAACAACATTGCGGTCGCGTCGGACTCGAGCATCAGGTCATAGAGCGTGGCCAGCGGGTCTTCGCCGCGCTCACGCGCGATCGCGGCAACGGTGCGCTCGGCTGTGGGCTCGTAGTCGGGCGGGTCGCCGATCGCGTACAACCGGCCCAGTGAATGCTGAACCACCGCGAACATGTTGTCGAAGAGCACCGACTTGTCGACCGGCAGATCGGGCTCGGACAGGATCGCGGTCCTGACCGCAGGCTCGGCGAGCCGAGCCGCGAGCTCCGCGGGTCCGAGCTCGGCACGCAGCTTGCGATAGGCGGGGCGGTGGGTGAAGGCGTGGTGTCCCGGGAACCCGAACAGCATGCCGAATGGGCGCGCGGCAATCTGCGGATACAGCCGGCTTCCGGCGGCGTGCGCGGCCGCCGACACTTCCAGCTGCTCGCGCCACAGCTGGGGCGCCGGGTCGATCTGAATCAGGGCG
>NZ_DATJYB010000602.1:0-12294 GCF_035499775.1 Mycobacterium sp. | reverse complement strand
ATCGGCGAGGACGACATCGTCTGGATCATCCGGGCTTTGGGGCGGCAGCGGTTCGCTGATGAACTTCGGCTGCTCGGCGCGTTCGCCGGTGGCGCTCCGGGCTGCCCGCAGCACGGTCGGATCGAAGCTGAACGGCACACCGGGCACCAGCTTTCCGCGTTCCACGTTGCGAACGTCGAACGGCTGCAAGGGATGCTCGACGACGATGCGAGAGCGAACCCGCTCGCTCGTCGTCATGTCCACGGCGTCGAGCAGTTCGGCCAGCGGCACGGCGGGCGGTCTGCGCTGACCCGAGTATTCGTTGGCGCCGGTGTAGGTGATGACCAGATGGTCGGCGGCCGCGCAGATGGCGTCGAGCAGCAATTGCCGGTCCTCAGAACGGATGTCGCGCTCACCGGTCAACGGACGACGGGCCAGCACATCGTCACCGTCGACGACACCGGTGCGCGGAAACACGCCGTCATCGAGCCCGACCAGGCAGACCACCCGGTGCGGGACCGAACGCATCGGCACCATCGTGCACACGGTCAGTGTGCCGGTGCGGAAGTTGGCCCGGGTAGGGCGTCCGGCGAGGTGCCTTTGTAGCAGCGCGCGCACGTCGGGCAACCGCAGCGGGGTCTCCGCCCGCGGACCGGCGGTGCGGAGTATTTCGCCGAATTCGCGCTCCACCTGGCTGGTCTGCCAGGTGTCGTTATCGTCGACCCGAGTCACCAGGGCGATGCCGTCGGCCAGTGCGGCCAACCACTCGCGCAGCGGACGGGTCCCGGTGAGCGAGTCGACCACTCGCCGCAGCCGGTCGATGTATTCGGCGAATTGGCCCGCCAACTCGACCCGATTGCTACCGACGTCGTCGAGGGGCAACGTGGAATCGATCCAGGCGTGCGATGTTTCGGACATCGCAACGCCGGCCAACACTCGATCGATGCCGAATTGCCAAGTGTTGTGGATGAAGTCGACGCCGTAGGGTGCACGGTGCTCCTGGTCGAAGCCCCACCGAATATTCGACTGCCGGACCCACCGGGTGATGTTCTCCAGATCGTCGTCGTCGAATCCGAACCGGGCACGCACCGGGGTGGCCTGGGCGAGGTTGAGCACCTCACTGGCGGTGACCCTGCTGCCGGCCAACATCAGCAGTTGCGACGCCACGCCGAGCAGCGGATTGGTTTGCAGCAGTGAGCGATCGGCGAGCCGAACCCGAAGCCGATGTGCGGGATGCACACCGTGCACCACGTCGCCCAGCCCGAAGTCCGCGACGATCAGCGGCGCGTACGTCTCGATGTCGGGGCACATCACCAGGATGTCGCGCGGCTCCAGCGTCGGGTCGTCGGTCAGCAGGCCGAGTAACACCTCGCGCAGCACATCGACCTGGCGGGCCGGACCGTGACAGCTGTGCACCTGTATCGACCGGTCATCGGCCGACAGCTCGCGGCCTGCGCGCCGGACCGCGTTGGCGGCCAGGTCCGCCTGCAGCCAGCCGAGCAGCGTGTCGGGTCGATCGGCGGACTTCAGCGCCTCGTCGGTCGCCGGATCTGCGGGAAGGTTTCGTTGCAGTTCGCGGAGATCCCGACCGAGGGTCGCCAGCAGCGGATGGTGGACTTCCCGATGGCTGGTGTCCTCGCGCCTCGGCACCGCGCCGTGCCTGCCGGCCAGCCCCCGCCACAACTCGTCGCTGGGGTGCGGCAGCCACAGGTGGAGGTCGTGGTGGGCGGCGACCGCGTCGAGCAACTCGATGTCGGTGACCGCCAACCGGGTGTGACCGAACAGCGACAGCCGCAACGGCAGGTCTGCCGGCCCCTCGCGCAGCCGGGCAATCGTTTCTTCGTGACGGACGTGCGGAGGATCGGCGGCGATGACGGAGACCAATGCGCGCCACAATTCGGGTTGCCAGGCCAGGTCGGTATCGAGGTCGCCCGGATTGCCGTCCAGCCAGTCGGCGAGCAGCCGCGGACGCTGCCGGGCGTAGGAGGCGAACATCCCGGCCAGGCGGCGGGCCACCGAATACCGTCGCCCGCGACGCAAATCGGCCTCGGCCCCGATATCGAAGTGGCCCAGATGTTTTGCCAGCGTTCGACACCACGGCTCGTCCAGTGAGCAGTCGATCACCTCCAGCAGCGGCCACGTCATGGCATCCGGTGACCACGGGTCGTCGTCCGTCGTTCCGGTTATTTCTGCGATCAGCGATTGCGGATTGCGAAACGACACACCCGCGCACACACCGTCGCCGCTGTCGGCACGGCGGCCGAGGATGTGCGAAAGCCGCTGGCTCAGCCAGCGTTCGACGCCGCGCGCCGGGACCAGGACCAGCTCCTCGGCGAACGGGTCGGGCAGGGGTTTGGCCAGCAGGGCACCGAGGCCGTCGGCAAGCAGATCGGTGCGCTCGGCACGATGGAGATGAAGCGCCATTGCGGGCCACCATAGACCGCCCCACCGACAACGGTGGCAGCATGGTCAGCGAGGGCGAGGGAGGGATGCGATGGAAACCTGGGATGCGATCTGTGCCCGACGCAATGTACGGCAGTACAAGCCGAAGCCGGTGTCCGACGACGACTTGAACCGGATCGTCGAGGCCGGGTGGCGCGCACCGTCTGCGAGCAACCGCCAGCCGTGGGACTTTGTCATCGTCACCGACCGAACTCAGCTGCAGGAGCTATCCACGGTGTGGCGAGGCGCCGGTCACATCGCCGGCGCCCCGGCCGCGATCGCCATGGTCGTGCCGGAGCCGCCGGACGAGCGCCGGAAGGTGGTAGACCAATACGACGTCGGTCAGGCGACGATGGCGATGATGATCGCGGCCACCGACCTGGGGATCGGTACCGGCCATTCGTCCGTCGGGGATCAAGACAAGGCGCGGGCCATCCTTGGCGTTCCCGACGGCTATTTGGTGGCTTTCATGCTCGGCATCGGATATCCAGCCGATCGACCGCTGCGCCCGATCCGCAAACCGGATCGGCGGCCCTTCTCCGAAGTCGTCCACCACGGACGGTGGTGAATCACGTGACCCGCAGAGGCGACTACGGATACGACGGGTCTTTCCACACCGTCTCGGGGCGGACGCAGTTGGCGACCGTCGCGGCCGGTTCTGCTGCCCTGCTGGTGACAGCGGGTGTCAGCCTGTCACGCGGCAATCGGCTTGCGGCGGCGCTGACGGGGGCGCTCGGTGTCGACCTGATCGCGACGGCGGCCTGGTACATCTATGCGACACGGTCGGGCAAGTTCGTTGTGTGGGGACGGGTTCTGGACGATCTGCGGCTGAGCGGCGACGAAACGGTCCTGGACATGGGTTGCGGGCGCGGCGCGGTATTGCTCGCCGCCGCCAAGCGGCTGCCGCGGGGCCGGGCGATCGGCGTCGATCTATGGCAGGCCGATCAGACCGGCAACTCCCAGCAGGCCACTTTGGCCAATGCGGCGCTGGAAGACGTCTCCGATCGCATCGAGGTGCACACCGCCGACATGACTGCGCTGCCGTTGGCCGACGAGAGCGTCGACGTGGTCGTCAGCAACCTGGCCATCCACAACATTCCGACCCGCGCCGGACGCCGCAAGGCACTCGACGAAGCGGTTCGCGTGCTGCGGCCGGGGGGCCGGCTGGCGATCGGGGATTTGTGGGAGACCCGTCAACATGCCGCGCGTTTGCAGGAGCTGGGCTGGCGAAATGTGCGGCGCCGCAACCTGGGATGGCGCATGTGGTACGGCGGCCCGTGGTTTTCCACGCGCTTGGTGAGTGCGACGAAACCGAAGTGAGCTTTCGGTGGCGCCGAGACTGTATTCGGGGCATCGAGACTGCACTGAGAGTGTGCAAACCCGGCGGCGGCTAGCCCTGGATACTGTCTCGTTGCGCCGCTGGCGTCGCAACGTATGTCCGCCCGGCGTGCATGCTTGGGGTCATGAACAGAAACGAGATCACCGAACAGATCGTGGTTGCCCGCCTGGCCAAAGGGCTGAGCTGGCAGGAGCTCGCCGATGCCATCGGAAAGCCGGTCGTCTGGACCACGTCGGCGTTGCTCGGCCAGCACCCGATTCCCGCCGAACTCGGCAAGGTCTTGGTCGAAATGCTGGATCTCGACGAGTCGGCGGTGCCGGTGCTCGCGACGCCGCCCATGCGCGGCGGGCTGCCCACTGCGGTGCCTACCGACCCGACGATCTACCGCTTTTACGAAGCGCTTCAGGTCTATGGCGGCGCGCTAAAGGAACTGATCCACGAGCAGTTCGGCGACGGCATCATGAGCGCGATCAACTTCAGCGTCGATCTGCAGAAGAAGCCGCATCCGTCGGGCGACCGCATCGTGGTGACGTTCGACGGGAAATTCCTCGCCTACGACTGGGTTTCGGCTGAAAGCTGAACAATGGCTGCTAAGAAACCGGTGGATCTCGTGCTTTCGGGCGGCGGTGTGAAAGGCGTCGGCCTGGTCGGCGCCGTGGTCGCCATCATGGATGCCGGATATTCGGTCAAGCGGGTGTCCGGCGTCTCTGCCGGCTCACTGGTCGGGTCGATCCTGGCTGCCGCATCCAACGGCGACCAGTTGACGACCGAACAGATCAAGGAACTCGCGCTGACCCTGCCGTATCCAAAGTTCCGCGATCCCGTCGGGCATCTGCCCTTCGTCGGTCGTGCGTGGGGACTGCTGCGCGAGACCGGCATGTACCGTGGCGACTTCGCCCACGACTGGGTCCGCAGCGAGCTGAAGAACCTGGGGGTGAGCACTTTTGGGGATCTGGCCCTCACTGACAAACAAATTCCCGCAGGGCGCCGCTATCGGCTCGCGGTCACCGTCACCGATGTGACGACGGGCCAGCTGGTGCGACTGCCCTGGGATTATCGGCGGGTCTACGGTCTTGATCCCGACGACCAACCGGTGGCCGACGCGGTCCGCGCCTCGATGTCAATCCCGTTCTACTTCCGGCCGGTCAGCCTGACCAGCGCCGCCGGGGTCACCTCCACCCTGGTTGACGGCGGCGTGCTGTCGAACTTCCCGATCGACTCGTTCGACCGGTTCGACGGCAAACCGCCGCGCTGGCCGACTTTCGGCGTCACGGTGGTGCCCAACCTTCCCGAAGGTAACGACCAGCTGATCCCCGGGGTCGGCGCGCTGCGCCTGCTGGGCCCGCCGTCGGTTCTGCTGGAGCAGCTGATTACCACCATGTTCGTCGGCCACGATCAGACCTATCTGAACCAGCCCTGGGTCAGCGCGCGGGCGATCCGGGTGGATTCGACGTCGGTCAACTTTCTGGATTTCGGCATCGCCAGAAAAGACGCTGAAGCGCTGTACGCCAAAGGCTATGCCGCGGCGAAGGAGTTCCTGTCGACCTGGAACTGGGTCGAATACCTCGAGCGGTTCCGCCAGTTCAACTAGAGACCGAACTCGGCTTCGATCCCCTCGATCCCGGCGCGGATGGCTTTCAGCGCGTCGGCGCGGGCGCGCAACTTGGTGGCGGCGTGTGCCTGCTGGTTGAGGCCGGCGAATTCCCGTGCCGCCTCCTCGGCGCGGCTCAGCACCATCTCGGGCATCACGATCTCGTCGATAAAGCCTGCGGCGAGCGCGGTTTCGCCGAAAAATGTCTTGGCCAGCCCGGCGGCCTGCTGATACGCCGACCGGGTCAGCCGCAGCTTCAGGACCTCCATGGCCGCGTAGGGAATGGTCATGCCGATCGCGACTTCGTTGGCCTGAATGTTGTACGCGTGCGCGGCCACCCGGTGGTCGCCGGAGGACAGCAGGAAGGCTCCCATGGCGATGGCATGGCCGGTACAGGCCATCACCACCGGCTTGGGGTATGACAGCAGCCGATACGACAGCTCGAAGCCGCCGCGGAGCATGTCGATCGCCGGTTGCGCCTCGCCCCCGGTGAGGACTTTCAAGTCGAAGCCGCCGCTGAACACCCGCTGATTGCCGGTGATCACCAGCGCGCCGACGTCATCGGCGTCGGCCTGGTCGATCGCTTCGTTGAGGGCCTGCTGCATGGTCGGCCCCAACACGTTGACTTTGCCGTCGTCCATCCGGATGAGCGCGATGGACTCGTCGTGGCTGTAGGTGACCGGGCCGCTCATGGTTACTCCTTCGATAAGGACAGCCCGTCGATTGAATCAGATTCGGGTTGCCGCGGTATCTACTGGATGCCGCGGAGCCACCATCACACCCTCTGGTTGCTGTGTTTGCCCAGTTCGTCTTCGGCGTCACCCCAGCGAAGGCTGACATCGGTGGGCGAATCGAGTTGCCGGATGCGCCACCGGTCCTGCGTTTCCTGCACTGCGCCGTTGATCCGCGCGATCTCGCTGCGGAACACCTCGGGACGCGTTTCCTTGCTTGCGTAGTGGAAATAGGTCAGCAGGCTGCGCAGCAGTTCCAGTTTCTGCTTCTCCCGCTTCGCCAGATCGTGGGTCGTCATCAACTCGATGCGCTGGACGGGCGGGAGGGCGTCCCAGTCCAGCACCACCTTGGTCTCGAGCGGTTTGCGCGCGCGCTGCCAGAACCGCCATCCCTTCGGCTGCTCGGGACGGTCGTAGTAGATCACCGACCCGGCGAACCGGGACTCGATGGCATTCCCGATTTCGGCGCGGTCGAGCGCCGAATCCCACACCATCCGCCATTCCTGGCCGGGGGCCAGCGATGGCAATTCGCGGGGGAGCTGCAGTTCGACGACATCGGCGTATCCGTCGGAGGCGTTCTCGTATGCCGCGACGGTGGGTGCGGTCGGAAACGAGAACCGGATGTCATAGGCGGCGGTGCGACCGAAATTCCGGACCACCACTTCGATCACGTGCCAGTCGGTGACATGCGGTTCCATCAGCATGGCGACATGGGGCCGGATCTGCTCAACGGCCAACTGGCGGTTGCGCTGGATCTGGTGGTTCGTGAACAAGAGCGCGACGACGCCAAGCGCGAGCGCCGCCCACACGGACCACACCAGCCAGGCACTGGACCCAAATTCCGTGGCACCCTGCCAGCTGCCCTGGACCCACCCCATTGAATCCACCTTCCGCTTATACCACAGTTTCCTGCGGTCCGAAGTTTCGCTGAAGCGCTGGTTGAGACGCCTTTCGGGTCTCTCACATGCCCATCAACATCCGCCACTGATCGAGGTTCGCAGGGCGATACACATAGTTGGAACGCTTGACTTCCGACAGTGACGCACTGGGCTCGGCCGAATACCAGTGCCCGGGAAAGATGGTCGGGTCACCCGGAAGCTGGGCGAGCTTCTGCAGACTGCGGTACATCTCGTCGGAGTCACCACCGGGAAAATCGGTGCGGCCGCAGCCTTCCAGGAACAAGGTGTCGCCGGCGACCAGCCGCCCGTCGAGCAGAAAGCACTGGCTGCCGGGCGTGTGACCGGGAGTGTGCAGCAGCTCGATCTCGATGTCGCCGATGCTGACCTTGTCGTGGTTCTCATGCGTGGTGAGATCGCCGAGGCCGATCCCGGTGACCCGCGAAACCCAAAGTGCCTCATTGACGTTCACGTGCACCGGGACAGCTTGGCGGTCCAGCAATTCGGCCAGGCCCTTGAGCTGAAAACCCATCATCGACCCACCCACATGGTCGGGGTGATGATGAGTCACCAGTACCCCGGACAGATGCATGCCGTCCGCCTCCAGCGCGTCGACCAGATCACCGGCGGCGTATGCCGGATCGACCACCACACAGTCGCCAGTCTGACGGTCCCCGATCAGATAGGCGAAATTGCGCATCTGCACCGCTATCATGTCGCCCGGCGCGAAATCGCGACCGGAAAGCAGCTGACGGAAGTACAGTCGGTCCGAATCTGACACCTGACCAGACTATGACCTGGGCAATCGACTCACCATTTCGGGCGCATTGCGGGGCCGGTAGCTGTGCGGTGCGGAGGTGTCGTCCCTGTTGGTTTGGTGCCGTTAAGCGCCAAGCTGTACCCTCTTTTAGGCCCGCGGCACGACTGGTCGCTACGGGTGAACGGCCCCCTTAGCTCAGTCGGTAGAGCGTTTCCATGGTAAGGAAAAGGTCAACGGTTCGATTCCGTTAGGGGGCTCGGAGGACGCCGAGCTGGCAGGCGGCCCCGACCCCTAAGCGGGGTGGCCCGAGGCGATGTAGCTCAGTCGGTTAGAGCGAACGACTCATAATCGTTAGGTCGCCGGTTCGAGTCCGGCCATCGCTACAACACAACAACGAACGCGTGAGAGACCTGAGAGAGAAACGGACATGGCTTCCAGTACCGACGTGCGGCCGAAAATCACTTTGGCATGCGAGGTGTGCAAGCACCGTAACTACATCACCAAGAAGAACCGGCGCAACGACCCCGACCGGATGGAGCTGAAGAAGTTCTGCCGCAATTGCGGCAAGCACCAGCCGCACCGCGAGACACGGTAGTCAATCGCGAGCACTCACTCAGACTGACTAGGTAGGTTCTAGAACCGTGGCGTTGAGCGAACGGGTCGTCGGGATGCATTTCCGCTACCCCGACCATTACCTGGTGGAGCGGGAGAAGATCCGCGAACACGCGGTGGCCGTGCAAAACGACGACGCCGCGTTTTTCACGGAAGAAGCGGCCGCCGAACTCGGCTATGACGGGTTGCTGGCCCCGCTGACGTTTATCTGCGTGTTCGGCTACAAGGCTCAGACAGCGTTCTTTCAAAATGCGAACATCGCGATCCAGGACGCTCAGATCGTTCAGGTCGACCAGGTGCTGAAGTTCGCGAAGCCAATCGTGGCGGGCGACAAGCTCTACTGCGACGTGTACGTGGATTCGGTGCGTGAGGCGCACGGCACCGAGATCATCGTGACCAAGAACATCATCACCAACGATGCGGGCGAGATTGTGCAGGAGACCTACACGACCCTGGCGGGCCGTGCCGGTGATGACGGAGAAGAGGGATTTTCTGATGGCTCTGCGTGAGTTCAGTTCGGTCAAGGTTGGTGACCAGCTTCCCGAGCGGGTCTACCCGCTGACTCGCCAGGATCTGGTGAACTACGCGGGGGTGTCGGGCGACTTGAACCCGATCCACTGGGATGACGAGATCGCCAAGGTCGTCGGGCTGGACACCGCGATCGCGCACGGCATGCTGACCATGGGGCTCGGTGGCGGCTATGTGACCTCGTGGGTCGGCGACCCGGGCGCGGTCACCGAGTACAACGTGCGGTTCACCGCGGTGGTCCCGGTGCCCAACGACGGCAAGGGCGCCGAGCTCGTGTTCACCGGCCGGGTGAAGTCGGTCGACCCGGACAGCAAGTCGGTGACCATCGCGCTCACCGCGACCACCGGTGGCAAGAAGATCTTCGGACGGGCCGTCGCGTCGGCGAAGTTGGCGTAGCGGATGGCTCTCAAGACCGACATCCGCGGGATGTCCTTTGAGTATCCGGAACACTTCGTGGTCGGCCGGGAGCAGGTTCGCGGATTCGCGAGATCGGTCAAGTGCGACGATCGGGCCTGCTTCGACGAGGAGGCGGCCGCCGAACTGGGCTACGACAGCCTCGTTGCGCCGATAACCTTCGTGTCGATCCTGGCGAAACTCGTCCAGGACGATTTCTTCCGGAATGTCGATGTGGGCATGGAGACCCTGCAGATCGTCCAGGTCGACCAAAAGTTCGTGTATTTCAAGCCGATCTGCGTCGGGGACACACTCTTCGCCCGCATGGACATCCATTCGGTGGACGAGCGTTTCGGCGCCGACATCGTCGTAACCAAGAACACCTGCACCAACCAGGATGGCGACGTGGTCCTGCAGGCCTACACCACCCTGATGGGCCACGAGGGGGACAACTCCATCCAGCTCAGATGGGACAAGGAAACGGGGCAGGTCGTCAGAACCGCGTAATTCGTCGCGGATTTCCTGCGGTTACGCGGTATCTAGTACACTCGGGCCTCGGGGTTTTCCCAGCATCTGCGCGCTTTCCGTCAGTCGAACGAGCGGAAGGCGCGCGTGTCGTGTGAGCCCCGGCACACCGAGGGTGGGTCGGGCCGGACTGAGTCCGTCCTGCCAACCGCGAAGGGGCGTAGCTCAACTGGCAGAGCAGCGGTCTCCAAAACCGCAGGTTGCAGGTTCAAGTCCTGTCGCCCCTGCTGACGGCGAGACATGACATGGTGGACACTGGGTGGAGTGCCCGATCGGACCGATCGGATCGGGACGGCCCGGGGATAGCTAGCGAACAAAGGAGCATGCGGTGAGCGACGAGGGCGACGCTGCCGACGACGCCGCAAGCGACGGCGGCGAGACTCAGGAAGCCGGCCGAAGCGGTGGCCGCACGGCGCTGGTGACAAAACCCGTGGCGCGGCCGCAACGCCCCACCGGCAAGCGGACTCGTCAGAAGGTGGCCGACACAGAGGTCGACGAGAAGGAGTCGTCGACCGAGGTCGAGGTCACCAAAGAGGAAAAGACCAAGAAATCCGGTAAGGCCAAGACGGCCCAGAAAACCACGAAGGCTAAGAAGTCAAAGAAAGCGGGCGCCAGTTCCGCTAACCCGATTATCTTCGTCTACAACTACCTGAAGCAGGTAGTTGCCGAGATGCGGAAGGTGATCTGGCCGAGCCGCAAACAGATGCTCACCTACACCTCGGTGGTGCTGGTGTTTCTGGCCTTCATGGTGGCGCTGGTCGGGCTGGCGGATTTCGGCCTGGCCAAGCTGGTGCTACTGGTGTTCGGCACCTGAGGCTTGAGAGTGATAGAGAGGACTGCAAACCGTGACTACCTTCGACGGTGACACGTCCGCGGGTGACGCGGTGGACCTGCAGGAGGCCACCGAAAAGGTCGCCGAGGCTCCGGCTGAAGAGGTCGATCCTGCCGCGGCGCTGAAGGCAGACCTGCGCAGCAAACCTGGCGACTGGTATGTCATCCACTCCTACGCGGGGTACGAGAACAAGGTCAAAGCCAACTTGGAGACCCGGGTGCAGAACCTTGACGTGGGCGACTACATCTTCCAGGTGGAGGTGCCCACCGAAGAGGTCACCGAGATCAAGAACGGTCAGCGCAAGCAGGTCAATCGCAAGGTGCTGCCCGGCTACATTCTGGTGCGCATGGATCTGACCGACGACTCGTGGTCCGCGGTGCGCAACACGCCCGGCGTGACCGGGTTCGTCGGTGCGACGTCCCGTCCGTCGGCTCTGGCGCTGGACGACGTGGTGAAGTTCCTGCTGCCGCCGGGAGCGACGAAGAAGGCCGCCAAGGGCGCGACCAGCACCGCCGCCGTCGCCGAGGCGGGCGGCCTGGAACGTCCGGTCGTCGAGGTCGACTACGAGGTCGGCGAATCGGTGACCGTCATGGACGGACCGTTCGCGACGTTGCCGGCCACCATCAGCGAGGTCAACGCCGAGCAGCAGAAGCTCAAGGTGCTGGTGTCGATCTTCGGCCGTGAGACACCGGTGGAACTGACCTTCGGCCAGGTCTCCAAGATCTAGCCCGCGCAGCACCCAAAACCAGGCTTGAACCAGGAAGGAACATCGACACCCCATGCCCCCGAAGAAGAAGAAAGTCACCGGGCTGATCAAGCTCCAGATCGTGGCCGGCCAGGCCAATCCCGCGCCGCCGGTCGGCCCCGCGCTCGGTCAGCACGGCGTCAACATCATGGAGTTTTGCAAGGCGTACAACGCCGCGACGGAGAACCAGCGCGGCAACGTCATCCCGGTGGAGATCACGGTCTACGAGGACCGCAGCTTCACGTTCGCGCTGAAGACGCCGCCGGCCGCCAAGCTGCTGCTCAAGGCCGCGGGCGTGCCCAAGGGTTCGGCCGAACCGCACAAGACCAAGGTCGCCAAGGTCAGCTGGGATCAGGTCCGCGAAATCGCCGAGACCAAGAAGGCCGACCTCAACGCCAACGACATCGACGCTGCGGCCAAGATCATCGCCGGTACCGCCCGCTCGATGGGCATCACCGTCGAATAGTTACGCCCCGCACAAATCAGACGTGGGAGGGCCAGCTCCGGCCCGTTTGGTAACCACGACCCAACATCAGATTGGACAAGCAAATGAGCAAGACCAGCAAGGCATACCGCGCCGCCGCCGAGAAGGTGGACCGCGCCAGCCTCTACACCCCGCTGCAGGCGGCCAAGCTCGCCAAAGAGACGGGGTCGACCAAGCAGGACGCGACCGTCGAGGTGGCGATCCGGCTCGGCGTAGATCCCCGTAAGGCAGACCAGATGGTCCGTGGCACGGTCAACCTGCCGCACGGCACCGGTAAGACCGCCCGGGTCGCGGTATTCGCCGTCGGCGAGAAAGCCGAGCAGGCCCAGGCCGCCGGCGCCGATATCGTCGGCAGCGACGACCTGATCGAAAAGATCCAGGGCGGCTTCCTGGACTTCGACGCCGCGATCGCCACGCCCGACCAGATGGCCAAGGTC
>NZ_DATJYB010000601.1:0-12474 GCF_035499775.1 Mycobacterium sp. | reverse complement strand
CTCCCCGAGGTCTTCGGCGTCGGCGATGCGTTGGCCGGCGTCGGCTTTGGTGATGCGTAGCCGGTTGGCCAGCGCCTCGCGCAGGGTGCCGCCGAGTTCTTCTTTGCCGGCTTGGGCGTGGAGTTCGTTGATCAGGGTGTGTTGGGGGCGCGCAGCCGGCGCGCCAGGCGTTCCAGGCGTTCCAATGCGCGTAGGCGTTCGGGGGTGGTGAGTACGTCGAAGGTCAACTCGCCCAAGCGGTCGGCGTCGGCGTCGAGTGCGTCGAAGACCTCGACGATCTGCTCCCGACTGCTGGCACCGATGCCTCACATTGTAGGAACAGCGACCGACAAGAAACGCAAGTGGCGCAAGGGGTTTCGCAGCTACGTCTGCTCGCCCAACCTAGTCGCGCGACATCGCTTCGGCCGCAGCGCGTTCCCCGGAGCGCACCGCGCCGTCGACCCAGCCGCACATGACGGCCGAGCTCTCGGTCCCGGCCCAATGGATGCGCCCGCAGGGCTCGCGCAGGGTGTAGCCGAATTCGGTGAGTACACCGGTCCCGGTGTGGCTGATCATCCCGCCACCGGAGTAACGCTCGGTGGTCCATTCCTGCTCGTAGTATTCGAGCGGCGTGCTCGCTCTGCTGCCGAACCGGTTGGCCAGTTCGCCGATGATCGCCGCTTTTCGCTCGGCGGGGTCGAGTCGTGCGAGCCGGCGCGCGGCCGGGCCCTCCGTGATCGCACACATGATCCCCGGGCTCCCGGTGTCCGTGCAGGCGTCGATGCTCAGGGTGACCGCGGATCCCGGCGCGGCTGACTGGCCGGACAATCCGTCGGCACGCCAGAACGGTTCGTCGTAGACGACCGAGGTCTTGTAGATCGCCCCACTGGGCATGCGCCGGTTCAGCAATGTCCGATCCAGCGGCAGCATCGGCTCGTAGACGATCGAATCCGCGATCGCCATGGGAATGGCCACGATGACTCGGCGTGCCCGCACCGCTAAATCGCCCGCGCGAACCGTTACACCGTCGTCGTCCTGGGCTATCTCCCGGACTGGCTGTGACAAGTGCAGCGAGTCACCGAGTTCCGCGGCCATCGGCCGGTAAATCGCACCCATCCCGCCCACCGGACGGGCGTCCTGGGCGCCGCCTTCGCCCGAAATGACGAAGTTGGGACCACCGGCGGACCCCATCTGCAGCAGCACCCACAGCAACGAAATCTCAGTTGCGGCCGAGGTATAAGGCCCGGCCAACGCCATGTCCAGCATCTCGCGGGCCGGCTTGGACATCACGTTCTCTTCCAGCCATTCCCCGAGGCTGATGCGGTCCCATTCGGCGGCGTCCTTGGCCTCCCAAGGGGCCTCGCGCGGAACCGCTTTGCACATCTTCTCCACCGCGAGCAGACCCAGTCCGAGGTTGGCGACCGCCCACTTGCTCATGGTCCAGGGGATGGTGCCGCCGTACCGGTGCTGCTTGCCCTCGAAGATCATCATCGCGTCACCGTCGTTGTGCTGCTTGTATTCCGGTACCTCGAACTCTTCCATCAGCGCATAGATCCGGTCGTGGCCCGGCCCCACCCACGCGCCGCCGCGATCGATCCACACGCCGTCCTCCCGGGTTACGGTGAACGTGCGACCACCGACCCGGTCCCGAGCCTCCAGCAAGGCGACCGAGCGCCCCGCTTGCTTCAGCCGCAGTGCGGCAGTCAAACCGGCGAATCCCGCTCCGACTACACAAAAATCGACGTCCACGCTGGCTCCTCAATTGCAGTTCTGTGCCGGGCCTCAGCAGCAAACTACACCGCTGGCGGCGCCAGCAGTGGCCGGTTCACCCGGATTTCTCGAGCGGTTCAAACGGGTTGGCCAACCGACGAATCCGGCAGGCTTTCCGATGATGAAATACCCTGTACAACAGCGGCTTTGAGCTACCGCCGAGTTCGGCGGCTAGGGTGCGATGACAGGCGGGTAAGGCAGGTCGGTGCTGGCATGTGCGTCGACGTGCACCGGGTGGCCGAGGTAGGGGAAGGCCCGTTGTGAGCAGGCGGGCCGGTCGCAGATCTTGCAGCCGGCGCCGATCGGCACGATCGCCTCGGTATCTGTCAAGTCAATGCCGACCGAGTAGACGAGGTTCTCGGCATGGGCCACGTCGCAACCGAGCCCGATCGCAAAGCTCTTGTCCGGGCCGAGGTAGCGGCCGGGTTCGGTGGCGGTGGTCCTGGCGACCCAGAAATACGTGCGCTCGTCGGGCATCTGAGCTATCTGGGTCAGGAATTGACCGGGCCGGGAGAAGGCGTGGTGAACCACCCACAGCGGGCAGTTTCCCCCGACCCGCGAGAAGTGAAATGCCGTGGCAGACTGCCGTTTAGAGATGTTGCCCGCGCTGTCGGTGCGGACGAAGATGAACGGGATTCCGCGCGCGCCCGGGCGCTGCAGTGTGGACAGCCGGTGACAGATGGTTTCGAAGCCCACCTCGAACCGCCGTGCCAATTGGTCGATGTCATGGCGCACGCTTTCGGCGGCATCGAGGAACCTCAGGTAGGGCAGCAGCAGGGCGCCGGCGAAGTAGTTGGCCAGGCCGATGCGGGCCACGCCCCGCGCGTCGTCGCTGAGCTGATCGTCGCCGGCGATAAGACCGGTGATCAGGTCGGTCTGGGTGAGCAGAGCGATCTGAGTCGCGAGCTGAAAGGCGCGTTGGCCGGGATGCAGCCATCGGGCCACGTACAGCGTGTTCGTATCGGGGCGAAACAGGCGCTTGGAGTTGGCATTCAGCGTCTGACCGTCATCGAGGACGACGGTGACGCCGAGTTTGTCGTTGAGTAGCTCGGCGAGCTGGCCGTCGAGCCCTCCGATCCGCAGCCGGTTCCGATCGAACAGTTCCTCGGCCGCGAGGTCCAGCTCCCCGATGTAGTTCTTGCGGTCATAGAAGAAGTCCCGTACCTCTTCGAACGGCATCGGCTGCCCCGAAGTCGCCGATATCTCCACGCTGGCGCGGCTGTGCAGCGCTTCGAGGTCGGCGGTGGCGTCGTGCAACCGACGGTGCAGGTTGACCAACGTCTGGCCCACGCCGGGCATCCGGGCGACGAGCTCCTCGATTTGCGCGGCGGTTGCCGGACCCTCGGCGAGGACCTCCCGCAGGTCCGAAACCAGGCGGGCATCCGAATCCGGCGCAAAATACTGGGTCGGTAAGTCGAAACGTTCGGTGAGGGTCAGCAGTACCGGGACGGTGATCGGACGCTGGTCGTTTTCCAGCTGGTTCACGTAACTGGTCGACAGTTCCAGGACCCGTGCCAGCGCCACCTGGGTTAACCCGTGGTCCTCGCGCAACCGCCGCAGCCGCGCACCGACAAACGTCTTCGACACCTGCGTCAGAGTACGCTCACCCTCTTTCACAAGATTCGCAAAATCGTGCGGATAAGGACACAAAATTACGCTTTTATAGGGCATTTACGTCATGCCGGTGGCTGCGTACTGTGCGGCATATGCGCATTCATGACGTTCGGACTCGGCGCAGCGCCGACGACTTCCCTCGCAGTGAACACCTGGCATGGAAGATCGCCGAGGTGGCCGCAGACCCGGTCGCCGTGCCCGCCGAGACCGAGGCGATGGTCATCAACCGCATCATCGACAACGCCGCGGTCTCGGCGGCCTCGGTTATCCGGCACCCGGTGACCGCCGCCCGCGCCCAGGCGCAGGCGCACCCCGTCTTGACCAGGGGCGCGAAGGTTTTCGGTGTGCAGGGCGATTACTCGCCGGAGTGGGCAGCCTGGGCCAACGGCGTCGCCGTGCGCGAATTGGACTTCCACGACACGTTTTTGGCGGCCGAGTACTCCCACCCCGGTGACAACATCCCCGCCCTGGTCGCGGTCGCCCAGCACCTCGGCGTCGGTGGGGCGGACCTGATCCGCGGCATCGCCACCGGGTACGAGATCCAGGTCGACCTGGTCAAGGGAATCTGCCTGCACGAGCACAAGATCGACCACGTCGCGCACCTGGGCCCGTCGGTGGCGGCGGGCCTCGGCACCATGCTGCGGCTGGACAAGGAGACCATCTACCAGGCCGTCGGTCAGGCGCTGCACCTGACGACGTCCACCCGGCAGTCGCGCAAGGGTCTGATCTCCAGCTGGAAGGCATTCGCGCCCGCGTGGGCCGGCAAGGTCGCCATCGAGGCGGTCGACCGCGCCATGCGCGGGGAAGGCGCGCCCGCCCCGATCTGGGAAGGCGAGGACGGCGTGATCGCCTGGCTGTTGTCGGGCCCCGAGCACACCTACCGGGTCCCGCTGCCCGAGCCCGGCGAGCCCAAGCGGGCCATCCTGGACACGTACACCAAGGAGCACTCCGCGGAGTACCAGAGCCAGGCGCTGATCGACCTGGCCCGCCGGATGCGTGAGCGCTTGGGTGATCTGGACCAGGTCGCGACGATCGTGCTGCACACCAGCCACCACACGCATTTCGTGATCGGCACGGGGTCCAACGACCCGCAGAAGTTCGACCCGGACGCCTCCCGCGAAACGCTGGACCACTCGCTGATGTACATCTTCGCGGTCGCGCTGCAGGACGGCGCCTGGCATCACGAGTGGTCCTATGCGCCGGAGCGGGCACACCGGCCCGACACCGTCGAGCTGTGGCACAAGATCTCCACCGTCGAAGACCCTGAGTGGACCCGGCGCTACCACTCCGGCGATCCGGCCGAGAAGGCGTTCGGTGCGCGCGCGGAGATCACCCTGAAGAGCGGCGAGGTGATCGTCGACGAGATCGCCGTCGCCGACGCTCACCCGTTGGGCGCCAGGCCTTTTGAGCGCAAGCAGTACGTCGGGAAGTTCACCGACTTGGCCGACGGCGTGGTCGGCGACGCCGAGCAACAGCGGTTCCTGTCCGCGGCTGAAGCACTTTCGGATCTGCAGGCAGGCGCTCTGGGTGCGCTCAACATCACGGTCGGTCCGCTGGTGCTGGACAAGGCGCCGACGATTCCGGCGGGGATTTTCTGATGAGCGGGCTGATCGGCAGTGCGGTGCCCGCGGCCGACAAGCGGGCCCGGTTCCGCGCCGCACTGGAAAGCGGCCGGCTGCAACGGTTTCCGGGGGCGTTCTCGCCGCTGGTGGCGAAGCTGATCGCCGACGTCGGATGCCCGGGTTTCCAAGGAGTGTACGTCTCCGGCGCGGCCCTCTCCGCCGATCTCGGTCTGCCCGACATCGGTCTGACCACGTTGACCGAAGTCGCTACCAGGGGTGCACAGATCGCGGGAGTGACCGACCTGCCCACCCTTATCGACGCCGACACCGGCTTCGGGGAGCCGATGAGCGCCGCGCGCACCGTGACCGTGCTGGAGGACGCCGGACTGGCGGGCTGCCATCTGGAGGACCAGGAAAATCCGAAGCGATGCGGGCACCTCGACGGGAAGGCGGTGGTGTCCACCAGCGAGATGGTCAAACGGCTCCGTGCTGCGGTATCCGCGCGCCGGGACCCGAATTTCATCGTCTGCGCACGCACCGACGCCGCCGGTATCGACGGGCTGTCCGCCGCGATCGACCGGGCCAAGGCGTACGCCGACGCGGGTGCCGACCTGATCTTCACCGAAGCCCTGCACACGCCGGCCGAATTCGAGCAGTTCCGCGACGCGGTGGATACGCCGTTGCTGGCCAACATGACCGAGTTCGGCAAGTCGCCACTGCTGACCGCCGGCCAACTGTCCGACATCGGCTACAACGTGGTGATCTACCCGGTGACAACCCTGCGGCTCGCCATGCACGCCGTGCAGGTCGGCCTTCGCGAAATCGCCGACACCGGAACACAATCCGGCCTTCTGGACCGAATGCAGCACCGCAGCCGCCTCTACGAGCTACTGCGCTACGCCGACTACAACCAATTCGATTCGGACATCTACAACTTCGCCCTCCAAGGAGTCGTACCATGAGCACCGTCGACGACCAGCCCCGTATCTTTAAAGGCCTGGCCGGTGTCGTCGTCGACACCACCGCAATCTCCAAGGTCGTCCCGGAGACCAACTCTCTGACGTACCGCGGCTACGCCGTCCAGGACCTGGCCGCGCACTGCGGCTTCGAGCAGGTGGCCTACTTGCTGTGGCACGGCGAACTGCCCGACGACCACCAGTTGGCACTGTTCACTCAGCGGGAACGCGCTAACCGTCGGTTGAACCGGTCCATGCTGTCACTCATCGCGAAACAGCCCGACACGTGTCACCCGATGGACGTGGTGCGCACGGTGATCAGCTACCTGGGTGCCGAGGACGCCGAAGAGGACGACAGCAGTGCGGAGGCGAACCACGCCAAGTCGCTGCGGATGTTCGCGGTCCTGCCCACGATTGTCGCGGCCGACATGCGTCGCCGACGCGGCCTGGAACCCATTGCCCCGCATGGCCATATGGGCTATGCGCAGAATTTCCTGCACATGTGCTTCGGCGATGTCCCCGAACAGGTGATCGTGGATGCCTTCGAGCAGTCCATGGTCCTGTATGCCGAACACAGTTTCAACGCTTCCACGTTCGCCGCGCGGGTGGTCACCTCCACTCAGTCCGACATCTACAGCGCGGTGACCGCCGCCATCGGCGCGCTCAAGGGCCCGTTGCACGGTGGCGCCAACGAGGCGGTCATGCACGACATGCTCGACATCGGCACGCCCGACAAAGCGTCGGAGTGGCTGCAGTACAAGCTGTCTCGCAAAGACAAGATCATGGGCTTCGGACACCGGGTGTACAAGAACGGTGATTCACGGGTGCCGACCATGAAACAAGCCCTCAAGCGTGTCGCCGCCGCCCGCGACGGCCAAAACTGGCTGGACATCTACGAGGTCCTGGAAAAGCGGATGGCCGACGCCAACGGAATCAAGCCGAATCTGGACTTCCCGACCGGCCCCGCCTATTACCTGATGGGCTTCGACATCAATTGCTTCACACCGATTTTCGTGATGAGCCGGATCACCGGGTGGACGGCGCACATCATGGAACAGGTCGCTTCCAACGCGTTGATCCGTCCGCTCAGCGAGTACGTCGGACCTCCGCAACGCGCGCTGATACCGACTCACTGAACGGCAGCTAGGACGGTCCGCCGTACTGCCACACCAGGCTGTGGGCGCCGGTCATGGTCGGGTTGCACCACATCATCCGGCCGTTGGCGTCCTTGGTCGTCGCGTGTAATGACGTGCACGAATCGCCCGGTCCCGGGGCGTCCGCGCGGGCCATGGGCGCCAGCGCGGCGGATGCGACCAAAACCGTCGCGAACACGGCGAATCGAAGTCTGCTCATGAACATCACCTAAGCATCTATCCGGCGGCGCGTCACGCCAAGTGGTAGGCCCCGACGGACGGCTAGAGGGTGGCGAGTATGGCCTCGATCTCAGCGATGAGCGCTTGAAGGGCAGCCCGTTCCAGGGCGAAGTGGTTGAAGAGGCCCGAGACTTGGCTGCCGGTGTTTCCCACACCCGAGTCGAGGGTGCCACCGGAATTGATGATCCCGGATATGGCGGTACCGATGTTCCCCATGCCCGATACGTCGATGGCGGGGTGCAGGACGTGACCGTTGAGGAAACCGGAGACGTGGTCTCCGCTGACACCCACGTTGTTGAGGAACCCCGAAGTGTCGGGGCTCTGCGGGCCGATGCCGGTGATACCGCCGAAGCCATTGAGGAACCCCGAAGTGTTGTCGCCCCCGTTGAAGAATCCTGAGGAGTTGGTCTGCGCGAACATCGGGTTGAAGGAGCCGAGGTTAAAGCTGGGGTTCGGGTTGAGGTCGAGGATCTGGATAGGGATGGACCCGAAGTCGACGGGGACTGAGAAACTATAGGGGCCGAAGCTGCCAGTTATGCCGGCAACGTCGTAGTTGCCCTTAATCCCGACCGTTAGTGTGGCCGTGGGGTGGAGGGTGATGGTGTAGTCCCCGCGCAGTACACCCTCTAGGTTGCCTCGCCAGAGGAAACCATTGCTCTCGTTGCCTCTGATGAATGCGCCGGTGTCGACATTGCCCGAGTTCCCGAGCCCGGTGTTCCAGCTGCCGCTGTTGTACCATCCCGTATTGGTGTCGCCGGCGTTGTAGGAACCCGTGTTCTGGCTGCCGGAGTTCCCTAAGCCGGTGTTGTTGGCGCCCGAGTTCCACAAGCCCAGGTTGTTGTTGCCCGAGTTTCCGTAGCCCGTATTGGCGGTGGCCGAGTTCGCGAAGCCGGTGTTGAAGTTGCCCGAGTTTCCGAGGCCCCAGTTTCCGTTGCCGGAGTTGAAGAAGCCGACGTTGTTGCTACCGGAGTTGAACCAGCCGATGTTGTTGTTGCCCGAGTTGAACAGCCCCATGTTGTTGGAGCCCCCATTCAGGCCCGTGGTGATGTCGCCGATGCCGATCTTGCCAGTGCCGTTGAGTCCGAAGCCGATGTTGTTGGTGCCGGTGTTTCCGAAGCCGATATTCCCGCTGCCGTTGTTTCCGAGGCCCCAGTTGTTAGTGCCGGTGTTCGCGGCGCCGACGTCCAGGCTGCCGTGATTACCTATTCCGATGTTGAGCGAGGTTGGGCTGCCCGAAGTATTCACGTTGCCGAACCCGAAGTTCCAGTTGCCGAAGTTGCCGTCGCCCAGGTTTATGATCCCGTGGTTGCCGGAGCCGAAGTTGAAGCTACCGATGTTGCCGTTGCCCATGTTGGTGTTACCAATGTTGGCAACGCCTAGGTTGCCTTGGCCCAGGTTTCCGTAGCCCAGGTTGAAGCTGTTCCAGCCGGTAAGCACGCCCGCGACATGCTGATCGCCCGTGGCAACGATTCCCGAGCCGCCCAAGGCGTTGGTGAGTGTGTTTTCGAAACCCGAGAGATTGTTGCCGAGGTTCAGCACACCCGCAGAGTTCGTGCCGACGTTCATGAACCCTGAGGTGCCCATGTTTCCATGGCCGCTGTCGTCGTTGTTGTTCCAGAATCCCGAGCTGTTGCCGCCGAAGTTATGCCAGCCCGACGACGAGGTCGAACCCTCATCCCAGTTGAAGGCGCCCGATGAATCGGTGCCGGTATCGAAGGCGAAGGCGCCGTGGTTCAAAATGCCCGGGACGGGCCTGATGTCAATCAGGGTGATGGGCACCTTGACCGTTAGGTTTGCGAACGGCGTGAGACTAAGACTCAGACCGGTGATACCAAAGTGGAAATTCTTACTGAGCGTCGGTGAATTAAATTTGGCAGTGATGACCTCTTTGAAATTGATTTGGTTGTTGTTGTTGGTTGCGTAGTTGAAGCCAAGGTTGCCGCTACCCGTATTGAGTGCGCCGGTGTTGAGGTTGCCGGTGTTGAAGAAACCGGTGTTGTAGTTGCCTGGGTTGCCCGTGCCGGTGTTGGTGCCGCCCACGTTGAAGCTGCCGGTGTTGACGTTGCCCACATTGCCTGAGCCGGTGTTGGTGTTGCCCGAGTTGGTGATACCAAAGTTGACGCTCCCCGAATTCCACAAGCCCGTGTTTTGGCTGCCCGCGTTCCCAAAGCCCGTGTTGTAGTTGCCCGAGTTGAACAAGCCGACGTTTCCGTCGCCCGAGTTGAAGAAGCCGATGTTGCCGCTGCCCGAGTTGAACATGCCGAAGTTGTTGCTGCCGGAGTTGAAGAAATTGGTGAGGTTGCCAATGCCTATCTTGCCGGTTCCGTCGAGCCCAATGCCGATGTTTCCGCTGCCGGTGTTTCCGAAGCCGATGTTTCCATCGCCTTTGTTTCCGAAGCCGTAGTTCGAGTTGCCCTGATTCCCGGCGCCGATGTTGTGGCCTGCGGAACCCCCAGTGCCGAGGTTGCCGAAGCCAACGTTTCCGGTGCCCACGTTGCCGGCACCTACGTTGCCGGAGCCTTGGTTTCCGCCGCCGAACAGGTTATTGGAACCGTGGTTCCCGCTGCTGAATATGTTCTGGTTGCCCAGGTTTCCATTGCCGAAGTTCAAAAGGCCGACGTTGCCGATGCCAAGGTTATTGAACTGAATGCTGTTGAAGTCGATTGGGCCTATCGGAAGGCCCGTAAGCGCGATGGGAGGGATAGGGATATTCGGAAGCGTGATACCAAAAATTGTGCTCGCTGCGGGCAGGGCGGAGGCCGCCGCATTGGCGGCGGTACTGACTGCCGGGGCCACCGCGCTGGACAGGGTTTTCACAAAGTTCGGCCACGGTGCCAATTGGCCGGCCAGCGCGGTCGCGTCGGCGTAGTAGCCGGACATCGCTTCCACGTCCTGGGCCCAAAACGCCTCATATCGCCCTTCGCACTCGGCGATCAACGGGCCCGCGAACCCCAAGAAGTTCGACCTCACCAGCGAGATCAGCCGGCTGCGGTTGTTAGCGATGACCGAGGGATGCACCATCGCGGAGAACGCCGCTTCGAACGCGGCCGCCGCCAGGCGGGCCTGACTGGCCGCTTCCGCGGCTTGGGTTGCCGAGGCCATCAAACCCTTCGCATAGTTGGTGGCCACCGAAGCCATCGCCGTTGACGCGGGGCCCTGCCAGGCTCCGCCCACCAGGCCTGAAGTCACCGAGGAGAACGAGTTCGACGCGGCCTGCAGCTCGCTGGCCAGACCCTCCCAAGCGCTTGCCACCCCGAGCATCGGCCCGGACCCCGCGCCGGAATACATCAGCGCTGAGTTGACCTCGGGCGAGAACACCGAAAAATTCATGGCCGAACCTTTCTCGGGGTGGCTGCGTCGCCGTGCCGATAACCCCTGGCTAGGCCCCCCCGGAGAATCAACCGGAAGGTTAAAGGCGTATGCAATATACGTCCATCCCGGTCAAAAAGTGGGGGTTTTCGACGAGTTCATGACCGTCGGTATGGCCCGGTTATTTTCTTCGAAGACAATTATCTTGTTGCCGGGGAGTGACGACTTTCGTTATTTAAGGTAGCTAATCATACGTGCGTTGAATAGTGCCTGGTCCGGCCGCGGTGCGGGGCCGCCGGCCCCGCCCCTTGTGTCGCGAGCAGGGTGCACGGGGTGGCGGGGCGGGTGCACCGGCCTAGAACGCGTTTTAGTCTGTCCGCCATGGGATTCCTGAAGCCCGACCTGCCGCAGATCGACGTCGCCGAATGGAGCAAGGGCAGTCGCAGCGAAAAGATCCGCCCGATGGCCCGGCACTGGGCCGAGGTGGGCTTTGGAACCCCCGTCGCGCTGCACTTGTTCTACGTCGTCAAGATCCTGCTGTACATCCTGGTGGCCTGGCTGATCGTGTTCAGCACCAACGGCATCAACGGATTCACCGACGTCAAGTCGTGGTACGCCGAGCCGATCGTGTTCGAAAAGGTCGTGCTCTACACGATGCTGTTCGAGGTCGTCGGGCTGGGCTGCGGCTTCGGGCCGCTGAACAATCGGTTCGTCCCGCCGATGGGCTCGATCTTGTACTGGATGCGGTTCGGAACCATTCGGCTGCCACCGTGGCCGGATCGCTTCGGGTGGACCAGGGGCACCAAGCGCGCCCCGGTGGACGTCGCGCTGTACGCACTGCTG
Source organism: Mycobacterium sp. (assembly GCF_035499775.1). Taxonomy (GTDB): domain Bacteria; phylum Actinomycetota; class Actinomycetes; order Mycobacteriales; family Mycobacteriaceae; genus Mycobacterium. The sequence continues at coordinate 1,068 of NZ_DATJYB010000601.1, read as the reverse complement.
CTGATCTTCATATTGGGTGCCCTGTTTTCCGACGGCACCGGCCCGGTCCCGGAGCTGAATACCAAGGTTGGGCTGCTGCCGAAGTGGGAGATCGTGATGATCCTGCTGACCCTTGGCGTGCTGGGGTTGCGCGACAAGGTGATCTTCCTGGCGGCTCGCGGTGAGGTCTATGCCACGCTGGCGGTGACCTTCCTGTTCGGCGCCGTGGACATGATCATTGCCGCTAAATTGGTCTTCCTGGTGATCTGGATGGGCGCGGCGACGTCGAAGCTCAACAAGCACTTCCCGTTCGTGATCTCCACCATGATGTCCAACAACCCGCTGTTCCGGCCACGGTTCGTCAAGCGGATGTTCTTCGAGAAGTTTCCCGACGACCTGCGGCCCGGACGCTTGTCGCGGCTGTTCGCTCATGTCAGCACCTTCATCGAGATGTGCGTGCCGCTAGTGCTGTTCTTCTCGCCCGGCGGCTGGCCCACCACCGTCGCCGCGATCGTGATGGTGTGCTTTCACCTGGGGATACTCACGGCCATCCCGATGGGGGTGCCGTTGGAGTGGAACGTGTTCATGATCTTCGGCGTGCTGTCGTTGTTCGTCGGCCACGCCGGGCTCGGGCTCACCGACCTGAAAAACCCGATCCCGGTGGCGATTCTGTTCGCCTTGGTCGCGGGCACGGTCGTCCTGGGCAACCTGTTCCCGCGCAAAGTCTCCTTCCTGCCCGGGATGCGCTACTACGCCGGTAACTGGGACACCACGCTGTGGTGCATCAAGCCCTCGGCGAACGACAAGATCGACAGGGGCATCGTGGCGATCGCCAGCATGCCGCAGGCACAGCTGGAACGCTTTTACGGCAAGGACCGGGCACAGATCCCGATGTACCTCGGATATGCGTTTCGCGCCATGAACACGCACGGCCGCGCCCTGTTCACGTTGGCGCACCGCGCCATGGCCGGACAGAACGAGGACGACTACGTCATCACCGACGGAGAACGGATCTGCAGTACGGCCATCGGGTGGAATTTCGGCGACGGCCACATGCACAACGAGCAACTGATCACCGCGATGCAGCAA
>NZ_DATJYB010000600.1:0-3285 GCF_035499775.1 Mycobacterium sp. | reverse complement strand
GTGCTGCGCGGCGTCGGCAAGGACTGGGAGATCCGGGAGATCACGCTTGACCCGCCGCGTGAGGGTGAGGTCCTGGTGAAGATGGTGGTGGCGGGCGTCTGCCATTCCGACGATCACTTTGCCACCGGGGACATGATTTTCCCGCCTGAGCTTGAGGCGGTGATGGAAGCCGCCGGGGCGCCAGTCCCGGAGTACTTCCCCTTCCTTGGTGGGCACGAAGGTGCCGGAGTGGTCGAAGAAGTCGGCAGCGGAGTGCGGTCGGTGAAACCGGGTGATCACGTTGCCATGTGGTTCATCGCGGCTTGCGGTTCCTGTCGGTGGTGTGTGTCTGGCACGACATATCTGTGCGATGCCGGCGCGATGATCTTGTCCAAGGAGATGACGACGGATGGCACCAGGCGCCGGCACCTCGGAGACGAGGATTTAACGGCGATGGCGCAATTGGGCACCTTCGCCGAGTACGCTGTCTTGGCCGAAGACTCGGTGATCAAGATCGACGAATCGATTCCCTTTGAGGCGGCATCCCTGGTGTCGTGCGGTGTCACGACCGGTTGGGGTTCCGGCACCGTGGGCGTCGGAACGCAACCGGGCGACACCGTGGTCGTGATCGGCACCGGTGGTGTGGGAGTCAACGCCGTGCAAGGTGCCCGCGCCGCAGGTGCCAACTCCGTAATCGCGGTGGATCCCGTTGAGTTCAAACGTGATACAGCGAAGTTTTTCGGCGCGACGGATACCAGTCCGTCGGTGTGGGAGGCCATCCCTCTGGTACGGGAGCTCACCCGAGGTGTGATGGCCGACCGCGTGGTGCTGACACCAAGTGTGCTCACCGCTGACCTCGTCGCTCCGGCGTTGATGTTGACGCGCACGGGCGGTACCTGCGTGATGACGGCCGTCCCGCGGGTATCCGAGACTTCCGTCCCGCTGTTTCTCGTCGACGTAATCCAGTCGTGCAAGCAGCTCAAGGGCCTGTTGTACGGCGGGATGAACCCGCGCGCGAGCATGCCGATGTTGTTGTCCATGTACCAGAACGGCAACCTCAAACTCGACGAGCTGATCAGTCGTCGCTACCGGTTGGATCAGATCAACGAGGCAATCACCGATATGCGCGAAGGCCGAAACATCCGCGGCGTCATCGACTTCGATCGAAATTTCGCGTAGCGCGATTTGCGGCTGGTCGGGAAGCCGGCAGAACAGACGACAACGCGTGTGGTATGACGGGCCAACCAACAACCACAGAACGCGAGGCGGCACATGACCGAAATTGACGACATCGCCCGGGCCCGACTCGATCACGTCGAAGCGCAGCTGCAAGCGCTGTTTCCCGGTCGCTACGTGTCCTACGCCGAAGCGACTGCGATCGGCGTGCCTCCGCGTGTCATCGAGCTGGTCCGTGCGGGCAACAAGATCGCCGCAATTCAGGCCTACCGCAACGCCACCGGTGCCGGGCTGGCCGAGGCGAAAGACGTCATCGACTCACTCTGAGCGCGAATTCCGCGCCGTGCCCCCGCACTTCTGGCAGCTATGCGTCGTACAGGAGAGCGCGGGCGACGACGTCGGTGAGTGCGGCCCGCGCCCGTCGGTCGCTCCACCGTCGGTCTACCGTGAGCGAGCGGTACGGCCCGGTGCTGTGGGCAATCGCCCACCACAGGTCCACCGCGTCGTCGATCGAGACCCGTAGCTGCCCTGCTTCCGCGAGCAGCTCGACTAGCCCCCGAAGGTCGCTGCGCCGCCGGCGTTCGAGTTCGTCCTGAAGTTCGGCGATCTCCGGATCGGATGCGGCCACAGATCGCACGATCTCGTCGATGGGCGCGACGCGGCGCAGAACGTCGCGAGTGGCGTCCATGATCAGCTCCAGTCGGCGCCGCTGGTTGGGCTCGGTCTGCACCCGCGCAAGCCAGGCCCCGGTTTGCCACGCGTCGGTGCCGGGTGCGCCGGCGGACGCCAACTCGACCACCGCGCGCAATACGTCGCGCTTGGTGCCGAAGACGGCGTACACGGTCTCCGGCGACACGTCGGCGCGCGCCGCGATCTGCGCGATTGTGGTTGCATAGCCGTTCTCGATAAATGACGTCGTCGCGGCATCGACGATCGCGGCGCGCGTTGCCTCACGTTGGCGGGCGCGTGCCGATGAGCGGTATTGCCTACGGGGCCGGACTTCTTCCGCCATTTAGCTACAGTGTTACTGTATTAATTTTATTATAACTGGATCCAAAAGAGCGCATCATCATCGCATTCCACCACGTAGGGATCGCGACGAGCAACCTTGGAGTGCGCTGCGAAAGGAGCCGTCATGCCGGCCGACGCGTTTGACATGCCAATCGTCCATCGGGCGCTGCGTAACGAGTTGCGCAACGCTCCCGGGCTGGTCCGGGACGTCGGGGTGGGCGACACGGCGCGATCCGCCGTCGTCGGCGCTCACCTCGAATTCATCCTGGCCGCGCTGCACAACCACCATGCCACCGAAGACGAGTTGATCTGGCCGAAACTGCACGCGCGAGCCCCCGACTCTGCCGAGGACATCACCCGGATGGAACAAGCCCATCGCGGCATCGCCGACGCTGACGCCAGAGTCACATCGGTTCTCGCTCCGTGGATCACGTCGGCCGACGCCGGGCTAGCTCGGCAACTCGTTGAGGCAGCGGAGGAGCTATCCGCCCGGGTCGATGAGCATCTTGCCGACGAAGAGCGAAACATCGTCCCGCTCATCAACCGACACATCACTGGCGAGGAGTGGCAGCAATGCGTCGCCCGCGCTGCTGAATTCCTATCGCGGAAGAATCTTCGGCTGGGGCTCGTGCTGGGCGGCTTGGTCCTCGACGCTTCGTCAGCTGACGAGGCACGGCGAATCCTTGCCAGCGCTCCACTGCCGCAACGCATTTTGCTGCGGTCACTGGCCAGACGCACCTTGGCTAGGTATCAAACCAACCTCTACCGTTCCGCCGGGTAGCTCCAACTTCGGGCGGGCTAGAAAGCGATGAGCGGAATTGCCATTTCGACCGGGGTGGCCGCACCGTGAAATCCGATGAGGCGAGCAGCTTCCGGCGGTTCGTGGCCGGTCGCCAGCACCGCGGTGTCGCCGGTGCAGACGACGACGACATCGCCGATCCGCGGCAGGAACCGCGGGTTCACCGGCCCGAACATTCTGGTGGCCACGGCTTCCTCGCGGCTGTAGACGTCGGCCCGGCCGTCCAGCACCTCGCTCCAGGCGGCCTGCACATCCCCGGCGGCGCCCGGCTCGGTGTGCAGGTAGCGCACCCGCGCTTCGCCGGCCACCACCCGTACTCC
>NZ_DATJYB010000599.1:0-12682 GCF_035499775.1 Mycobacterium sp. | reverse complement strand
AGGCTGGCGGCCAGCTCGCGGTCGGTCGGCGTGTACAGCTGAAAGAACCCGGGGGTATCGCCGAACTCGGCGGCGAGGTCTTCCATCGGGTCGACGGTCAGCGTGGAGCCGACCATCGGGACGCCGGCGCGGGCCGCCGCGCGGGCGGTGGCCAGGTCGCCATGGCCGTCCTGGGCGCACAGTCCGATGACGCCGATCGGCGCCATGAACAGCGGCGACGGCAGGGTCAGGCCGAACAGCTCGACGGACAGGTCGCGTTTCGCCGCGCCGACGAACATGCGCGGCATCAAGCCCCACCGGTCGAAGGCTTCGCGGTTGGCCCGCTGCGTGCGTTCGTCGCCGGCTCCCCCGACGACGTATGACCACACCGACGGCGGCAGCGCCTTTCCCGCCCTGGCCTCCAATTCCGTGAAGACCATCGGCAGCGACGGCACCACCCCGGCCAAGCCCTGGAAGTAGATCTCGTTCTGGTAGTCCCCGAATGCCATGAGATAGAGAATGCCAGCCCGCGATCGGCAGGATATTAAGTCCCCGCCGCAGTGCCAGCTTCGGACTCAGCCAGCTCTTTCTTCCACTGCCGGAACGACTCTTCGGTGCGCCCGCGTCGCCAATAACCCGAGATCGACGACGCCCATTTCGCTTCCACGTCGCGCTTCTTGCGGATATACGGCCGCAGGTTGTGCATGACGGCTTGCGCTTCGCCGTGGATGAAGACGTGTACCTGCCCCGGCAGCCACTCGGCGGTGGTGACCGCCTCGATCAACGGCGCGAAATCCCCGGCCCGGTCCTCGGGAACCAGGTCGGCCCGGCCGCCCCGATACACCCAGTGCACCTCGACGGACTCCGGTGCCGTCAGAGGTATCTCGTCCTCGGGACCGGCAACCTCGATGAACGCCTTACCGACCGCCCCGGCGGGCAGTGCTTCCAGGGCCGCGGCAATAGCGGGCAGCGCGGATTCGTCACCGGCCAGCAGGTGCCAATCTGCGGCCGGATCGGGGGTGTAGGCGCCCCCGGGCCCCATCAGGTAGATCCGCTGACCGGGCTGGGCGGCTGCCGCCCACGCTCCGGCCACCCCGTGCTCGCCGTGTACCACGATGTCGACCGCGATCTCGCGGGCGGCTTCGTCGACACGACGGACGGTCATGGTCCGCACCGAAGGCCGATCCTCGGGCGGCAACTCGGCGAAGCTGTCCAGCGTCAACGGCTGGGGCAACGCGGCCACGGCGCTGTCGTCCAAGTCGTCAGCAACAAACACCAGCTTCACGTACGAATCCGTGAACTTGCTGGGCACGAAAGTGTCGAAATCGTTGCTGCCTAGCGCGACTCGGACCATATGCGGTGCAAGCTGCTGGGTACCGACGACTTGGAAGGTTTGCAGAGGTCGACCTGCCACTTGTCCTCCTGTCCAGACCCGACCCCCCGTCGACTATACGAGCCGCGGCGGTGCGCCCTTGGCCGCAGCGTTTCGGGCACCGCTGCGGACGATTCGCCACCGGCTGTCGCGGCACTCGGCCAAACCGGCCAGCTCCAGCATTGCCAGCGGCCCCAGCACCTGCTCGGGCGTCCGGCCCGATGCGACGGCGATCTCTTCCACCGTAGCGGCGCCACGGCCCGGCAGCGCCTCGTACACCTGCCGCTCGGCTTCACTGAGCCCGTCCATCGGCGTGCTGGGCCGAGGTTCGTCGGGTGCCAGTTCGCCGATGTGACCGACCAGCTCGACGACGTCGTCGGCCCGGGTGACCAGCTCCGCGCCGTTGCGCAACAGCGCATGACAGCCCGCCGACGCCGACGAGGTCACCGGACCCGGCACCGCGGCCACCACCCGGCCCAGCGCCCGCGCCCAGGCGGCGGTATTGGCCGCACCGCTGCGCAAACCCGCTTCCACCACCACCGCCGCCCCGGCGACGGCGGCCACCAGACGGTTGCGGGTGAGGAACCGGTACCGGGCCGGCCGGACACCGGGCGGGTATTCGGTGAACAGCAGCCCGTGCTGGGCGATGCGGTGCAGCAGTGCCGAATGCCCTGCCGGATAAGGAACGTCGATTCCACCGGCGAGCACCGCCACGGTGACTCCGTCGACGGCCAGCGTCGCGCGGTGAGCTGCGCCGTCGATGCCGTAGGCGCCACCGGAGACGACCGCGACGTCGCGTTCGGCCAGGCCGGTCGCCAGGTCTTCCGCGACGTACTCGCCGTAGGCCGTGGAAGCGCGGGTTCCGACGACGGCGGCGGCGCGTAGCGTCACTTCGTCCAGGCGTGCCGGGCCCAGCGCCCACAGCACCATCGGCGGTGCACCGCCGGATCTCACCGCAGCACCGGCGAATGCGGCGAACGCGAGCTCCGGCCACTCGTCGTCGTCCGATGTGATCAATCGTCCGCCGCGCCGCGCCAGGATTTCGAGATCTGCTGCAGCACAGTCTATTTCGCGCCTGGATTCGGTGTGTCGGGCCAGATTGTCGTCAACCAGCCCGCGCCGGACCCGATCGGCGGCCTCCACCGGGCCGATGCGGGATACCAAGGCGGCGAGTTCCGGGCACGGCGGTTCGGCCACCCGGGACAGGTAGGCCCACGCCAGCAACGTGGGGTCGGCCGCGCTCATCGCCGTGCTCCCGGCTGCCGGAAGCTCAGCGCGGTGGCAACCTCGTCCAACCCGGGCGTGGCCCGGCCGGCCAGGTCCGCCAGGCTCCACGCGACTCGCAGCGTCCGATCCACACCACGGATGCTGAGCAGCCCGCAATCCAGCGCCTTGCGCAGCGGGCCCATCGCAGCATTGCCCGGCCGGAACTTGCGCCGCAACAGCGACCCGCTGACCTCGGCGTTGGTGCGAAAACCATGTGATCGCCACCGCTGGGCCGCGGCGTCGCGGGCCAGCGCCACCCGGCGCCGAACCTGCGCTGTCGGCTCTGCGTCCGTGGCCGAAAATGCCCCGGCGCGTATCGGATTCATCTGCACTCGCAGGTCCACGCGGTCCAGCAGCGGCCCCGAGAGCTTGCCCAGGTAACGCCGTTTGACCGCGGCCGCACAGATGCAATCCCGCGGATCCGCCGGTGCGCACGGGCACGGATTGGCGGCCAGCACCAGCTGGAATCGGGCCGGGTAACGGGCCACCCCGTCGCGGCGGGCGAGCCGGATCTCGCCGTCCTCCAACGGGGTTCGCAGTGCTTCCAGCGCGCTGACGCTGATCTCCGCACATTCGTCGAGGAACAGGACTCCCCGATGCGCGCGGCTGATCGCGCCCGGCCGGGCCATTCCCGAACCGCCACCGACCAGGGCCGCGACGGTGGAACTGTGGTGCGGCGCAACGAACGGCGCCCTGGTGATCAGCGGCGTATCACCCGACAGCAGGCCGGCCACCGAGTGAATCGCCGTGACCTCCAGTGACTCGCTGTCCGACAGCTCCGGCAGTATTCCTGGAAGACGTTGCGCCAGCATCGTTTTGCCCACTCCCGGCGGCCCGGTCAGCATCAGGTGATGGGCCCCGGCCGCGGCCACCTCGACCGCGAACCGGGCCTGCGACTGGCCCACCACGTCGGCCAGATCCGCCGATGGGTCCAAAGTTGTCGGCGCTGCGGTCATCCTGTCCTGCAGGTGGGCAGAACCGTTGAGCCAGCTCCGCAGTTGCCCCAGTGTGCGAACCCCCCAGACGTCGATGCCGTCGACCAGGCTGGCCTCGGCCAGGTTGTCCGCCGGAACCACGACCGCCGGCCAGCCGTCGCGTTTGGCGGCCAGTACCGCCGGCAGCACGCCGCGCACCGCCCGGACCCGGCCGTCCAGCGACAACTCACCCAACAGGACCGTCTTCTCCAGCCGGTGCCAGGGCTTCTTCAGCTGCGCGGACAACACCGCCGCAGCCAACGCGATGTCGTAAACCGAACCCATCTTCGGCAGTGTCGCCGGTGACAGCGCAAGCGTGAGCCGGGCCTGGGGCCAGTCGTTTCCGCAGTTGGTGACCGCGGCGCGGACCCGGTCGCGCGACTCCTGCAGCGCGGCGTCGGGCAGGCCCACCAGATGCACGCCGGGCAGGCCCGAGGTGATGTCGGCTTCGATCTCCACGATCTCGCCGTCCAATCCACGCACCGCGACCGAGAACGCGCGTCCCAGCGCCATCAGCCGACGCCCTGCAGGTGCATGATCTCCGGGGTGCGCTGGCGCCCGATCCGCACGCCGATCACATCGATCCGCACGGCAGCCCAGCCCTCGTTCTGCCCGGCCAGCCACAGGCCGGCCAGCCGGCGCAGCCGGCCGACCTTCCGTGGCGTCACCGCATGCGCCAACCCGCCGTAACCGTCACCGGTACGCGTCTTGACTTCGACGAACACCACCGTGCGGGTGGCGGGATCGGAGGCGATGACGTCGAGTTCGCCATAGCGGCAGCGCCAGTTGCGGGTCAGGATCCGCAAGCCCATCTTCGTCAGGTAATCCACCGCGAGCGCCTCGCCCATTGCGCCCAGCTGAACCCGGGTCAGTGTCTTTGTGGTCGTCATGCCGCTCACCGTGCCCGGCGGGGACGACAACGCCCGCCGGTGCTGGTTCCTGGTACCCGCCGAAACCTTCGGTTGTCCCCAGTCGGACGTCTATCCACAACCTCTGGCGAAGGTCTTTGTCAGCGGTCGGCCGCAGCCCTACTTCTTGCTGGGAATGATCACGATGACGATCAGCGTCAGGATGCTGAAGAAGAAGCCGAGGATCCCCCACCCCAGGGGGTTACGTCCCTTCATCGCGGCGATGAGTGCGCAGATGACGGCCGCGATGAAGCCGCCTATCAGGACGAAAATGCCCTTGATCCCGCGCAGAATCAAGCCCGCCGCCTCGGGATTGCTTTGTGCGGCAAGAACCAGTCCGTGCAGCATGGTCGCCTCCTCAGCTGTGCGAAACCATACGATCGGCTACCCGCGCAACAGGTGTCCCAATCGACCTTCAGGTGATGCGGTCCGCCCGGGTGTAGACGTTCATCGAGTCCTCGCGCAGGAATGCGACCAGGGTGATCCCGGACTCGTCGGCCAGCGACACCGCCAACGATGAGGGCGCCGACACGGCCGCCAGCACCGGAATGCCGGCCAGCACGGCCTTCTGTGTCAGTTCGAACGACGCCCGCCCGCTGACCAGCAGCACCGAGCCGCTCAGCGGTATGCGCTGATGCTCCAGCGCCCAGCCGATCACCTTGTCCACGGCGTTGTGCCGGCCGATGTCCTCCCGTACGGCGAGCATCGTGCCCTGCGCGTCGAACAGCGCCGCAGCGTGCAAGCCGCCGGTGGTGGCGAACACCTTCTGTGCGCTGCGCAGCCGGCCGGGCATCGCTTTGAGGGTAGCCGCGGCGACGGTGACCGAATCCTCGCCGGGCGCAAAGCGGCTGATCACCCGCACCGCGTCCAGCGACGCCTTGCCGCAGACACCGCACGACGAGGTGGTGTAGAAGTTACGGGTGAGGTCGACATCGGGCGGTTTGACGCCGGGAGCCAGCGTCACGTCGAGAACGTTATACGCACTCACAGCGCGTGCACCGTCCTCGCCGGCCCCACCGCAGTATCGGATGGTCAGCACGTCCTGGCGGCCGGCAATAACCCCTTCGGTCAACAGAAAGCCTTGCGCGAGCTCGATATCCGAGCCCGGCGTGCGCATGGTCACCGTGAGCGGGCTGCCGTTGACGCGGATCTCCAGCGGCTCCTCGACGACCAGGGTCTCCGGCCGGGTGACCGATTCATCGGCGGTGCGGTGCTGTACCTGCCGACGCGCCGTTACGTGCCCCACTGCTTCGGCCTCCGCTGCAGCGAAGGGACCACCGCCCCGCGAGATGCGGCTGAGCGCTGGAACCACACGGACTCAACGTACATTGGTTAACGACCCGGTGCCGCATCGAGCCGATACCGTGGGATCCACCCGGCGGACCAGCCCTCCGCCGACATCGGAGCTCCCAGTACCTGGGGCGATTGTCAGCGAAAGCCGGTAAGGAGGGGAAGCGGTGGACGAGGCGAATGCGGGTTCCGGCGAGCCCCAGCCGGTAGTCGAACCCGCGAGGGTGTTCACGGCGCTCGCCGAGATCATCTACCAAGGCTCAGACTCGTCGGAGGTGTATGCCGCCATCTGTGTGGCGGCGACCCTGGTCGTTTCCGGCTGCGACCACGCCAGCCTGCTGGTGCGCCGCGACGGTCGCTACGTCACCGTCGGCGCCAGCGACCGCATCGCACAGCACATCGACGACCTGGAACGCGCCAGCGGCGACGGACCCTGCATCGACGCCATCGAGGACGAAACCCCGCAGATCGACACCGACCTGACCACACCATCCCTGTGGCCCAAATTCGCCGCCCGTCTGGTCGCCGATACGCCGGTGCGCGGCGCCATGGGGTTTCGGCTGCTGGTCGACCGCCAGGTCACCGGCGCCCTCAACCTGTTCAGCGACACCGCTAACGCATTCGACAAGGAGTCCGCCGGTCAGGCCATCGTGCTGGCATCGTTCGCGAGCGTGGCCATCAACGCGATCGGCCAGGGCGAAGACGCCGTCACCCTGCGCAAGGGGCTACTCAGCAACCGCGAAATCGGCAAGGCAGTCGGCATGTTGATGCTGCTCAACAACATCTCCGAGGAAGAGGCCTTCAACGTGCTGCGGCGCAACTCCCAGGACCTGAACATCAAACTCGCCGACGTGGCGCGCACGGTGATCGCCAACCGCGGGAAACTGACGTTCGGCGAGGAGCAGCCGCAGGCTTAACCGGCTATTCCGGCAGCCGCAGCTCGGGCTTCTCGACTTCCTCGATGTTGACGTCTTTGAAGGTGACCACCCGAACCTGCTTGACGAAGCGCGCCGGCCGGTACATGTCCCACACCCAGGCATCGGCGAGCCGCAGCTCGAAGTACACCTCACCGTCGGCGTTGCGCGGCATCATCTCCACGCTGTTGGCCAGGTAGAAGCGCCGCTCGGTCTCCACGACATAGCTGAACTGCCCGACGATGTCCTTGTATTCGCGGTACAGCGAGAGCTCCATCTCGGTTTCGTACTTTTCGAGATCCTCTGCACTCATCTGCTCAGACGTCCTTTTCCTGCCCAGCTGCGGGGGTTGCAACCCTGCTCACATCTTTCCTCACCGCTATTCGCCACGCTCGGCGGGCGGGTCCGGTTTGAATTCGACGACCACTCGGGCGTTCGACCCGTTGGCCACCCGCCGCACGTTGATGAACGAATAGCGGTGCTCGGGGCAGGGACCGAGGTGGGTCAGCGCAAGGCTGTGCGCGGGCGTGCAGTAGCCCTTGTGTTCGGCGAAGCCGTAGCCCGGGTGGTCGGCGTCCATCGCCACCATCAACCGGTCCCGGCTCACCTTGGCCAGCACGCTTGCCGCGGCGATGCAGGCAGCGGCGGCGTCGCCCCCGACCACCGGCAGCGACGGCACCGGCAGGCCGGGCACCCGGAATCCGTCGCTGAGCACGTAACCGGGCCGTACCGCCAGACCGGCCACGGCGCGCCGCATGCCTTCGATATTCGCGATGTGCACGCCGCGTCGGTCGACCTCGGCCGACGGGATGAACACCACGTGGTAGGCCAGCGCGTAGCGGCGGATCAGCGGGAACAGGCGCTCCCGCGCCTTCTCCGTGAGCTTCTTCGAATCATCAAGAGCGGCAAGGCTTTCCAAGCGTCCCGGGCCGAGCACGCAGGCGGCCACCACCAGCGGGCCCGCGCAGGCGCCGCGACCCACCTCGTCGACCCCGGCCACCGGCCCCAGGCCGCTGCGGTGCAGCGCGGACTCCAGGGTGCGCAATCCGCCCGATTTGCGGATCACCGTCCGCGGCGGCCACGTCGTGGTCACGGCTACTGACCCTGCTGGGGGTTCACCGAACCCACACCACTCCATCGCGACGGCGGCCACACAATGAACCTGGTCTTACCGATGACATTGGACACCGGAACGGTGCCCGCCATCGGATCACCGCTGCACAGCGGTCCGGTCGCCAGGTCGGCGTAATTGCAGTGCGCCCGCGAGTCAGCCGAGTGGGTCCGGTTGTCGCCCATCACCCACAGCCGTCCCGGCGGCACGGTGACCGGCCCGAACTCGCTGTTGGGGGCGTTGTTCAGGCACGGGAACGCCGCCGTTTCGGTCCCCATCGTGGCGGGATTCAGGTAGGGCTCCTTGAGCGGTTTGCCATTGACCGTCAGGCCGGTGTCGACCCGGCACTGCACCGTCTGCCCGCCGACCGCAATAACGCGCTTGACCAGGTCGTTCTCATCGGGAGGTACGAAACCGATGAACGACAGCGCATTCTGCATCCAGCGCACCACCGTGTCGGACGAGCGGATGGACCGGTAGCTGCCGTTCCAGGACGACGGTCCCTTGAAGACGACGACGTCACCGGGCTGCGGTGAGCCGAAGCGATAACTGACCTTGTCCACCATGATGCGGTCGCCGATGTCCAGCGTGGGCTTCATGGATTCCGACGGAATCAGGTAAGGGCGCGCCACGAACGTCAACATGACGTAGTAGAGCGTTACCGCGATGACCGCCAGCAGCGCGAATTCCCGCAGCGCCGACTTGCCCCGCTTCGATTCGCCCGCGTCGGCCTCCTTGCCGGCCTCCTTGCCGGCCTCGCGCTCCTCGCGAGCGGCGGTGGAGGCGTCCGGTTCCGAAGGCGGATCAGCTTCGGGTTGGTGCTCTGCTGACGAGTCCGTGGCTTCCGTCACGAGATCAGCGTAGCCAGCGCGATGCCTGCATCTTCAAACCGCTGAAGCCGCCTCAGCGCTTCTCCTTGATCTTGGCCTTCTTACCGCGAAGCTCACGCAGGTAGTACAGCTTCGCGCGGCGGACATCACCACGGGTCACGACCTCGATGTGGTCGATAGTCGGCGAATGCACCGGAAAGGTCCGCTCGACACCCACGCCGTAGCTCTCCTTGCGCACCGTGAAGGTCTCGCGGATCCCGCCGCCCTGGCGCCGAATCACCACGCCCTTGAACACCTGGATACGCTCCTTGGCGCCCTCGATGACCTTGACGTGCACATTGATGGTGTCGCCCGGGCTGAAGGCCGGGATGTCGTCGCGTAGCGACGCCTGGTCGACGAAGTCCAGCCTGTTCATCTGAAGGCACTTCCTTGAAGGTCGCGGCTTGGTGACCAGTTCACGACCGCCCGCCCGCACGCGGGCGTGAGGCGGTCACCAAGCCGATGGGTTTCGGGCTTCTGAGGCGTATCTCGCAGCGGGCGGCTCGCCCAGGTCACGGGGCCCTGGCCGGCCTACAACCGCTGGAGACAACCCGCCAATTGTGCCAGACCGGAGCATGCAGTGAAAATCACAGGAAATCCTCGCGGTTCGTGACCGGCGAAAGGCGCTGGTGAATGGTACATATGACTGGGGCCACACCGCGCCAGTCGAACCCGAACCTCAGCGTGATGCCCGGGCAGATGGCGGTGCGGCCGCCTCGTATATACGTCTGCTGGACGCCATAGGGAGAAGCATGGGAACCCGGCCGCTGATGCTACTCACCGCTGCGGCGGCGGTGGCGTTGGTGGTTGTCGGAGGGTGCGAGCCCAAGGTACAGGCAAAGACACCGAACACCCTGCGCTCCGGTGCACCCGGCCGGAATCTGCCGCCCGCGCCGCAGGGGGCCGACCTGCTGCTGCAGGTCATCACGCAGCCCCTGCCGGCGGACACACTGCCTGCCGCCGGGTTCGACGGATTGCAGGCACGCGTCCAGCACGCGACCGAGGAAGCCGCCGGCGCCGGCGCCACCTTGTCGGTGGCCATTCTCGATCGCGCCACCCATCAACTCGTGTCCAACGGCAACGCCCCGATCGACGGCATCGCGTCGGTGGCCAAGCTGTTCATCGCCGACGAACTGCTGCTGCAGGATTCGTCGGGCAAGCCCCTGTCCCCGGAGGACCGCCAGGCGCTGGACGTCATGCTGCGGTCCTCTGACGACGACGCCGCCGAGAGATTCTGGGATCAGAACGGCGCGGACGGCATCGTCACCCAGATCGCGACCCGGTATGGACTCGCGGCCACCGGGCCGCCCGGCGATGGCCGCTGGTGGAACACGGTCAGCACCGCGGCGGACTTGATCCATTACTACGAGATGCTGCTCGACGGGTCAGGCGGGCTGCCGCCGGAACGGGCCCGGGTCATCATCAACGATCTGGCCCAGTCCACCCCCACCGGAATCGACGGCTACCCGCAGCGGTTCGGCATCCCCGAAGGCCTGTACGCCGAGCCGGTGGCGGTCAAACAGGGCTGGATGTGCTGCATCGGTAGCGACTGGATGCATCTGTCGACCGGCGTGATCGGCTCGGACCGGCGCTACATCATGGTGGTCGAATCGCTGCAGACCACCGATGACGCCACCGCGCGACAGACGATCACCCAGGCCGTCAAGACGATGTTCCCCACCGGCCGGATCTGATCTAGTCCAGGAGTTCAGGCCGGCGTTCGCGAGTGCGCTGCAGCGACACCTCTCGACGCCAGGCGGCGATCCGCGCATGATCACCGGAGAGCAGCACGGCCGGGACGTCCAGGCCACGCCAACTCGGCGGCCGGGTATAGCTCGGCCCCTCCAGCAGCCGGTCCAGTTCCGGTGAATGTGAATCGTCGCGCAGCGACGCGGGATTGCCCAGAACGCCGGCCAGCAGTCGCAGCACCGCCTCGATCATCACCACGGCCGCCGACTCGCCACCCGGCAACACGTAGTCGCCGATCGAGACCTCCTCGACCCGCATTCGCCGAGAGGCATCTTCAACGACCCGCTGGTCGATGCCCTCGTAGCGGCCGCAGCCGAACACCAGGTGCGCCTCGGCGCTCCAGCGATGCGCGGTGGTCTGGTTGAACAGCGAACCGGCGGGGGTCGGAACGATCAGCAGCGTCTGGTCGGAACAGATCTCGTCCAGCGCCGCACCCCACACCGGCGCCTTCATCACCATTCCCGGACCCCCACCGTAGGGCGCGTCGTCGACCGAGTGGTGCACGTCATGGGTCCACCGCCGCAGGTCGTGCACCGTCAGATCGACCAGGCCGGTGTCAATCGCCTTGCCCGGCAACGACAATCGCAGCGGCTCCAGGTAGGTCGGGAAGATCGTGACGACGTCGATCTTCACGGCCCGCTACCCAGATCCAGCAGGCCCTCCGGCGGATCGATCTCCAGGGTGCCGTCGTCCAGCGACACCGACGTGACGATCGCGCCGACGAACGGCACCAACAGTTCTCCGGCGTCGCCCCGGACCGCCAGCAACTCGCCGGCGGCGGTGTGCAGCACCTCGGCGACGACGCCGAGATCCTGTCCCGTCGTCGTCCGGACCCGCAGGCCTTCCAGCTGGTGGTCGTAGTAGGTGTCCGGCTCGTCGATGGGCGGCAGGTCATCGGAGTCGATGACGAACAGGCTGCCGCGCAGCGCGTCGGCGGCGTCGCGGTCGGTCACTCCGGCCAGGCGCACCAGCAGGCGCGTGCCGTGCTCACGCGCGCCCTCGACGACGACGCTGCGTTCCTGACCGCCGCGATCACGGGATGCCTTGGCGCGCAACGTATTACCAGGGGCAAATCGCGCGGCGGGGTCGTCGGTGCGGACCTCGACGACCAATTCGCCGGTGACGCCGTGCGCCTTGACCACCCGCCCGACTACCAGCTCCACGAGCAGGGCTCCCGCTACTGGTCGGTGTCCACCACGTCGACGCGGATGCCACGGCCACCGATGCCGGCGACCAGCGTGCGCAACGCGGTCGCGGTACGTCCGCCGCGACCGATCACCTTGCCCAGGTCGTCGGGATGAACGTGGACTTCGACGGTGCGCCCACGCCGGCTGGTCACCATGTCCACCCGGACATCGTTGGGGTTGTCGACGATCCCCCGGACCAGATGCTCGACTGCGTCGACGACGACGGTACTCATTGCCGCGGTCAGCTTTCGGTAGTCGGCTCGGCCGGCGCGGCGTCCTCTGCGGGCGTCGGGGTGTTCTCAGCCTCGGGCGCGGCGGTCTCGGCCTCCGGCTCGGCCTTGGCGGCGGCTTTCTTGGCCGGGGCCTTCTTCTTCGGCTTCGCGGCCTCGGAGGTGGGACCGCCGTCGGCGGCGGCCAGCGCGGCGTTGAACAGCTCGAGCTTGCTCGGCTTTTCAGGCTTGACCTGCAGCGTGCCCTCGGCGCCGGGCAGACCCTTGAACTTCTGCCAGTCGCCGGTGATCTTCAGCAGCTTGAGGACGGGCTCGGTGGGCTGGGCTCCGACGGACAGCCAGTACTGGGCGCGCTCGGAGTTGATCTCGATGAGGCTGGGATCTTCCTTGGGGTGGTACCGGCCGATGACCTCGATCGAGCGGCCGTCGCGGCGGGTGCGCGCATCGGCGACCGCGATGCGGTACTGGGGATTGCGGATCTTGCCAAGCCGAGTGAGCTTGATCTTCACAGACATGGTTAAGCGAATTCTCCTGTGGGTGTCACGCTGCAATTCAGCGACCTGGGCGGGGATGCCCGGATCCGGTTTTGCCTCGCGTGTATGACCATCGCGCGGCCGTAATCGCGCGGCGGACAGCCGCCAATTGTGCCAGAACGTGGGCTGGCAGCAGAAATCGTGGCGATCGCGAGCGCGGCGAAGCCGGGCGCGGCGGGTCGCCACCATCAGACTTCGTGGCGATCGCGAGCGCGGCGAAGCCGGGCGCGGCGGGTCGCCACCATCAGACCCGTGGCGATCGCGAGCGCGGCGAAGCCGGGCGCGGCGGGTCGCCACCAT
>NZ_DATJYB010000598.1:0-4495 GCF_035499775.1 Mycobacterium sp. | reverse complement strand
GATCTGCTCGGCATGGCCGACCCCGAGGTACCGCTCCCCCAAATCAACCCCGACGCGCGGCGGCGCCGGCTGACCGCACTGATCAACACCGCATCGCTGGCACGCACCCGACCGGCGCTCTACGTGATCGAGGACGCGCATTGGATCGATGCGGTGAGCGAGTCGATGCTGGCCGACTTCCTCGCGGTGATCCCCCAGACCAGGGTGATGGTGCTGATCACCGCCCGCCCCGAATACCAGGGCGCACTGACGCGCGCACCCAGCGCTCAGACGATAGCCCTTGCCGCACTGGGTGATTCAGACACCGCCACCCTGTTAGGTGAGCTGCTGGGTACCGATCCCTCGGTCAGCGAGCTCGCGACGATCATCGCCGAGCGGGCCGCGGGGAACCCGTTTTTCGCCGAGGAGATGGTGCGCGAGTTGGTGCAGCGCGGCGTGCTAAACGGTCAGCACGGTAGCTACGTCTGCCGGAAGGATGTCGCCGAGGTGAGCGTGCCGGCCACGGTACAGGCGGCCATCGAGGCCCGCATCGACCGGCTGACCGCCCCGGCTAAGCGAACGTTGAACGCGGCGTCAGTGATCGGGGCCCGCTTCGGGCCCGGGCTGCTGGCCGCGCTGGGGATCGATCCGGTGGTCGACGAGCTGCTGGGCGCGGAGCTGATCGATCAGGTGCGGTTCACCCCCAGCGCCGAGTACGCCTTCCGTCACCCGTTGATCGGCGCGGTGGCCTACGAGTCGCAGCTGAAATCCGATCGCGCCCAATGGCACCGGCGCCTGGCCACCGCGATCCAAGAGCGTGCCCCGGGATCAGTGGAGGAGAACGCGACGCTGATCGCCGAACACCTCGAAGCAGCGGGCGAACTGCACGCGGCCTACGGCTGGCACATGCGCGCCGCCGCGTGGTCAACCCACCGCGACTTCGGCGCCGCGCGGCTCAATTGGGAGCGGGCACGGCGCGTCGCCGACGCGCTGCCCGACGACGACCCCGACAAATTGGCGTCGCGCATCGCCCCGCGCACCATGCTGTGTACCTCCGACTGGTACGACCGGACAATCCAGGAAAACCGAGGCCACTTTGAGGAGCTGCGGGAGTTGTGCAGCGCGGCCGGGGACAACGTCTCGCTGGCCATCGGCATGTCCGGGCCACTAGCCGCCCTCCTCTACGCCGCGAATTCGCGTGAGGGCTCGCGGCTGGCATCCGAGCAGATGGCGCTGCTGGAGTCGATCGGCGATCCCACCCTGACCATCGGGTTGGCGCACACATCGTTCGCCACATGGTCGGACGCCGGCGAATTCGGCGAGATCTTGCGGTGGTCGCAAACCGTCATCGACCTGGCCGCAGGTGACCCCGCCAAAGGCGCCGGCTTCGGTTTTGGATCACCGCTGGCCATTGCGTTGGGATGGCGCAGCACTGCTCGGTGGTGGCTGGGCCGTCCCGGGTGGCGCCAAGACCTCCACGACGCCGTCGCGATGGCCCGACACAGCACCCCTGAAACCCTCGGCGGTGTCGTCATCTGGAGCTACGGCGTCAACGCGATACCCTACGGGGTGCTGCGGGCCGATGACACCGTGCTGCGCACGGTCGAAGAGGCGTTGCAGACCGCCGAGAGGACCGGCAACAACAGGGCACTGATGTTCGCCAAGTACACGTTGGGCGTCGTCCTGCTGAATCGGGACGCTACGGCCGACCGTCAGCGCGGGCTGGAGCTGATGATGCAGGCCCGTGAGATATTCCTGCGCAAGCAGATTGCCCTTCAAATGAGCCCGGTCGTCGAGTTGTGGGCCGCGCGTGAGAGGGCCAGGCGCGGCGACCGCGATGCGGCCATTCCGGTAATGCGGCAAGCCGTCGACGAGCTGCACCAGGCAGGACGGCTCGAGTACAGCGTTTGGGGCACAGGCGTTCTGGTGGTGACGCTGCTGGAGCGTGGCGCCGAGGGCGATCTGACCGAAGCCCAAGACGCGATCGACCGGTTGGCAAATCTGCGGGAACAGGATTCCCCGGTGCTCGTGATCACGCTGCTGCGTCTGCGCGCGCTGCTGGCGAGGGCGGGCGGCGACGACGTCGCTTACCTCGACTTCGCGAATCGCTATCAAATGATGGCGGAATCGCTTGGCTTCGAAGGACATATCGCCTGGGCCGAGGCGATGGTCGCAGGTGGGGTCCTCCGATGACGGCGTGCGGGTCATGTGGCACTGAGCTGTGGGAGAACGCCAAGTTCTGCGGCGGGTGCGGTGCCCCGACAAGGGTCTCCGATGAGACAGCGCAATACAAGCAGGTGACGGTGCTGTTCGCCGATGTGGTGGGGTCGATGGACATCGCGGCCTCGGTGGACATCGAGCGGTTGCGCGAAATCATGACCGACCTGGTGGAGCGGTCGGCGGCGGTGGTGCAGCGCTACGGCGGGACCGTGGACTACAACGGCGATGGCGTGATGGCGCTGTTCGGCGCCCCGGTTGCGTTGGAGGACCACGCCTTTCGCGCCTGTTTGGCCGCGCTGGCCATCCAGCAGGAAGTCAGCCGACTGGCGGCCGAGGTGCAGCAACGCGACGACGTGGCACTGCGGTTGCGGGTGGGCCTGAACTCGGGCCAGGTGATCGCCGGTGAAATCGGTTCGGGCGCACTGGGATACGCCGCGATCGGCGAAACGGTCGGGTTTGCCCAGCGCATGGAATCCGCAGCTCCCCCGGGCGGGGTGATGGTGTCGGAGTCGACCGCTCGGCTGGTCGAGCACACCGTGGCGCTGTCCGAACCGGAATGGGTGCGCATCAAAGGGGCCGACGGACCGGTCTGCGCGCGCCGGCTGGTCGCGATCCAGCCGCGGCAAGGGGTGGTCGAGCGCGCCGAGCCGAGCCTGGTCGGTCGGCACTGGGAGATCGCGGCGCTGGACGCCATGGTGGACCGCGCGATCGCGGGCCGCGGTGGGGTCGTGACGGTGATGGGACCGCCGGGCATCGGCAAAAGCCGCATGGCCCGGGAGGCCGCGGCGCTAGCCTCCGGTCGCGGGCTCGAGGTGTTTTGGGCCTTTTGCGAATCGCACGCCAGCGACGTTCCGTTCCAGGTGGTCACCCGGGTGCTGCGGGCCGGCGGCGGGGTGGGTGATCTCGACGGCCACGCCGCGCGCGTGCGGTTGCGCGCCGCCGTGCCTTCCGATGCCGATCCGCAGGATCTACTGCTGCTTGACGATTTGCTCGGCATCGCCGACCCCGAGGTTTCGCCGCCCCAGATCGACCCCGACGCGCGGCGGCGGCGATTGACCGCGCTGATCAACACGGTGTCGCTGGCGCGCACCGCACCGGCGCTCTACGTCATCGAGGATGTGCACTGGATCGATGCGGTCAGCGAGTCGATGCTGGCGGATTTCCTCGCGGTGATCCCGCAGACCAAGCTGATGGTGCTGATCACCGCCCGCCCCGAGTACCACGGTTCGCTGACTCGGCTGCATGGCGCCCAGTCGATAGCGCTTGCCGCACTCGGTGATTCGGACACCGCGACGATGATTGGCGAGCTGCTGGGTTCGGATCCCTCGGTCGGCGAGCTGGCGGCGGTCATCGCCGAGCGGGCCGCGGGGAACCCGTTTTTCGCCGAGGAGATGGTGCGCGAGTTGGCGCAGCGCGGCGTGCTGGCCGGTGCGCATGGTGACTACGTTTGCGACTCGAACGTGGCTGACGTCAGCGTGCCGGCCACGGTGCAGGCGGCCATCGCCGCACGCATCGACCGCCTGAGCACG
Source organism: Mycobacterium sp. (assembly GCF_035499775.1). Classification (GTDB taxonomy): domain Bacteria; phylum Actinomycetota; class Actinomycetes; order Mycobacteriales; family Mycobacteriaceae; genus Mycobacterium. The sequence goes on along the minus strand of NZ_DATJYB010000598.1, from coordinate 767 downwards.
CCGGCCAAGCGAACGTTGAACGCCGCGTCGGTTATCGGAGCCCGCTTCGGAGCCGACCTGCTCGCGGCACTGGAGATCGATCCTGGATTCGACGAGTTACTGGACGCGGAGCTGCTCGATCAGGTGCGGTTCACCCCGAGCGCCGAGTTCGCCTTCTGCCACCCGCTGATCCGTGCGGTGGCCTACGAATCGCAGCTGAAATCCGATCGCGCCCAATGGCATCGGCGCCTGGCCACTGCCATCCAAGAGCGTGCGCCCGACTCGGTGGACGAGAACGCCGCGCTGATCGCCGAACACCTCGAAGCAGCGGGCGAACCGCACGCCGCGTATGGCTGGCGCATGCGCGCCGCCACGTGGTCAACCAACCGCGACGTCGGCGCCGCCCGGCTCAGCTGGGAGCGCGCCCGCCGCATCGCCGACGCCCTGCCTGCCGACGACCCCGACCAATTGTCGATGCGCATCGCTCCCCGCACCATGCTGTGCGTCACCGACTGGCAAGCAATCCAGGAAAGCGCGGGCCGCTACGCGGAGCTACGGGAATTGTGCATTGCGGCCGGGGACAAGGTCTCACTGGCCATCGCCATGAGCGGGCTGGAAATCGAGCTGATCAACACCGGCCGTTCGCGCGAGGGCTCGCGGGTGGCATCCGAACAGATGGCGCTGCTCGAGTCGATCGGCGACCCCAACCTGACCATCGGGTTGGCATTTATCCCGTTCACCAACTGGTTCGACGCCGGCGAATTCGGCGAGCTCCTGCGGTGGTCACA
>NZ_DATJYB010000597.1:0-17320 GCF_035499775.1 Mycobacterium sp. | reverse complement strand
AGCCATGGCTCCTGTACGTGCTGTTACCCCTCGCCGGGATGGTGACCACCAGCACCGGGATCTATATGGTCACAGACGCGACCGGAGATGTGCCCCCGTTGAACTGGACGATGTTCTACCTGCTGAACGGACCTTACGTCGTTGTTCCTGTCCTGGCTGCAATCTGGGCGATCACGCAAACGAGAAAGACCGTCACCGATCAACGAAGATCAAACTGACCCACTACCCGACGACGAGGTGCACCGCATGGTCGAACTCAATGCCCGCGAGTTCTACAACTTCCCGCGGGCAGCCTGATGGACCGGCCCGGTGTCGACGATTGGGCCGACCAGGATCTGCTGACCAAAGTCGAAGCGCGGGAACGGTTGGCGGGCGAGATTGCCCGTACCCAAGCGCGTCTTGCCGCGCTGAAACCCCCGGACGACGACGCTGAGATCGCGCTGCTCGTCCGGCGGCTTGCGGCGATGGAGTCGATCCACCGCGAATACAACCAGTAACCCGGGCCTCAGCCCGAATCATGTAGCCGGGCAAGCAGAATCGCCAGACCCTCGCGCGGGTCCACATCGCGCCCCCGCACCCGAATCGTGGCGGAGTCGCAGACCTGCACGCCCATCGGGCGTGGCCGGCGCTGCCGCCGCCGCTGCGGCTTGGCGACTGGAGCCAGCGCGGCCTCCAGCTCGTCGCACGCGATGCCGGCGCGCTGCGCGGCCACGGTCACCCAGTGAGCGCACTGGCCGCATCCGCACCGCTTGTCCCCAACGGCTTTGTGAAGCCGACCCTCGACGAGGGCCAGCGCGAACTTTAACCTGCCAATTTCCATCTCAGACTCCTCCTGGCTTTCGACACACGTCTCCCGCGAGACGTGGTTGCCAGGTGTGTCTGAGGTGCTAAGGCACTGGAAAAGCCTCCCGAAATGTCAACGGCCCCAAAACCGTACCGCCGTGCGCCGGCACCGGCAAGGCTCGCGCAGCGACCTCAGGAAATTCTTGGGGCGACAGTGGAGCGGGCTATCCTGCGATTACGGGGGCCACCGGGTGGACATCCTCGACGCGCACATAATCAGCTCGACTCCTCACCCGCCTCGGCGACGCATGAGCCTTTCGTCGGCGTATGCCGGCGAGGGACCCGCGTCGACGAATCCGTGACGCTGGTAGAGCGCCGTCGCCGCCGCGTTGTCGACTTTCACCGACAGCACCACCTCTCGCGGATCTGCCCAGCTCAGGACGGCCCGCACCGCGGCGTCAGCGACCCCGCTACCGCGAGCAAAAGGCGCAACCCACATCGAAATGAGCTCCACGATGTCGTCGGCGCCGACCCAGGCTCCGACCATCCCTGCGGGAACGCCGTCGAGTCGGAGCACGACATTTAGCGGCACGCTGGAAAAGCGGGCGCGCCAACGCTCTTCTGTATCGCCGGTGCCGGTCCAGCGCGCGAGCGTCTCGCCGAACGCCGCGGGAGACTCCGTTAGCGCCTCTAAGCGCAACTGGCGCCACAACCGCCAATCGTCGGCGCCGAGGTATTGCACTTCGATCACGTGCCACCTCCCCGGGTCGAGCCCGTTGAACAGCAGTGAAACGATACCGGCACGGACCAGGTTCGGGGTGTGCCGGCGGCGCCGGCAAGCGACGGTATTGCCAGGTAAGACGGGGTTTCAGGCTCATAGCTGCTACATAAGTTGTGCATAGCCGTCACTACTGTTTACCCAGGCATCATTCGTCTCATGAGTGAAACACCTGACAGCCCCACTGTGCGGTCGTCAACCGCAACAGCCACCCGCGAACGCGAAGTAGAGCCCGTCGTCCACAAGACCCCCAAAGCCTTTTTGGCCGCTGCGTGGGTCGCCATTGTCGCCGGCGTCGTCTTCATCATCGCCGTCATCTTCTTCACCGGCTTCATGCTCGGCAAGACGTCCGGTCATCACGGTGGCCATCACGGTCACCACAAGCACCACGCGATGATGTGGCATAAGCACGGCCCGGGGGGTCCGGGTGGTCAGTTCGGCCCGGGCGGAGGCGGCGGCCAGCCGAGCGTAGCTCCGCCCGCGGGACCCGGCGGACCCAGCCAGATTCCGTCGTCCGTCGTTCCGTCTCCTTCGCGTTAAGGAACCCGAAAAGTCCACCAGGTGACGTGCTCGCGGGATTTGAGGGGATCCCAGCGGGCCGTAAACCCCCCCACCAGCAGCCCGGCGCTCACCAGCGCCGGGCTGCCTGTCATATCCGGCAGCCAAATTCACAGCAAATTTCTTGGCGTGAGCTGTTTCGGTGTTTGCTGGTCCGGGGGAGTATGCAAAGTATGAGCGAAACACCTGAACCGTCGACCCCGCCGAGTGCGGTCGCCGCCGCTCCGCCACCGCCGCCCGCGCCACCGCAGCGGGAAAAGCCGCCCCGGCTTTATACGGCCGCGGCATGGGTAGTGATCGTCGCCGGGGTCCTTTTCATCCTCTCGGTCGTATTCTTCACTGGCGCAGTCATTTTCGGGTCGCATCATTACTGCCATCCACGTCATCACCACGGCATGTACCGGCCCTGGGGGCCTCCGGGCCCCGGTGGTTACGGACCTTGGCAGCAGTGGGGTCCCCCCGGACCTGGCGCGCCCGGTGGCCCTCCCGGTGGTCCGGGTGGCCCCGCTCAGTCGCCGACGCCCGCTGCCCCACCACCTAGTAGGTAGCCCGTCTTAGTTTTGTTGACCGGTTCCAGAGGCGGCGGATACTGGGTTACGTGACCTTTGTGTCGCGCGCTGAAAGCGCTTGATGCCGATTCAAATTTCGACCGCGCGGGTACCCGTGTGCTCGATGGCCGCATGCGGTTGTTCGCAACGGCCATGCAGCCCTGCGGTTTTGGTGCGCTCAGACCACTAGCCACCAAAAGGATCCACCACAAAAGAGGAGATAGCGAGATGGCGGAACGCTTCACCACCACCGATGCCGGAATTGCCGCGCCCAGTGACGACCAGTCGTTGACTGTCGGCCCCGACGGCCCGATCCTGCTCCAGGACCACTACCTGATCGAGCAGATGGCCATGTTCAACCGGGAACGCATCCCGGAGCGTCAGCCGCACGCGAAAGGTGGCGGCGCCTTCGGCCACTTCGAGGTGACCAACGACGTCAGCAAGTACACCCGGGCCGCGGTGTTCCAGCCGGGCACCAAGACCGACATGCTGGTCAGGTTCTCCACCGTCGCCGGCGAGCGGGGCAGCCCAGACACCTGGCGGGACCCGCGCGGCTTCGCGCTGAAGTTCTACACGTCGGAGGGCAACTTCGACATGGTCGGCAACAACACGCCGGTCTTCTTCATGCGCGATCCGCTGAAGTTCCAGCACTTCATCCGGTCCCAGAAGCGAATGCAGGCAACCAACCTGCGCGACCACAACATGCAGTGGGACTTCTGGAGCCTTTCGCCGGAGTCGGCGCACCAGGTCACCTGGCTGATGGGCGACCGCGGGATTCCGAAGAACTGGCGGCACATGAACGGCTACAGCAGCCACACCTACAGCTGGATCAACGCTGCCGGCGAGATCTTCTGGGTGAAGTACCACTTCATCACCGATCAGGGCATCGATTTCCTGACCCAGGAGGACGCCGACCGGCTGGCCGGTGAGGACGGGGATTACCACCAGCGCGACCTCTACGAGGCGATCGAGGGCGGCGACTTCCCGAGTTGGACGCTCAAGATGCAGATCATGCCGTTCGAGGAGGCCAAGACCTACCGGTTCAACCCGTTCGATCTGACCAAGGTGTGGCCGCACAGCGACTACCCGCTGATCGACGTCGGCAAGATGACGCTGGACCGCAATGTCACCGACTACCACACCGAAATGGAGCAGGCCGCCTTCGAACCCAACAACCTGGTGCCCGGCACCGGCTTGAGTCCGGACAAGATGTTGCTGGCGCGCGGCTTCTCCTACGCCGACGCGCACCGGGCCCGGCTGGGGACCAATTACAAGCACATCCCGGTCAATTCGCCGCACGTGGAGGTGAACAGCTACTCCAAAGACGGCGCGATGCGGATGCACAACGTGTCCGATCCGGTGTATGCGCCCAACTCCTATGGCGGCCCGCAGGCCGACCCGGCGCGTGCCGCCGAGGTGCGCTGGATGGCCGACGGTGACATGGTCCGTGCGGCCTACACATTGCGTCCCGACGACGACGACTGGGGACAGGCCGGTACCATGGTCCGCGAGGTTCTCGACGACGATGCCCGGGACCGATTGGCGCACAACATCATTGGACACGTCTCCAAAGGTGTCAAAGAGCCGGTGCTGTCGCGGGTGTTCGAATACTGGCGCAACGTCGACCCCGATCTCGGCAAAAAGGTCGAGGAAGGCGTTCGGGCGAATTCGGGTTAGGCCTCGTTCGTGGCACCTGGCATGATCGAGCTTTATGACAATTGAAGTCGTTTACACCACTGCATCCACGGCGACCGGCGGCGGCCGCGACGGCCATGTGAAGTCGGACGACGGCCGCATTGACATGGAGACCCGTCCGCCCAAAGCCATGGGCGGCAATGGTGAGGGCACCAACCCCGAACAGCTGTTCTCGGCCGGTTACGCCGCGTGCTTCCTGGGTGCGCTGCGGCTGGTGGCCGGCAGGGCGAAGCTCAATCTGGACGACGCCACCGACGTGACCGTCGAGGTCGGGTTCGGCAAGGATTCCGAGGGCGGGTTCGGGCTCACCGGCACGATCGTCGGCTACCTGCCGGGCCTGGACCAAAGCGCCGCCGACGACCTGGTCCACCAGGCCCACCAGGTGTGCCCCTACTCCAAGGCCACCCGGGGCAACATCGACGTCGAAGTTTCGGCCCGGGTATAGGGGGCTTAGCCCGTGCGAGTCGCCGTGGCGACGGTGACGCTCGGTCTGGCAATCGCAGGAGCAGTCCCCGTCGCGCACGCACACCCGTCGGAACCCGGCGTGGTGTCCTACGCGGTCCTCGGCAAGGGATCGGTCGGCAACATTGTCGGCGCGCCGATGGGGTGGGAGGCGGTGTTCACCCAGCCGTCGCAGGAGTTTTCGGTCGATTTGCCGGTCTGCAACAACTGGGCCGACATCGGGTTGTCCGAGGTGTACAGCGACCCCGACCTGGCGTCGTTCAACGGAGCCATCACTCAGACCTCGGCCAGCGACCAAACCCACTACGTCAAGCAGGCGGTCGGAGTATTCGCCAGCAACGACGCCGCGGCGCGGGCCTTCCACCGGGTCGTCGACCGCACCGTGGGCTGCTCGGGACAAACCACCGCGATGCACCTGGACAACGGGATCACGCAGGTCTGGTCGTTCGCGGGAGGACCGGCCACCGGTAGCGACGAGAACTGGACCAAGCAGGAAGCGGGCACCGACCGCCGATGCTTCGTTCAAACCCGGCTGCGCGAAAACGTGTTGCTGCAGGCCAAGGTCTGCCAATCTGGCAACGCCGGTCCCGCGGTCAGCGTCCTGGCCGGGGCGATGCAGAACGCGTTGGGTCAGTAGTGCGGGTGAATTTGGGTATTCGTGTACGCCGTGCGGCCTTTACCAGCGAGAACGGGAATATGTCGGTGCCGTCTGCAAGATGAAGAGTTGAGGCATGTTGGACAACTCGGGCCCGGAGGGATCGTGATATGACGTTCGCCGCCATCACCGCCGCGGGCGAAGCCGAGATGGCCAACTCCTCGACCGTCGCTCAGTACCTCTCCGATACCTGCCTGGTCGACGGCCCCTTGGGCTGCGTCGGTCTGGAAGTGGAGGCACACTGCTACGACCCGGCTGACCCGCACCGCAGGCCGAGCTGGGAGGAAATCACCGCGGTCCTCAAGCTGCTGCCGCCACTGCCGGGCCGCAGCGCGGTCACCGTGGAGCCCGGTGGTGCTGTCGAACTGTCCGGTCCACCCGCCGAGGGTGCGGTGTCGGCCATCGACGAGATGCACCGCGATCAGGCGGTGCTGCGGTCGGCCTTCGCCGACGCCGGGCTTGGGCTGGTCTTCCTGGGCGCCGACCCGCTGCGGCCGCCGAAGCGCATCAACCCGGGCGCGCGCTACCGCGCCATGGAGCAGTTCTTCGCCGCCAGCCACTCCGGGGAGGCCGGCGCGGCGATGATGACGTCGACCGCCTCGATCCAGGTCAATCTGGACGCCGGGCCACAGGCCGGGTGGGCCGCGCGGGTGCGCTTGGCGCATGCCCTGGGACCAACGATGATCGCGATCGCCGCCAACTCGCCGATGCTGGGCGGCGAGTTCTCCGGTTGGGTCTCCACCCGGCAGCGGGTGTGGGGCCAGATGGATTCCGCGCGCTGCGGACCCATCCTGGGTGCCAGCGGCGACGAGCCGGGCACCGATTGGGCGCGATACGCGCTGAAGGCGCCGGTGATGCTGGTGCACGACCCCGACGGCGTGGACCTCACCGCGGTCACGCACTACGTGCCGTTCACGGACTGGGTGGACGGCTCGGTGATGCTCGGCGATCGCCGGCCGACGATCGCCGACCTGGAATACCACCTGACCACGCTGTTCCCCCCGGTGCGCCCGCGGCAGTGGCTGGAAATCCGCTACCTCGACAGCGTGCCGGACGCCTTCTGGCCCGCGCTGGTCTTCACTCTGGTGGCCCTGCTCGACGACCCGGTGGCCGCCGACATCGCGGCCGAAGCCGTCGAACCGGTGGCCACCGCCTGGGACAAGGCCGCCCGGCTCGGTCTGCGTGATCACCGGCTGTACGAGGCGGCCAACCGGTGCGTGGCTGTCGCTGCCGCGAAGGCGCCGCCGCAGCTCACCGACGCGATGGACCGCCTGGTGCGCAACGTCGAGCAAGGCCGTTGTCCGGCCGACGACTTCGCCGACGAGGTGATAGCCCACGGGATCGCGCCTACCGTGACACAGCTGGCACAAGGTGGGCTGTGACTTTCGCCGATGATTCCGATCCGCTGCGCCCGGCTGCGCCGCGCTTGCGATCCTTATGCCGAGAAAGGCTTGCCGACGACCTGGAGCGGGCGCGGACGCGGACGTTGCAGTTGGTCGATTTCGACGATGCCGAGCTCTGTCGCCAATACGACCCGCTGATGAGCCCGCTGGTGTGGGATCTGGCGCATATCGGTCAGCAGGAAGAGCTGTGGCTGCTGCGCGGCGGCGACCCGAATCGGCCCGGGATGCTGCCGCCGGCCGTCGAGGGCCTCTACGACGCGTTCGAACACTCCCGCGCCAGCCGGGTCGACCTGCCATTGCTGTCCCCGGCAGAGGCCCGGTCGTATTGCCGCACGGTCCGTTCCGCCGCGCTGGACGCGCTGGACGCCCTGCCGGACGAGCCGGGCGGCGACTTCGTGTTCGGGCTGGTGGTCAGCCACGAGAACCAGCACGACGAGACCATGCTGCAGGCGTTGAACCTGCGCGCCGGCGCGCCGTTGCTGGCCGACACCGCCGCCGTGCCCCCGGGTCGCCCGGAACTGGCGGGGACGTCGGTGCTGATCCCGGGCGGCCCGTTTGTGCTGGGCGTGGACGCCGCGAGCGAACCGTACTCGTTGGACAACGAACGTCCCGCCCACGTCGTCGGCTTGCCGGCGTTCCGGATCGGCCGGGTTCCGGTCACCAACGGCGAATGGCGACACTTCATCGACGACGGCGGCTACACCGAGCCGCGGTGGTGGTCGGATCGCGGCTGGCAGCATCGCACCGGCACGGGTCTGACCGCGCCGCAGTTCTGGGGCTCCGACGGGCGTACCCGAACCCGGTTCGGCAACGTCGAGGACATTCCCGCCGACGAGCCCGTGCAGCACATCAGCTACTTCGAGGCCGAGGCGTACGCGGCCTGGGCCGGTGCCCGGCTGCCCACCGAGGTGGAGTGGGAGAAGGCCTGCGCGTGGGATCCGGCGACGAACGCCCGTCGTCGCTATCCGTGGGGAACCGACGCCCCCTCGCCCGCCCGCGCCAATTTGGGCGGCGCCGCGTTGCGTCCGGCGCCCGTCGGCGGTTACCCCGCCGGCGCCTCGGCCTACGGCGTCGAGCAGCTGCTCGGCGATGTCTGGGAGTGGACCAGCTCGCCGCTGCAGCCCTGGCCGGGCTTCGTCCCGATGATCTACGAGCGTTACTCGCAGCCGTTCTTCGACGGGGACTACCGGGTGCTGCGCGGTGGCTCCTGGGCGGTGGAGTCGGCCATCCTGCGGCCCAGCTTCCGCAACTGGGATCACCCGTACCGTCGTCAGATCTTCTCTGGTGTCCGCTTGGCATGGGACGCCTGATGTGCCGTCATCTGGGCTGGCTGGGCGAGGAGGTCACGGTCTCCGCACTGGTGCTGGACCCGCCGCAAGGTCTTCGGGTGCAGTCGTATGCCCCGCGCCGGCAAAAGCACGGCCTGATGAACGCCGACGGTTGGGGTGTCGGGTTTTTTGACGGCCCGGTGCCGCGACGCTGGCGCAGCGCGGCGCCGTTGTGGGGCGACGTGTCGTTCGACTCGGTGGCGCCGGCGCTGCGCAGCCACTGCGTGGTGGCCGCGGTGCGCTCGGCGACCGTCGGCATGCCGATCGAGCCGAGCGCGACGGCGCCGTTCACCGACGGCCGTTGGCTGTTGTCGCACAACGGAGTCGTCGACCGCACCGTATTGCCGGTCCGCTCGTCGGCCGAATCAGTCTGCGACAGTGCGATTCTCGCGGCCGTCGTCTTCGAGCGTGGACTGGATGCGCTGGGCCAGACCGTGGTGGAATTCGGGGCCGCAGATCCGCTTGCCAGACTTAACATCCTGGCCGCCAACGGATCTCGGCTACTGGCGACGGTGTGGGGAGACACGCTGTCCATCTTGCGCCGCGAGGGCGGCGTGGTGCTGGCCAGCGAGCCCTACGACGACGACCCGGACTGGGCGGACGTGCCGGACCGTCACCTCGTCGAAGTCACCATGTCCGGTGTCAGGTTGACTCCGCTGTCGAAAGGACCTTGATGACGCTGTCGTTGTCCAACCACCTCGCCGCCGACTCGGCGTATCTCGCGTTGCGCCGCGATGTGTCCGACGGTCTGCAGAAGACGCCGAAGTCGTTGCCGCCCAAATGGTTCTACGACTCGGCGGGCAGTGACCTGTTTGACCAGATCACCCGCTTGCCGGAGTACTACCCGACCCGCGCCGAGGCGGAGATCCTGCGTGCCCGGTCGGTCGACGTGGCGTCCGCCAGCCAGGCCGACACCCTGGTCGAACTGGGCGCCGGGACGTCGGAGAAGACCCGGCTGTTACTGGACGCGCTGCGTGACCGCGGATCGCTGCGCGGCTTCGTGCCCTTCGACGTGGACGCGGGCATGTTGTCGGCGACCGCGGCCGCCATCCAGCGCGAATACCCGGGTGTCGAGATCAACGCTGTCTGCGGCGATTTCGAGGAACACCTGACCGAGATTCCCGACGGCGGGCGACGGCTGTTCGTGTTTCTCGGGTCGACGATCGGCAACCTCACGCCCACGCCACGCGCGGAGTTCCTCGCCACCCTGGCCGGGGTGATGCAGCCGGGGGACAGCCTGCTGCTGGGCACCGATCTGGTGAAGGACACCGGTCGGCTGGTGCGCGCGTATGACGACGCCGCCGGGGTGACGGCCCGGTTCAACCGCAACGTCCTCGCGGTGATCAACCGCGAACTCGACGCCGATTTCGACGTCGACGCCTACCAGCACGTCGCGCGCTGGAACGCCCAAGAGGAGCGCATCGAGATGTGGTTGCGGTCCGACCGTCGGCAGCGGGTGCGCGTCGGCGCTTTGGACCTGACCGTCGACTTCGCGGCGGACGAGGAGATGCTCACCGAGGTGTCCTGCAAGTTCCACCCGGACGGGGTCAGCGCCGAACTGGCCGAGGCCGGACTGCGTCGCATCCGGTGGTGGACCGACAGCGCCGGCGACTTCGGGCTCTCGCTGGCCGTTAAGTGAGCGAATCGCTGGCTGACCGCTGGAGAGCGGCGCGTCCGCCGGTCGCCGGGCTGCACCTGGACAGCGCGGCCTGCTCGCGCCAGAGCTTCGCGGTGATCGATGCCGCCGCCCAGCACGCGCGCAACGAGGCCGAGGTCGGCGGATACGTCGCGGCCGAAGCCGCCATCCCCGTGCTCGACGCCGGGCGCGCCGCGTTCGCCGCGCTGTGCGGCATGCGCGACACGGAGGTGGTGTTCACCACCGGCTCGCTGAACGCGTTGGATCTGCTGCTGGGCGCCTGGGCGGGGGGCCGCAAGGTTGCGTGTCTGCCCGGTGAATACGGTCCCAACCTGGCTCTGTTCGGGGTCCACGGATTCGACCGTCAGCTGCTGCCGACCCTCGACGACGGCAGGTTGGCGCTCGACGACGCGGCGCTTGCCTTAGACGAGGACCCGCCCGACCTGGTCCATCTCACCCCCGTGGCCAGCCACAGCGGCATCGTGCAACCGCTGCCGATGGTGGCGCAGCTTTGCCGGGAGCTGGGGTTGCCGTTGGTGGTGGACGCCGCCCAGGCGCTGGGTCAGGTGGATTGCGCCGTGGGCGCGGACGTCACCTATGCGTCGTCGCGCAAGTGGATCGCCGGGCCCCGGGGTGTCGGTTTCCTGGCGGTGCGGTCCGAGCTGATGGAGCGGCTGCAGCCGCGGCTCACGCCGCCGGAGTCGGCATTCAGTGTGGCGCAGGTGTTGGAGTTCGGCGAAGCCAATGTCGCTGCGCGAGTGGGATTTTCGGTGGCGTTGGGGGAGCATCTGGCCTACGGTCCCCAGGTCGTGCGGGCCGACCTGGCCGAGGTGGGCGGCGTCGCCCGCACGGTGCTGGGCGACGTGCCCGATTGGACGGTGGTTGAAGAGGTCGAGGAGCCGAGCGCGACCACCACGCTGGCTCCGGGCGATGGTGTCGATCCCGCCGCCGTGCGGGCGTGGTTGCTTGCCGAGCGGCGGATGCTGACCACGTTCGTCGGGGTGGTGCGGGCGCCGCTGGAGCTCAGCGGTCCGCGGCTGCGGATCTCGCCGCACGTGGACGCTACGGCCGAGGACCTGGAAACCTTTGCCGAAGCGCTGATCGCCGCGACCGCGGCGACGACCGCCTAGCCATCAGGCGCGCGTCGGTGTCAGCCGGCCTGGTGCGCCGTCAGCAGGAACGCGGGAAGCTTCGTCCGGCCCTTTTCGTCGCGGTCGTAGGACGCAAACACCTCGCTGGCAAACGGTGGCATATTCCCGTGAACAAACGCCGGCCGCCATGCGGTCAAAGCTATCCCCAGGTGTGCACCGGCTGGTTGGCATGCATGTGCTCGCAGTACCGCCGCAGCATCTCGGCCAGGGCCTGCGGCCGGGTCATACCGCCGTCTTGCAAAGCTCGCACGGTGGACACTTGCCAGCGCGCGCCGTTGCGGCCGGTCTTGGCGCGGCCCTCGATGACGCCGAGGAAGCGGTCGCGCACGTCGGCGTCGACACCGGATAGCCGCAGTCCTTCGTGCGCCATCGGCAGCAACGTGCCCAACACCAGCCGCTCCGCCGTCACGTCGCCCAAGCCCGGCCAGTGCAGCCGGGTGTCCATGCCGTGCTGGGCCGCATGCAGGAAATTGGCTTGGGCCGCACCGAAACTCATCGTGGTCCACAACGGCTGATCCGCCGCGGCCAAGCTGCGCAGCGCGCCGTAAAAGAAGGCTGAATTCGCCATCATGTCAATGACTGTCGGCCCGGCCGGCAACACCCGGTTCTCCAGCCGCAGATGGGGGCGCCCGTTGACGACGTCGTAGACGGGCCGGTTCCACCGGTACACCGTGCCGTTGTGCAGCCGTAATTCGGGCAACTGCGGGATGCGCCCGGCGGCCAACTCGGCTACCGGGTCCTCGTCGGACACCTCGGGCAGCAGGGACGGGAAATAGCGGATGTTCTCCTTGAAGAGGTCGACGACCGAGCCGATCCACCGCTCGCCGAACCACACTCGCGGTCGCACGCCCTGGGTCTTGAGTTCCTCGGGCCGCGTGTCGGTGGACTGCGCGAAGAGCTCGATCCGGGTTTCCGACCACAGCTGGTGGCCGAAGAAGTACGGGGAGTTCGCGCCCAGCGCCAGCTGCGGACCGGCCAGCATCTGGGCCGCGTTCCAGTTGGCGGCGAAAGCCGCGGGCGCTACCTGTAAGTGCAATTGCATACTGGTGCAAGCGGATTCAGGTGCAATCGTGGCAGCCTGCCAGTGCAGCGGCTCCGGTCCGGCGATGTTGATCGGGATGTCCTCGCCGCGGGCGCTGAAAATTGAGTCGTTGAGCGCCCGATACCGGGTCGACTCGCTCATCCAGCCCTCGGCCAGGTGTTGTGGCATCAGGGTCGGCAGAATGCCGATCATCACGATGTGTGCCCCGCCGGAGCTGGCCCTACCCTCGGCATCGTTCAGGCTGGCGCGCACCTCTGCTTCCAGTTCCAGGCCGGTGCGGCCTCGCAGCGATCGCGGCGGCACGTTGAATTCGATGTTGTAGGCGCCCAATTCGTTCTGGTAGGCCGGATCGGCGATGGCGTCCAGCACGTATCGATTCGACATGGCCGGCTGGTAGTCGGCGTCGACGAGGTTGCACTCGATCTCCATGCCGGTCAGCGGCCGGTCGGCGTCGAACCGCGATTGCACCAGCATCGTCTCGAAAACGTCCAAACACAGCTGGACCTTGCGCCGGTACTCCCGCCGTTGTGCGCGGTTATACGTGGTGCGCTTTACCTCTTCGCCCACAACGCCGATGCAACCGGTTTGCCGTCGGTAACGCAACCGCGCTGGCGGCGGGTCGCGACCACGATTTGCGGACGCGGGGTCATCGGGCTGTTGAGCAGGCCGAGCGGCTGTAGGCCCGCAGCGAATCAGCCCGTCGTGCAGCAGCGGGATCATGGTCAACGGCAGCATCTGCGACAGCTGCAGGATGTGCAGCACCGAAGGCGGCCGCGGCAGGTCGATGATCAGCAGCTTGCCCGAAAAGCCGTCCCAGCAGGTCCATAGAGCGGACCACCGCACGCTTCCGGCGTGCTACGTCGTCGCGGTCGAGGTATCCAGGCGATCGGTCTGCAACTGCCGGTTCAGCCACGACGCATCCGGTCCGCCACGCGGCATGCTGTCGATGTCTTCGATATCCAGATCGGTCGCCATATGGACCATGATGGACGCTGACATGCAGTGCCCGATGTCACACCGGAGGAGTGCAGTTGCCCGAGTTGCCGGAATTCATCGCCGCCATCGACCAGGGCACCACCAGCACTCGCTGCATGATCTTCGATCAGGGCGGTGCCGAGGTGGCCCGCCATCAGCTCGAGCATGAGCAGATCCTGCCGCGCGCCGGATGGGTCGAACACAATCCGGTCGAGATCTGGGAACGCACCGCGTCAGTGCTGATGTCGGTGTTGAACGCCGCCAGCTTTACGTCTAAAGACATTGCAGCGCTGGGCATTACCAATCAGCGCGAGACCACGCTGGTATGGAACAAGCGCACCGGACGGCCGTATTACAACGCGATCGTCTGGCAGGACACCCGCACCGACCGGATCGCATCGGCGCTGGACCGCGACGGCCGCGGCGACGTGATCCGGCGCAAGGCGGGTCTGCCGCCGGCGACGTATTTCTCCGGCGGGAAGCTGCAGTGGATCCTGGAGAACGTCGACGGGGTGCGCGCCGACGCGGAACGCGGTGACGCGCTGTTCGGCACCCCCGACACCTGGGTGTTGTGGAATCTGACCGGCGGTTCGCGGGGCGGCGTGCACGTCACCGATGTGACCAACGCCAGCCGGACCATGCTGATGGACCTCGAGACGCTGGACTGGGACGACGAGCTGTTGTCGTTCTTCTCCATCCCGCGGGCGATGCTGCCCGCGATCGAGCCGTCGTCGGCGCGCCAGCCCTACGGCGTCACGCTCGATACCGGGCCGGTCGGTGCCGAGGTGCCGATCACCGGAGTGCTCGGCGACCAGCATGCCGCGATGGTCGGTCAGGTGTGCCTGGATGTGGGTGAGGCCAAAAACACTTATGGCACCGGCAATTTCCTGCTGCTGAACACCGGCGAGACGATCGTCCGGTCAAACAATGGCCTGCTGACCACGGTGTGCTACCAGTTCGGGGACGCCAAACCCGTTTACGCCCTCGAGGGTTCGATCGCGGTGACCGGCTCGGCAGTGCAATGGCTGCGTGACCAGCTGGGCATCATCAGCGGCGCATCGCAGAGCGAATCCCTGGCACGTCAGGTCGACGACAACGGCGGCGTGTATTTCGTGCCGGCGTTTTCCGGATTGTTCGCACCCTACTGGCGATCCGACGCCCGCGGCGCGATCGTGGGGCTGTCGCGGTTCAACACCAACGCGCACCTGGCTCGCGCGACGCTGGAGGCGATCTGCTACCAGAGCCGCGACGTGGTGGACGCGATGGAAGCGGATTCGGGTGTGCGCCTTGAGGTGCTGAAGGTCGACGGCGGCATCACCACCAACGACCTGTGCATGCAGATTCAGGCCGACGTGCTGGGCGTGGACGTGGTGCGGCCGGTGGTCGCCGAGACTACCGCGCTGGGCGCTGCCTACGCGGCGGGTCTGGCAGTCGGGTTCTGGGCCGATCCGTCGGACCTGCGGGCCAATTGGCAGGAGGACACGCGGTGGACGCCGACGTGGGACGACGACAAGCGCGCCGCCGGATACGCGGGCTGGCGTAAGGCGGTGCAGCGGACCCTGGATTGGGTCGACGTGTCTTAGCGCCCGCTGCCGCGAGCGTGCACAGATGTACAACGACACGCCGGTTTTGCCGGCATTCTGTGCACGCTCGCGGGACGGTGCAGGTACTAGTCCTCGCCGAGGATGCCGTAGATCTCGCGCCGCGCATTGTTGAGGATGTCGACAATGCGTTGCTGCTGTTCGGCAGTGGCGGTGTGCGCTGATTGCGCGACCGCGCCGAACAACTGGCCCATGGCGGCCCGCAGGTTCATGTGACCCGGGTCGGCGCCTTCGGTGATCTCGTCCCACGGCGGGGTCTCGACCTTCTCGGCCGCTGCGCGGCCGTTTTCGGTCAGCTCGAAAAGCTTCTTGCTGCCGTCCGTTTCGCTAGCAGTGATCAGGCCTTCGTCGTCCAGTAACTGCAGCGTCGGGTACACCGAGCCGGGACTGGGCTTCCATAGGCCGTTACTGCGCTCAGCGATCTGCTGGATCATCTCGTAGCCGTGCATCGGCCGCTCGGCCAGCAGCACCAGGATGGCTGCTCGCACGTCGCCGCGACGCCCGCGGCCCGGGCCGCCCCGACGCCGGCCGCCACGCGGGCCGCCGAAACCGAATCCGAAACCTGGGCCGAAGCCACCGCCGAAGCCGGGGCCGAAACCGGGGCCGAAGCCGAGCGGTCCGTCGTGGTCGGCGGCCTGTTCGCGCAGGTTCTCGAAGAATTCCCGTCGCGCGTGCCGCTTGGCTCCGTGCAGGGCCCGCCGTTGAGCCGGGCCGACGGGGCCGAATCCGAATCCTGGACGGGCTGCGAACGGCCCGCCGGGAGGAGTGAATGGAGTGTTCATGTTTGTAGGTCCTTTGTCTGTTGAGGAAGCGCCAGGTCCGGCGCCTCGCTATATCACGATATATCGCAGACTAACGCGATGCAACGTTAGAAGTCGAGTTTGCATCCGGCAGAGGCCGGGTAGGCCCTGTCCGATGAACGCGAATAACGGCAACCGGACCGTCGACGGCCCAGCTAGGAGCGCGGAACCGGCGCCGGCCGAAAACCGCCGCGACGCGCGTGCCGGGGCCAAGGTGAACTGGGGGCTGGCAATATGCACCGTTCCGGCGGCCGCGATCGTGATGCTGTTTGCGCTCGGTGCAGTGATGAGCACCGACGCCTGCACCGAGCCCGCCTGTCCCCATCCGGGCCGCGGCGGGATTGACTTCGGTGTCGCGTTCTACGGCGCGCCCGTGGTGGCCTTTGCGGTGATCCTCGTCTCGTTGTTCAGCGCCAAGCGCCGGTCGGGCATCGTTGTTCCGCTGCTTGGATTTGCGCTGCTGGTCGCCGACGTCGCCATCATGGCCGTTACCGTCGCCGGGTAATCGATCAGTTCCGATAGGCCGGCAGGTTGTCGGCGAGCTCGTCGAACAGCGCCTGGTTCAGGGCGAAGGCGACTTTGACCTCGTCGACCGCGCGATCGATCTGCTCGGCGTCGAGGTCGAGTCCATCGAGTCGGGCCCGGTAGGAGTCCTTGTAGGGCTTGGCCCGCACCGCGAACTCGTAGAACGCCAGCCCGGCGCCGCCGAGATCGAACGTGCGGTCCAGAATCTTGCCGATAGCCTGGCCGCCGGACAGGTCGCCCAGGTAGCGCGTGTAGTGGTGGGCCACCAGCGCGCCGCCCCAGGATGCGCCGACAAGCCGGTCACGGTACGCCTCAGCGGCCCGGGATTCGACATCACGTGTCCCGCCCGGTGCCCAGTGGTCCAGGTCGGCATCGATCGCCGTCAGGCGCTCCAGCGCCGGGTCGTACACGGCGGCAACCAACGGGTCGTCGCGACGGCTCCGCACGGAGTCCTCCAGCGCCTCATAGACCACCCGCAGCCGTTGCAAGTAGTCGGCATAGCCCCGGCCATTGACCCGTCCGGCGAGCAGCTCGGTCACGAACGGCGAGTTCTCCGCGGCGTCGTGCTCCACGGTCGAGCCCTCCTTCATTGCGGCGGAGAAAGGACGCCCAGCCTCGGTGGCGGCCATCATCCTGACGCCGGGGTCCCGACGCTGGTTTGGTCAGCCGCGACCTTCCACCGGCTGAACCGCCACGACCCGTCCTGTTTGACCGCCGTGAAGTCGTAGCAAGCGGTCAGGTCGGCAGCCGGCGGTCCACCCGCGCGGATGGCGAACACCTGCACATAACAGTGCCCGGTGGCCTCGCTGTCGGATTGGCTGGTGAACCAGAACGAATTCAACGCATGCCGGCGCTGGTTGTTCTCTGCCTTGAACCCAGCCTTACGGGCCTCGAGAAGGCGTATCACCACGTCGATTTCGGCCGACAACGCCTGGCCTTCATGCAGCAACTCGAGCTCCGGCGACTCGGTGAACAGCGCGCGGAAATCGTCGAGCCGGTACTGGTCGTAGGTGTAGGCGTAGGCGCCCAGCAAGTTGACGATCGCTAGCCGATCGGCGGCGTTAAACGCCGTGCTCCCAACATTATTGGCCGCTGTGGGTCGCTCGTCGATCACCGTTCGATTTCCTCTGCCAAAGTAGTTAGTGCGGCGGCAGGAACCCGCCCGTATCCGTTTCCTGCTGCGGCGCTTGCTGTGTCGGCTCGGACGGCCAGGCCACAGCCTGCTGCATCGGCGGCGCTGGCCAGGCGCCGGGAGGTGGCAGGGGTGCCGGCCCGGGAGGCGGAAATGGCGCGGGTGCCGCTGGTGGCGCGGGCCTCATCGAATGCAGCCGTGCCAACTCGCGACGGTGGCGTTCGGCGAGCACGGCGGCAAGCACCAAC
>NZ_DATJYB010000596.1:0-19002 GCF_035499775.1 Mycobacterium sp. | reverse complement strand
TGTTTCAGTTCTTCAACCTGTTGCCGACCCTGTCGGCGTGGGAGAACGTGGCCGTGCCGAAGTTGCTGGACGGCGTGCGGCTGGGCAAGGCCAAGTCGGACGCGGTTCGGCTGCTGGAGCGGGTCGGGCTCGGCGACCGGACCGAACACCGACCGTCGGAAATGTCCGGCGGCCAGATGCAGCGGGTCGCGGTGGCCCGGGCATTGATGATGGATCCGCCGCTGATTCTCGCCGACGAGCCGACGGGGAATCTCGATTCCACAACGGGCGCTTCAATTTTGGCGCTGCTCGCCGAGGTCGCGCACGAGGAGGGCAGCAGTCGGCTGGTGGTGATGGTCACCCACAACCCGGATGCAGCGCAGGCCACCGACCGGGTGCTCACGCTGCAGGACGGCCGGGTCGGCTCCGACGAACTGTTGCTGGCCCCCCTGGTCTCATGGTGAAAGCGGGCTCGGCGATAGCTGCCGCGGCCAGCCGGCTACGGGTGTTCAGCCTGCGCGAGCTCGCCGTCCATCGTCGGCGCACGATCGCCTCAATCGCCGTAATGGCAGTGTCCGCAATGTATCTGGTGGCAGTGTTCGGCATCTTCGGGTCGATCACCGGGTCGGTCAACCGGCTGTCCGACGGGGTGGCGGGCATCGCCGCCCTGGAGGTGTCGGGCATCACCGATGCCGGTTTTCCCGACTCGATCACCGCCGATGTGGCCGCGGTTCCCGGCGTCGCGGTGGCGGCGCCGATGATACGGACGCCGGCCACCATGCCGTCGGGGCCGGTGCTGCTGTTCGGCGCCGATGCGAGCATCGCGGCGCTGGGCGGAGCGCTCAAAGACGCCGTCTCAGGCAAGGTGGCGAATCCGTCGGACCCGGCGAACGGCGTCCGGGTCGGGCCGGCCGTCGCACGCTCGAAAGGCGAGACCTTCCAACTGGGCTCAGGGTCGGTCACCGTCATCGAAGTGCTTCGCGGCAAGCAGCTTGGCGACCTCAACGGCGGACACTATGTCCTTGCCCCACTTGCCTTGGCGCAGCAGATCACCGGGCGGCAAGGCCAGCTCGACTCGATCCTGATCACCACCAAGCCCGGCGCCGATCTCGCCCAGGTTCGCAAGGCCGTCAACGCCGCGGTGAACGGCCGGGCAATCGTCGCGGACCCGAGCATGCGGGCGACCCGGGCCGGCGACGGCGTCAAGATGATGAACTACATGGCGCTGATGGGCGCGATGGTTGCGTTGATGGTCGGCGCCTTCCTGGTTTACACCACGATGACCATGGCGATCAGCCAGCGCCGCCCGGTCATCTCGATGCTGCGTGCAATCGGCGGGCGGCGCGCCACCATCGTTCGTGACATGCTCGCCGAAGCGGCGCTGCTGGGGCTGATCGGCGGATCCATCGGGTCGGCAATCGGAATACTGCTGGGCCGCATTGCGATTGGGCGATTGCCAGCCGCCATGACCCAAGGGCTGGAGGCCCGCGTCGAATATTGGCTGCCGGGCTACGCGATACCGGCCGCACTGGTGGCCACCGCGGTCACCAGCGTGGTCGCCTCTGCGATGGCCACGCGGCAGGTGTACAAGGTGTCACCGATCGAGGCGCTGGCACCGGTCGGAGTGTCAGCGGCCGATCGCGTGCCGCGCTGGCTGCGGACCACCGCCGGGGTCGGGGCCGTCACGGTGCTGGCGGCGTCGATCCTGGTCGTCGTCAGCCAACGCGGTGTGGTGGCGTTTGCCGCGATGTCTGCGGTGTTCTGTGCCGAAGTTGCGCTTGGCTTCGCGATCACCAACTTCATCGTCAAAGCCACCGCCGCGACGGCACGAATGTTCGGATCGTTCGGGGCGCTCGCGGCGGCGACGATCGAACGCGCGCCGCGACGGGTGTGGGCGACAGTGATGACGGTGCTGATCGCGGTAGTCACCACCATCGCGATCACCGGCACCAACACCGACATGATCCGGTCCGCGCGGGGCATCTTCTCGTCGGTGGCGGATGTCCCGGTGTGGGTGAGCGCAAATCCCCCGGACAGCTACCCCACCGACGCTCTGCCGCAAGGTCTTTCCGAAAAAGTGGCCGCGGCGCCGGGGGTGGCACATGTCACCGAGGGCGCCTACGGGTTCGCCGAGGTCGGCGGCACCCGGGTGATGCTAGACGGGTTCTCGGCCGGGACCGCCGACGCGCTCTATCGCGCCCTCGGCAAACCGGTTCGCGACGATGTGCTCGCCGGCCGCGGCGTGGTGCTCACCCAGAATCTGGGCAAGACGCTGCATGTTCGGGCCGGCGATCAGCTGCGGATGCAGACGCCGCACGGGGTGCGACAGACAACCGTGCTGGCCCTGGTGCCTTACTTCTCGACCGTCATCGGCACCGTCGGGATGAGTCTCGATCAACTGCGGACCTGGTACGACCGCCCGGCGGCGACCACACTGCAGGTCACCGCGGCCCCGGGCGTCGATCCGAAACACCTGCTGGCCGAGGTCCGCCGGGTGGTGCCGGCACCGACCTATGTGTACGACGGTCGCACCGAGCTGGCCGGCCTCGAGGCACCGATGCATCAGAGCATGTTCATCGCCAACGCCGTATGGATCATTGTTGTGCTGGTGGCCGGAGTCGCGCTGCTCAACACGTTGACGCTGTCGGTGCTGGAGCGGCGCCGCGAAATCGGTGTGCTGCGCGCGATGGGATCCAGCCGCCGGTTCACCTTGCGGATGGTCCTGGTCGAGGCACTGGGCATCGGTGTGGTCGGCGGTGTCTTGGGCTTACTGTTCGGTGTCACGGACCAGTGGCTGTTCAGCCTGGTCAGCGGCGACATGATGAATTTTCAAGTCAGCTTCCGGCCGAGCGCGATGGTGTTCGTGTTCACGATCGGCGCGCTGGCGGTCAGCTTGCTCGGCTCGGTACCGCCCGCCCGACGCGCGGCGCGGCTCAACATCATCGAGGCCGTCAGCGTCGACTGAGCACAAGCCCTTCGGCGAACGCGCACAAAATGCCGGCCGTACCGGCGTGTCTCTGTACATCTGCGCACGCTCACCGCGAACGCGGCTAGTCGATCAACTCGGCGTATCCCTGCAGATGAGGTTTACACGGGAACGGCACCGGGGTCCGGATGCTGCGCAGTCCCCGGGTGTCGAAGCCGGCTGCGGCAATGGCTTCGACGGTTCTGCGGTTCGGCTCGCAGCCCGCTGCCAGCCACGACCACGGCTTTGCCACCAGGTCCTGTAGCCGCCCCGTCGCGCCGTCCCCGCGGACATGCTCGAGGACGACCAGCCTGCCGCCCGGTGCCAGCACCCGACGGATCTCGCTGAGGGTCGCGGCCACATCGTCGACGGAGCACAACACCAGACCGATGTGCACGGAGTCGAAACTGTTGTCCGGGAACGGAATCGACTCACCCGTCCCATCGACGACGTCGACCGCGATGCCGTACCGGTCGGCGAGACTCGACGCCATCCGCCGGAACGCGGCCACCGGCTCCACGGCAGCCACCGAGGTCACCGCGGGCGGCACGAACTTCAGGTCCGCGCCCGGCCCAAGGCCGACCATCAGCAGCCGGCCGGTCGCGTGGGCGATCGCCGCTCGACGATATCGGTTGTAGAAAAGCCGGTCG
The DNA here is from genome assembly GCF_035499775.1 of Mycobacterium sp. Lineage (GTDB taxonomy): Bacteria > Actinomycetota > Actinomycetes > Mycobacteriales > Mycobacteriaceae > Mycobacterium. The sequence goes on along the minus strand of NZ_DATJYB010000596.1, from coordinate 15,408 downwards.
AAGATCGGCTGACCGAATCGGTACACGTAGGGGAAAAACGGATTACCGCTCGTTATCTGCTACCTAGATCCAGTTGGAATGGCGGGTATTCGTCCCGCATCAAAGAAACATACACCGCAACGCGATAACGCCATCGAACGATGCCCATCAGGAGGTCGAACATGCCACCCGGGATCGTGCCGGTGCACAACAACGTCGCCGCAGCGATCACGGTGAGCACCTGCAGCAGCGGCTCCATCGCCCAGCACAGCAGTATCTGCGGCAGCGCCAGCAGCCACCACTTCACCAGCACAGCCCAATTCGTGAGCCGCTCTGGATAGTCGACCTCGAGATCGCCCGGGTAATCGGGCCGGGATGCGAGGGTGAAGGGCGGGTATTTGTCGGTGCTGTTCATCGGAAACCGGAAATTCATGACCCGCCACGACCAGCGCAGCACACCGACGTTGAAGTCGAAGATGGGCCGCGGATAGCGCCCGGTGGACAGGATGGCAACGCCTGCAACGATCGTCGTCAGCGGATACACCAGGTAGAGCAGTATCAGGATCGGGTAGTGCGGAACGGCGAGCACGCACCACTTGACGAGCCAAAGCCAGCGTGAGGGCGAGTCGAAATCCCCTCGCACACGGACGTGTTCGTCCGGGTTGCTCATTGTTGTGATGGACAAGGTTCCGACGGACAAGCCGGGACCGTCATCGCGGCCCCGAGGTCTCGGTTGATCCGAGCGGACAGTCGGCGATGACTGGTAGAACCCAGAAACGTGCTCAGTGCCCAGGTATGGAACCGGTCCGAAATCCAGGCCGCCGGTCTGAGAATGGACTCGCCGTGGGCGACCTGAAGGGACGCCACCCGGGACACCGCCGCGACCTTGCGCCGCCTGGTCTTCTCGTACCAGCGCAGCGCGTTCGCGACGTCACCGGACCTTGAGGTCATGCCGCTCTGCAGATCCGAGAGTGCCTTGCACAAGACCATCGTGTCGAGCAACGCCTGATTGGTGCCCTGCGCCAGGGTGGGCGGCATCGTGTGTGCGGCATCGCCGAGCAACGTCAGCGCCCCGTGGCCCGGCCAGGAAATCGGATGCCGGAAATGCGGGAACGGCGAAGAGGCCAGGTCGTCGTCGGTCAATTTCGCGAGCAGCAGGTCGACCGAATCGGTCCAGCCGCCGAAATGGGAGCGGATCACCTCGATCGGACGCCGCGGTCTGACGAAGTCGTAGGACCACGGCAAATCGAACCACCACTGCAGATCCGACCCGCCCGCCGGCCACATGCCGAAATTTCCGTGCTCGCCGATCACGATGAGTCCGGTCTCCCGATCGGAAACTTCCGGAAATTCGGCGAGCCCCTGCCAGCTGCACCAGCCGGTGGGCTCCGCGTCCGGCGCGCCGACCACGTCGCGGACAATCGAATGCAGGCCATCCGCACCGATCAGCAGATCGCCTTCGGCCCAGCTGCCGTCCTCGAATTCGACCCGCACCCCGTTGCGCCACGTGGTGACCCCGACCGCGCGGGCGTTGCAGCGGATCCGGTCCTGCGGAAAGCCGTCCAGCAGCCTCTCCAACAGGACGCGACGCGGGACCATCCGCACTGGTGCGCCGAACCGGTTCTCCATCGTCGTCACGTCCACGGTGGCGAGCCGGCGACCGCTGGACGTCATCACCCGAACGCTGGACAGCTGTTGACCGGCACCGTCCATGTCCACGCCCAGCTGTCGCAGTACCGTCTCGCCGTTGGACCAGATGGTCACCGCGCCACCGCCGGCCTGGACATCGGTGCGCTGGTCGAAGACGGCGACGTCATGCCCGTCCCGCAGCAACCCCCGCGCAACGGAAATTCCGGCTACGGCGGCACCGACAACCAGAATCCGCAGCGGCCGCCCGTGCGACGATGCGGCCCGTGGGAGCTTTTCGGAATGTTCGTAACCGGGGCTGTTCAACGTGGGTGGTAGACAACTGACATGAGTGTTGGCGCCACCGCGATCACGATTTTTCATCTGCCCTCCGATCCCCAGCGATTCGACCGTTGGGTGGACGGATATATTGCTTCGCCGCGTCACGTTATTGGACACGTATCAGCCCGCCGATCGGTTCAGGACAGCGGGCAACTCGATTGGGCCGTGGAGGTCTGTTTCGAGAGCGTGGACCTGCTCGACGCGTGGCTGGACAGCGCTGAACGCCAAGCCATCCTCGCCGACGGTCAAAGCCAGGGATATTGGCGGAGTGCCGCCGATCTGATCGTCGCCCGGGGCGAACTCCCGCCCGCCAACACCGGCATCTTCCTGCACAGCGTGACGCCCGGCAAGGAAGCCGAATTCGTCTCGGCCCAAAGCGATCTGACCTTGGTCAGCGCTGGTTTTCCGGGATACGAAGGCACGGCGCTGTTTCCGGCCGATTCGTCGGGCCAGTGGATGTCGCTGCTGCGTTTCCGGACGGCTGGTCAGCTGACCGGATGGATGCGATCCCCCGAACGCCAGCAAGTGTTGCCGCGCCTGCGGGGCGAACTGACCACGGACTTCGCCGAGCTGCCCCGCAGCGCGCCATTCGGCTCGACGGTTCGGGTCGCCGACGGGCACACGCGGATCACGCCGGCGTGGAAGACCGCGATGCTGGTCGTGCTGTGTCTGTACCCGACCGTGATGATCCTCTCCAAGTCGCTGGCCCCCGAGCTGAGCCACCTTGGTGCCGCACAATCGGTGGCGGTGTTCGTCGGCAACGTCGTCAGCGTCGTCTTGCTGCAATGGGTGCTCGTACCGGCGGCGTCGCTGCCGTTCCGGCGGTGGCTCGACCCGATCGACGGAGCGCCGCAACGCATCAGCCTGGCCGGAGCCGCGCTGGTCATCGCGGGCTACGCCGCACTGGTGCTGATTTTCACGCTCGTCGGATAGTCAGTCGCCGATCATGTCCTGCAGTTCCTCGACCGACCATGGTCCAGCCTCGCGGTGGTCGCGGTAACCCAGTACGCGAGGCATCGCCCGATCGAAGCGCCCGACGAATCCGCCTGCGGCAACGAAGATTTGACCCGTCACGTGGCGCGCCGAATCGCTGGCAAGATACGCGTAGAGGGGAGCGACAAACTCGGCGGGCGGGGCATCCAGCGATGCCCGGGCGGTCATGTCATCGAGTATTCCGCGGCGATGCAGGTCCTCGATGTGCTCTTCGTATTCGGTGCCCGTCGACAGTCGTGTCTTGGCCCCGGGACACACCACGTTGGCGCGCACACCGGAGCCTTTCAGCTCTGCCGCGATCGCCAGGGTAAGGCCGTTGACCGCGCCTTTGCCCGCCGGATAGCCGGTTCCGCCGTAATCGCCGAGAAATGCCACCGAGCCGGTGTTGATGATCGACCCGGAGCGCTGCGCGGCCATGACCGGCGCGGCGGCCCGGCAGGTGTGAAACGTCGTGCCGAGGTGGACCGCGATCAGGTGGTCGAATTCGGCCGGCGAGATATTCAGGATCGACGAATGCGGTGGTTCGGGAATGCCGGCGCAGTTGACCAGGATGTCCAGCCGCCCGAAAGCGCCTGTGCATTCGTCGATCAGCGCCGCGGCGACGCGCTCGTCGTCGGCCGCTCCGGCCACCGCGACGGCTCTCCCGCCCGCCGCGTCGATCGATGCGACCGTCTGCTGCACCGCGTCGGGGTCGCGACCGTTGACCACCACGCCGGCGCCGAGCTCACCCAGCAGTTCGGCGATGGCGCGTCCGATGCCGCGGCTGCCGCCCGCCACCACCGCAGCGCGACCGGCCAGCAAATCGGCCATGTCACATCTCCTGTCGTCGGATTCCCCGGTCTTCCTGCTCAGACAACCACCTCACGACAATGCGGGTACTGTGCGGTCCGGCGGTAGGAAAGGAACATGACGCGATGGGAATCTCTCGCACGGTGATAGCGGGCGTGCTGGCCGCGACGCTGACGGTGGCCGGTTGCAGCAAAAACCCCCCACCCTCGACGGCGGGGTCCGCGGCCTCGGGGTCGGGGTCGGCCGGCTCCAGCGCGACAGCACACGGCTCGGCGCCGGCACAGCCGACCGACTACGCCGGGTGGTTGATCCGCGCGGAAGACATCAACGCGCCCGAGACCTTCACGGCTAGCCCGCCCACCAACAATCCGAATGGCCAGCCGGGCGTCGCGACGACGTTCAGCACACAGGACGGCAGCCACGTCATCCACGACACCATCCAGGTTCTGGCCGACCCCGACGCGGCTGTGAACGCCTTGAACGCAGCGAAAGCTGACCACGCCAAAGGCCTCAAAGCCCCGGCGACAAAACCGGCGAAGATCGGCACCGGCGGAACGACGCTGGAGGGCGACGCACTGGACGGCTCAAAGGGTGTGACGTTCTTGATGTTTACCGAGGGTAGGGCGTTCGTCACGCTGGAATTCGACGGTCCGGTCTTCGCGCTGGCGCCTTCGGATTTCGTCAACGACGTCGGCCTCAAGCAGGACGCCGCGGTCAAGAAAGGGCTCGGCGGCTGAGCTCGTCGGCTACCTGAGTCTGATCGGTCCCCGGCACGCCTTGTTCGGTGCAACATTTTTCGATATGTTGCACGGGTGGTGACCGGCGTCACAGCACAGGTGGAACGCTCCGACGCGGCGCGCGCCCACTCGCTGGCGCGCGACCGCCTGCTCGCGGGCGAACGCATCGACATGCAACAGCTGGCGGCGGAGCTCGGCGTCGATCGGTCCACACTGTTCCGCTGGGTGGGTTCGCGGGACCAGTTGGTGAGCCGGATCCTGCAGGAACTCGGCCAAAAGACGCTGGCCCGGGTGCTGCGGAAGGTCCGCGACGACGGGTTCAGCGGAGCGCGGCTGGTTGCCGAAGCGGTCGCCGGCTTCGCCGACGAGTTGATCACCGCGCCGTTCTTCCGCACCTACCTACGCCGGGAACCCGAACGCGCCCTGCGCCTGCTCACCACCAATGCCAGCCCCATTCAGGACGAGATGATCGGCGCCGTCCAACGCCTCCTGGACCAGGAGGTGGACCTGGCAGCACTGTCGTACCCGATGCCCAGCTGCGACCTCGCCTATCTCGTGATCCGCGTCGGCGAATCATTCGTCTACACCGATCTGATCACCGGCGGCGTCCCCGATTGCGCCAAGGCGCGCACAGCGCTGCTCGCCCTGCTCAGCTGAGCCCCACCACCGACGAAACGGAGTAAGCCGGATGGACGACGTAATTCACGGACACTGCGAAGACACGTTCGACAAGGTCCGCGCCGCGTTGGCGGACAACATCGCCTCCGGCGAAGAAGTTGGCGCCTGCATCGCGATCGATGTGGCCGGCGAGTCCGTCGTCGACATGTGGGGCGGCTGCATGGACGCCGCTCGTACCCGAGCCTGGACCAAGGACACCATCGTCAACGTGTGGTCGTCCACGAAGACGGTCACCAGTCTGGCCGGACTGATGCTCGTCGACCGCGGCCTGGTCGAACTGACCACACCGGTCGCTGCCTACTGGCCGGAGTTTGCGGCAAATGGCAAGCAGGACATCGAATTCCGCCATGTGCTTGCGCACACGTCCGGGGTTTCCGGCTGGGACACGCCGTTCAGCACCGAAGAGATGTACGACTGGGACAAGTCAACTGCCGCCCTGGCGGCCCAAGCACCCTGGTGGGAACCGGGAACCGCGTCCGGGTATCACGCGCACAATCAAGGCCATCTCATCGGCGAGGTGATGCGGCGCGTCACCGGACGCTCCCTCAAGGAGTTCGTGCGCGACGAAATCGCCGGCCCACTCGGCGCTGACTTCCAGATCGGTGCCAGGCCTGAGGATTACGACCGGATCGCCGAGATCATCGTTCCGCCTCCCCTCGAGTTGCCGCTGGAAATGCTCCCCGAAGACAGCCCGATGCGAAAGACCTTCAGCGGTCCGCTGCCCAACGCCGAAGCCGCAAACACGCCGGCCTGGCGCGAGGCCGACATGGGCGCTCTCAACGGCCACGGCAACGCGCGTTCGCTGGCGACGATATTGTCGGCAATTTCGTTGGGAGGCATGGCTCGTGGAGTTCAGCTGCTCAAGCCCGAGACGGTCGAGTTGATCTTCGAGGAGCAGGCGAACGGCGTCGACCTCGTCCTGCCCGCACCGATGCGCTGGGGAATCGGTTACGGGCTGGCGAAAAACGACGGACTCCCCTATGTCCCGGACGAGAAGATCTGCTTCTGGGGCGGCTGGGGCGGCTCGATGGTGCTGATGTGCCCGGACCGCCGCACCACGATCGCCTACGTGATGAACAAGATGGGGCCGGGGATTCTGGGTTCCGACCGGATGGCGACCTACGGGACGCTGATATTCGATGCTCTCGGCGTGAGCGCCGGCTGAGGTTGGGGTCCCGATCGAGCGAAAAATGAGCCGACGGAATCGGGGCCGGGCGGTAACGTGACCTCGAGATGACCACACAGCGCGAGATTCACGACCTACCGCACATCGACTATGCGGATCTGCCGATGGCCGCCGATCGGGCGACGGGCTGGGCGACCCTGCGCAGCGCCGGCCCGGTGATTCTGAATGACGGCGGCTATTACCTGTCTCGGCGCGAGGATGTGCTCTCCGCGCTGCGCCATCCGGAAATCTATTCGTCGAAGAGCGCATTCGACATCTTGGGCAGTCCGCTGCCGCTGGTGCCGCTCGCGTTCGATCCCCCCGAGCACACCCGCTTCCGGAAGATCCTGCAGCCGTTCTTCAGCCCACACACCCTCGGCGCCATGCTGCCGTCGCTGCAAGCGCAGGCGATCGAGATGATTGACGCGATCTCCGCCCGGGACGAATGCGAGGCAATGGCGGACCTGGCGATTCCGTACCCGTCGCAGGTCTTCCTGACGTTGTTCGGTCTGCCACAGGAAGATCGGGACCGGTTGATCCGCTGGAAAGACGCGATCATCGGCCTCGGACTGCTCGAAACCCTCGACGGCGCCGACCTGACTCCGGCGCTCGAGCTGACGGCTTATCTCGTCGAGGCGATCGCTGCGCATCGGCAGCACCCTGGCGCCGACATCCTGTCGCAGGTGCTGCTGGGGTCCGATCCCCTCGACGACGGCGAGGCGCTCGGGCTCAGCTTCGTGTTCGTCCTGGCCGGTCTGGACACCGTCACCTCCGCGATCGGCTCGGCGCTGCTCGAGCTGGCCCGACGCCCGTCGCTGTGCGCGTTTATTCGCGAGAACCCTTACCAGGTAAGTGTTTTCGTGGAGGAGATGGTCAGGCTTGAAACGCCCGCACCGATCGTCCCGCGGGTGACCACCCAGGACGTCGACATCGCGGATGTCAGGATTCCCGCGGGCTCGCGGGTATGGCTGTGTCTGGGGGCCATCAACCGCGACGGCAGCGACGCGACGTCCATCGACGACGTCGTGATGGACGGCAAGGTGCATAAGCACTGGGGCTTCGGCGGCGGCACACACCGCTGCCTGGGTTCGCACTTGGCGCGGATGGAACTCAATCTGGTCGTCTCCGAATGGCTGCGCCGCATCCCCGAGTTCGGGCTCGCGCCCGGCTATCATCCAGAGATCGTCTGGCCGGCAGCAACTTTCAGCGTCGCGACTTTGCCGCTGCGGCTGGGACCCGTAAAACCCGCATCTGGATGACAGTCACCCGCTATCGTGACAGCGGGGAAAGCGCCGGAATTGGGGGTTCGCGCGTTGAAGAGATCACACACTGTCATCGCGGCCTGCGCCGCGCTCGTGTTCACCGCCGGATGCAGCGGTTCGAGCGGCCGGCAAGCCGGCACCAAACCACCGGAAGCACAGCCATCGGAGGAGAACTCGCACTCGGCCGCCCCGCCGCCCCCGTCCGGAAAAGCCAACGTCCGCTACGAAGACGCCCACAGCCCGGAGGCACAACGCGGCCGCCAGCTCATGCAGGACGCCAAGCTCCTCGAGGCGCTCGCCCAGCATGTCGAAGACACCCTGGTGCTGCCGTCCGACATGGGGGTTGTCGGCAAGCAGTGCGACACGGTCAACGACATGTATGACCCCAACACCAATGAGATAGAGCTCTGCTACGAGTCCATCGAGCACAGCGAGAAGAACTTCGCGGGCAGCGGTAAAGCCGATTCGGTGACCGCCGCGGTGGACTCGGAGACCTCCGGCTTCTATCACGAGCTCGGCCACGCCACGCTCGCTATCTACAAGCTGGCGTTCACCGGGCGAGAGGAGGACGTGGCCGACCAGCTTTCCGCCTTCACGCTGCTGAGCCCCGGCGCCGACGGAAAGCCCTACCCCAACGGTCTACGTATCGCGACCAACACCGCCGAAGATTGGAAGCTGAGCGCCAAAGAATCCCCGGATGCCAACGAACTCCCGTTCTGGGACGGACACCCGATGGACGTGCAGCGGATGTACAACTGGCAGTGCTGGATATACGGATCCAATCCGGCGGCCAACGCCAGCATCGTCACATCCGGGGACCTCCCCGAGGACCGGGCCGGCAACTGCGAAGACGAGTACCAGAACATGACCAGAGGCTGGCAACAGCTGCTGGGGCCGCACCTGCGGAAGCCCAGCTGAGCCCCGCAAGCGAGAATTTCCCTTAGCTGCAAGTCATCCCGCGTTTGGGCGGCTGACCGCCGTCGGTCCCGGACCCGTCGCCATTAAATAAACTGCTTGATTTAATATGTGCGGCCGTGTTCACTGAGGCAGTGACCGTTGAGCGAATGGCTCGCTCGGACAGATCGATGGGCACCCGCGAGGCGATCCTGTCGGCCGCGGAACTGCTGTTCGCCGAACGCGGGATGTACGCCGTGTCCAATCGGCAGATCAGCGAGGCAGCCGGACAGCGCAACAACGCCGCCGCCTGCTACCACTTCGGTTCCCGGGTCGACCTGCTGCGGGCGATCGAGAGCAAGCACCGGGAACCGATCGAGCGACTGCGCGCACAGATGGTGGCCGACATCGGCGATTCGGCCGAGCTGCGGGACTGGGTGGGCACCCTGGTGCGCCCGCTCACCGACCACCTGGCGGCGCTGGGCACCCCGAGTTGGTACGCGCGCTTCGCCGCTCAGGCCATGGCCGACCCGGCGTATCGCCACGTCGTCACCAAGGATGCGCTCGCGTCGCCCATGCTGGTGCGGACCATCGACGGCATCAATCGCTGCCTGCCCGATCTGCCCAAGCGGGTGCGTTCCGAACGGATCGTGATGGTCCGCAACCTGCTGATGCACACCTGCGCCGAGCACGAGGGCGCACTGGCCGAGGACGGTCCACGGTCTCGTTCGAGTTGGCCGGTGGCCGGCGAGGGATTGATCGACGCAATTGTCGGGCTGTGGCGCGCGCCCGTCCACGTGAACATGGCCGGCGGCCAGCCACCAGAAACCACAGGAGCACGATGACCGACATCTCGACCGCCACCGATATCCCCGAGTTCCCGATGACCCGGGCGGCCGGTTGCCCGTTCGCGCCGCCGCCAAAGGTGCTGGAACTCAACGCCACCGGGCAGCTCAGCCGGGTCCGGATTTGGGATGGCAGCACACCCTGGCTGATCACCGGCTACGACGCGATTCGCGCGCTGTTCACCGATTCACGCACCAGCGTCGACGACCGGCTCCCGGGGTATCCGCACTGGAACGAGGGAATGCTGGCGACGGTACACAAGAGGCCACGTTCGGTGTTCACCTCGGACGCCGAGGAACACACCCGTTTTCGCCGGATGCTGTCAAAACCCTTCACTTTCAAGCGCGTCGAAGCACTGCGGCCGGCCGTGCAGCAGATCGCCGACGATCGCGTCGACGCACTGCTGTCCGGACCCAACCCGGGTGACATTGTCAGCACCGTGGCGTTGCCCGTCCCGTCGCTGGTGATCAGCGAGCTGTTGGGCGTGCCCTACGAGGATGCGGATTTCTTCCAGGCACAGGCTCAACGAGGCACCGGGCGCTACGCGACCGAAGAGGACACCGCCCAGGGTGCCGCCTCGCTGGCGAAATACATCGCCAACCTGATCCGGGCCAGGATGCCAAGTCCCACCGAGGATTTGGTGTCCGACCTGGCAGAGCGGGTCAACTCCGAAGAGCTCAGTGTGCGCGAGGCCACCCAACTGGCCCTCGGCGTGCTGATCGCCGGTCACGAGACTACTGCGAACATGATCAGTCTGAGCATCGCGGCGCTGCTCGAGCATCCCGACCAACTGGCGCTGATACGCGATGCCGAAGATCCCAAGGAGATCGCCGCGGCGGTCGAGGAGCTGATGCGCTACCTGAGCATCATCCAGACCGGCCAGCGCCGCATCGCCGTCGAGGACATCGAGGTCGGCGGTCAAACGATCCGGGCCGGCGAGGGCATCATCCTCGACATCGCCCCGGCGAACTGGGACGCCCGCCAATTCCCCGACCCGGATCGGCTGGACCTGCGCCGCGAGGACGGTGCGCACGTCGGCTTCGGGTACGGCCGCCACCAATGCGTGGGTCAGCAATTGGCCCGGATGGAATTACAGATCGTGTTGCCCACCCTGTTTCGCCGTATCCCGACCCTGCGGCTGGCGGTTCCGCTCGCTGAGCTCCCGTTCAAGCACGACACGCTGGCCTACGGCGTTTACGAGCTGCCCGTCACATGGTGAAACCCGATCTGACGCTGGAAGTGCCCGATCTGTCCGGAAGATTCGCCGTCGTGACCCGAGCCAACAGCGGCCTTGGATTCGGTCTGGCGAAGACGCTTGCGGCAGCAGGTGCCGACGTCGTGCTGGCCGTTCGCAGCCGCGACAAGGGCGAAGCCGCGATCGCCGAGATCCGCCGCACGGTGCCCGAGGCCAAGCCGACCATCCGAGATTTGGACCTCGCGTCGCTGAAAAGTGTTGCGGCGCTGGGTGAGGAGCTGGTAGCGGAAAGCCGGCCGATCGACATCTTGATCAACAACGCCGGGGTCATGACGCCGCCACAGCGCCAGGAGACCCAGGACGGCTTCGAATTGCAGTTCGGCACCAACCATCTGGGCCATTTCGCGTTGACCGCGCACCTGCTGCCCCTGCTGCGCGCGGCGGAATCTGCACGCGTGGTGACCGTCAGCAGCCTTGCCGCCACCCAGCGCAACCTCGACTGTGCTGACGCCAACGCCCAGCGCGCCTATAAACCCATGCGCAGCTACGGGATAGCGAAACTCGCGCAGTTGATGTTCGCCTTCGAATTGGACCGGCGCAGCCGTGGCAGCGGCTGGCGGGTGATGTCCAACGCCGCGCACCCCGGGTTGAGCAAGACCAACCTGCTCAGCGGCGCATCCTACGGTCGCGACAAACCAACGCCGCTGGCGCGGATTACCCAGCTGACGTGGTGGCTGTTGCCCTTCATGTGGCTCGACGTCGACGAGGGCATCAAGCCGGCGCTCTACGCGGTGGTATCGCCGGATGCCGACGGCGGCAAGTACTACGGCCCGCGCGGCTTCTACGAAACCGTCGGGGGCGGAGTCACATTCGCCGGCCTTCCCCGATTGGCACGCAGCGAGGCAGACTCGAAGCGGCTGTGGCGACTCTCCGAAGAGCTCACCGGCGTCGCTTATCCCGACTGAGAGGAAGTGGTTGAATTATGGCGTTTGTCGGGCGCTCCGACGTCCAGGATCCCGGTGCCCAGCAAGACCAGTGGGAGCGACTGACGCGTCGCCGTGAGCGGCTGTACGCCGGCGACGAGCAGTTCCGCAACACCCGCCCGGACGAACAGGTCGCCGCGGCGGCGCGCGCGCCCGGGTTGCGGATCGCCGAGGTCATGGCCACGGTGCTGCGCGGCTACGCCGACCGGCCGGCACTGGGACAGCGTGCCCGCGAGGTCAGCACCGATCCCGCCACCGGACGCTGCACGCTGCGTTTCCTACCGCGATTCGAGACCGTCAGCTACGCGGATTTGTGGGCGCGGGTCCAATCCCTCGCTGCCGATTGGCATCATCATCGGCAGCATCCGGTGCGAGCCGGCGACTTCGTGTGCGTGCTGGGCTTCGCCAGCATCGATTACACCGCGGTCGAGTTGGCGTGCATCCATCTGGGCGCGGTGGTGGTCCCGCTTCAGACCAGCGCACCTGCTGCCCAGCATCAACCGATCCTCACCGAGACTCGGCCACGCATCCTGGCCGTCGGTATCGACAATCTCGACACGGCCGTCGAAGCGGCGCTGGCCGGCACCGCCCCGGACCGCCTCGTCGTCTTCGATTACGAACCCCGCGACGACGAGCAACGTGCCGCCTACCAGACGGCGCGCGCCCGGCTGACAGCCGCGGGCAGTTCACTTGCCCTCGAAATGATCGATGACGTTGTCGCGCAAGGTATGTCGCTGCCGCCCGCGCCGCTGCACACCGCCGATGCCGGCGAGGATCCGCTAGCCTTCCCCAACGCCGTGCTGGCCCTGTTCCACGTGCCTGACAAGGACATCCGGGAGCGGATCTTCCGGATCTACAACGAGCACATCGCCGACGTCCAGGAACGTTCTCATGGCCGCCTCTACGGAGTGGGCTTGATCAACTGGTGGGATCCGCGCGGCGCACGACGCACCCTGTCCGAGCTGAAGTCACTGGGGCTCAAGACGTTTCTGATGCCACTCAATCCCGGCACCGACGCCAACGGCGACGTCATCGACTTCTCCAGCACCGCGATGAGCGAGGTGTGGGACGCGATCGAGGAGGCCGGCCTGCCTGTCACACATCACATCGGCGAGAGCCAGCCGAAGTGCCCCAGCGAGGTCAACAGTGTGGCCGTGGCCATGATGGTCAACATCGACTCGTTCCGGGAGATGTTCTCCAAGTACATCTTCGGCGGCATCCTGGACCGGCACCCCCAGTTGCGTATCGGCTGGTTTGAAGGCGGAATCGCCTGGGTGCCGCCGGCGCTGCAGGACGCCGAGCATGTTCTGGCCTCTTATCGGCACATGCTCAAGGACCACCCGCAACACGAGGTCCGATACTACTGGGACACCCACATGTGCGCCTCGTTCATGGTCGACGGCCTGGGCCTGCAACAGATCGACGAGATCGGCATCGACAAGGTGATGTGGTCATCCGACTATCCGTACAACGAAGGCACTTTCGGGTATTCGGAGAGATCACTGGCCGCCGTGGGCGAGGCCGTCGGCGCCGACGACGCCGTACGGATCGTCGGTGGCAACGTGCGAAAGTTCTTAGGCATTTAGAAAGGCATTCAGCATGGCCGGCACCCTCACCGCCCGCGGCACGGTCCTGGATATTCCCGACGAACCCGACTGGGCACGCATGCGTACCGAGACCGGGGCACGGCTGCGGTCCGCGATGGCCGAGCACGGCGTCGACGCGCTGATTCTGCTGATGAACGGCCACGTCCAATACGCAACGGGGGTCAGCTGGCCATTGCTGGACGCGGGCCTGTCGCACGTGGAGCGCCCAGTCGCGGTGCTGCTCTCCGATGACGTACATCCCCACCTGTTCCTGCCATTTCGCAGCGGTGCCTCATCAGAACCGGCTGTTCCGCATGACCATCTACACGGCCCGGTTTACCTCGAATTCGACTACGGTGTAGCACAGTTCGCTCGCACGCTCGCTGACTTGGTCCCACGTGGAGCTGCCGTCGCCGTGGACGAGCTGACCGGCGCGATGCGCCGCGCGCAGGCCACGCTGTTTCCGTCGGGCCCACCGTCGGATGCGGCGATAGTGGTGGGCGCAGCGCAACTGGTCAAGACGCGCGACGAGGTTGCCTGCATCCGCCGGGCGTCCCGGATTACCGAGCAGGCTATGGCGGATGTGCAGCAAGCGTTGACGCCGGGCGTGCGCCAGACCGACCTTTCGGCCAGGCTGGTGCGCCGCGCCTTCGAACTGGGCGCCACCGCCAACATGCTGGAGGCCATCTGGCAGGTGATGCCGAGCTCACGGGAAGCCGGCGTGTGGACCACCCACGGCGATCTGGCACTGCCGCTGCTGCCCACCGACCGTGAACTGGCAGCCGGCGACGTGCTGTGGACCGACATCAGTTTCAGCTATGCCGGCTACTGCTCGGATTTTGGGCGCACCTGGCTGGTCGGCGCGAAACCCACGGCAGCGCAGCAGGACCAATTCCGGCAGTGGCGATCCATCCTGGACGCGGTGCTCGCAGTAACCAGGGCCGGGGCCACCTCAGGAGATCTCGCGCGCGCGGCGATCGCCGCCTACGGCGGCCGCAAGCCGTGGCTGCCCCACTTCTACCTCGGGCACGGCATCGGGACCTACCCCGCCGAAACCCCGATGATCGGAACCGATCTGGGTGAGGAGTTCGACGACAACTTCGTCTTCCCGCCCGGCATGGTCCTGGTGCTGGAACCGGTGGTGTGGGAGGACGGCACCGGCGGCTATCGCAGTGAGGAGGTCGTGGTGATCACCGAAGACGGCTACACGCCGATTACCGACTACCCCTACTCCCCCTACGGTGACTGAGATCTCGGCCGACGCCCTGCAATTGCGGGTCGGGCGTCGGGAGCGGGCGCTGGCCCAGATGGAGGCATACGACCTCGACATCTTGGTGCTCGGGCGGCAGGCCAACGTTCGCTATGTCACCGGCGCCCCGCAGCTGTGGATAGCCGGGACTCGACCGTTCGGGCCGGTCTGCGTTGTGGTGCGCGCGAGCGGCGAGATCTATCTGAACACGACCGACGACGAGGGCGTCCCCGAGGAGATCGGCCACGATCACCTGTACGGATTGACCTGGAACCCGTTGACGCTCATCGACATCCTGAAGAAGATCGACGGGGCCGAGACGGCGCGCCGCGTCGGAACCGATGCGATCACACCGACTTTCGCCGCGTTGCTGCCCGACGCGTTCCCCAACGCCGAGCTGGTCGACGGTGAGCTGGCCATGCGGACGGCGCGGCGCATCAAGACCTCCGACGAGATCGCAGCCATGGGCGAGGCCATTCGCATCGCGCAGGGCGGACTCGCCGCCGGCGTCGCCGAAATGCGGGCCGGACTCGCCGAGCAGCAGCTGGCCGGCGCCGTGTTGGAAGCGATGGCCGCAGGCGGAGTGAGCACGCCCGCCACCCAGGACGCCGCGTGGGTGACCTCGCGCGAACATCCTTGGCGACGCGCCAACCGTGAGCTCCGAGAGGGTGACCTGGTCGCATTCGCCGCCGGCGCAGTGTCCGGCGGCTACGTCGGCGAGGTGGGTCGGACCCGGCCGGTCGGAGAGGTCACCGCCGAGGCGCGCACGCTCTACCAACGTTCGAATGCGCTGTACGACAGGCTCATTGCGGCCTGTCGCCCCAGTGCATCCACTCGCGAGCTGCTGGGCGCCTATGCTGCGGTCGGCGAGCCGATCCCGCCGATGCCGGTTGCGCACGGGCTGGGGTTGGGTTTCGATCCGCCGGTAGTTTCCGAAATGCTCTCGGCCGCTGACGAACACGAGCGCCTCGAACCGGGGATGGTGCTGGCGATCACCGGCTACGTGTGGCAAGAAGGCGTCGGTGCGGTATTTCGCCGAGACACCGTCCACATCACAGCCGATGGCGCCGAAGCGCTGACGCAC
>NZ_DATJYB010000595.1:0-17167 GCF_035499775.1 Mycobacterium sp. | reverse complement strand
TTTCCCGCGCGGCGATATCGAGCCGGGAATTCTCATCGCCGAGGACCGGATAACTCAGCACCGGGACCTGGGCGAGACGAAGTGGTTCACCGTCAAGGTTCCGGACCGCGAAGCCAACCACAGCGCATGGGAGCACACCGGCCTGCCGCGTCATGCGAGTGTGCTGGACGGGCGCCTGGCATTCGCCTGGCGCTCGATGGATGCCTTCTACGAGGAGGACGAGCGTATCGTCGGGCACGCCGCCGATGCGTATCACCGCATCGACATCCGTTCCACGTCACGGCATCTCGTGGTCCGCGACGGCGAGCAGGTGATCGCCGACACCCAGCACCCGTTGGCGCTGTACGAGTCCGGTTTCGCGCCACGCTGGTACGTGCCACGCGAAGACGTCGACGAGTCTGCACTGAAACACGTTGAGGGACAGACATTCTGCCCATACAAGGGGTTGGCCTCCTATTACGACATCGGCGACCACAAGCGCGCGGCCTGGTCTTATGTCGATGCGTGGACCGAAGTCGGACGGGTGCGCAACCTGGTGTCCTTCGAACCCGACAAGATCGACGTCTATCTCGACGGCAAGCAACTGCAGCTCGAGCCCGGCCAAACCGTCATCCCGCACGGTGTTGACCGCGGACTCGACGCCGACGAGGTGCTCGGGAGGGCCCCGTCCGGGAACGCACGATGAAGGCACTGTTCGAAGTCGTCATTCTGCCCGTCGCCGATCCCGACCGGTCGCTGCGCTTCTACCGCGACCAGATCGGCTTCGACCTCGACGTGGACTACGCACCGGCACCCGAGTTCCGCGTCGTCCAACTGACGCCACCGGGATCGGGCACCTCAATCCAATTCGGTGTCGGGCTGACCGATGCGCCTCCGGGCTGCGTGCAGGGACTGTATCTGGTGGTTCCCGACCTCGAGGACAGCCGCGCGGAACTGACCGACCGCGGCGTGACGGTCAGCGAGATCCGGCACAAGAACACCGAGGGCGGCTGGCGTAGCGGCTTTCTTGCGGGCCTCGACCCGGATCGCGCCGACTACGCGAGCTTCGCAGATTTTCGCGACCCCGACGGCAACGGCTGGGTGCTGCAAGAACGCAATCACCAGCCGGCGTGATGACAGCGCCAGTACCGATGAATGGGCGAAATACCCGTCCGGACAGGGTGAAACTGTTCTCCGACGCGGTCTTCGCGGTGATCGTCACCATCCTGGTTCTCAAATTGAATCCGCCGCATCCGGATACCTTCAGCGCCTTGCTGCCGCTGTGGCCGACCGGCCTGAGCTATGTGGTCAGCTATCTGTTCATCGCGATCGTCTGGGTCAACCATCATCACCTGTTCGGCTACGCGGAGGATGCGACACCGCGGCTGGTGTGGTCGAATTTCGCGCACCTGTTTTCGGTCTCGCTGATCCCGTTCACGACGGAGTGGATCGCCGATAGCAGGCTGGCCGCCGCACCCGTGGCGCTGTACGCCTTCGTCTTCGTCCTGGTGAACATCACCTATCTCGCGCTTTGTTGGGAAGCCATCGATCGGCCCTCCACCGAGGACGTCGCGCAGCGGGTGCGCCGGGTGCTGCGGATGAGGTCGTTCATCACGATCGGCGGCTTCACGGCGGCGGCGTTGGTAGCGCTGAAATGGCCGGCGCCGGCGATGGTATTGATTTGCTTGTGTCTGATCGGGTATTTACGGCCGGACATACCGGTGCCAAAGCATGCCCGGCACTAGCCAGGAGGACACACCGTGCGCGCTCAGCCCTCAGTGCTGATATTCGACGTGAACGAGACGCTGATCGACATCGATTCGATTGCACCGCTTTTCGGGGAGTTGTTCGGCGACGAGCGAGTGCTGCGCGAATGGTTCGGTCAACTCGTCATGTACTCGATGACCGCCACAATGGCCGGATACTACGTGGACTTCTTCGCAATCGGGCAGGGCGTATTGCACATGCTGGGCGCCATCCACGGGGTGGACATCACCGACGACGACGTGCTTCGCCTGCGCGAGCGGATGCGCACCATGCCAGCCCACCCCGATGTCGCCGATGGGCTTGCAACATTGCGCGACAACGGCTTTCGCCTTGTTACCCTGACCAATTCGCCGCACCATCCCGGCACGCCGACGCCGCTCGAGAATGCTGGGCTGGCCGGCTATTTCGAACACCAGTTGACCGTCGATACCTGCCGCGCCTTCAAGCCGGCTCCGGTGGTGTATCAGCACGCGTGCCGGGTTCTCGACGTGGCACCCACCGATTGCATGATGGTGGCCGCGCATGCCTGGGACACCCTCGGCGCGCAAGGTGTCGGCTACAGCTCGGCGCTCATCACCCGACCCGGCAATTCAGCGCTACCCGTTGACGGTCTACCGCAACCGACCCTGGTGGCAACGGATCTGCGTGATCTCGCCGAGCAGTTAGCGAAGAAGCCGCGTTGACTCCCCCGCCAGCGGGGACTGCTCGGCGGCAATTTAGCTGTGCCGGCCGACGATAGGATCTTCGATATGGCAGCCGACCAACAAGAACAGATGTACGACGTCGTGGTACTCGGGGCGGGTCCGGTAGGCCAGAACGCGGCGGACCGTGCCCGCGCCGCGGGCCTGAGTGTCGCGGTGGTCGAGCGCGAACTCGTCGGCGGCGAGTGTTCGTACTGGGCCTGCGTGCCCAGCAAGGCGTTGCTGCGCCCGGTCCTTGCGCTGTCTGACGTGCGCCGGGTGGACGGGGCACGCGAGGCGGTCACCGGCGCGATCGACACTTCCGGGGTCTTCGGCCGCCGTGACCGCTATGTGAGCGACTGGGACGACACCGGTCAGGCCGACTGGGTGGCAGGCATCGGCGCGACCCTGATACGCGGACATGGCCGGTTGCACGGTCCGCGACGGGTCATCGTCACCACACCCAGCGGGCAGGAAGTGGTGCTGACCGTGCAGCATGCGGTTGTCATCTGCACCGGCAGCCGGCCCGCGCTCCCCGACTTGCCCGGCCTCATCGAGGCCCGACCGTGGACTAACCGCGAAGCCACCGACAGCAGCGACGTCCCGAAACGGCTCGCCGTCGTCGGGGCCGGCGGCGTGGGCGTCGAAATGGCAACGGCCTGGCAAGGATTGGGCTCAAAGGTGACCCTGCTGGCGAGAGGATCTCAGCTGCTGCCCCGGATGGAGCCCTTCGTGGGAGAGTTTGTCGGCCGCGGACTCACCGAGGCAGGCGTGGACGTACGCATGGGCGTGTCGGTCCGTGAACTGCGACGGGCTTACCCCTACTGCCCCGTGGCGCTTGCATTGAGCGACGGCACCGAGCTCGAGGTCGACGAAATACTCTTCGCCACTGGCAGAAAGCCTCTTACCGACCATATTGGTTTGGAGACAGTGGGACTGAGCCCGGGCAGTTGGCTCGACGTCGACGACACCTGTCGGGTGCAAGGCGTCGACGACGGTTGGCTCTATGCGGCGGGCGACGTCAATCACCGAGCGCTGCTGACCCATCAGGGCAAATACCAGGCGCGCATCGCCGGTGCGGCCATCGGGGCGCGGGCGGCGGGAACACAGTTGGACACCGCCCCGTGGGGCGCGCACGCGACGACCGCCGACCATCACGCGGTGCCTCAGGCATTCTTCACCGACCCCGAAGTCGCCGCGGTCGGACTCACCGAGGAACAGGCTGTGCAGGCCGGTCACCGGGTCAAGACCATCGACGTCGAAATCGGCGACGTCGTCATGGGTGCCAAGCTCTATGCCGACGGGTACCCGGGCCGTGCGCGGATGGTGGTCGACGTCGATCAGGGCCATCTACTCGGTGTGACCATCGTGGGCCCGGGCGTCACCGAAATGCTGCATTCGGCCACCATCGCAGTCGCCGGCCAGGTCCCGATCGATCGGTTGTGGCATGCCGTGCCGTGCTTTCCGGCCGTCAGCGAATTGTGGTTGAGACTGCTTGAGGCTTACCGGGATTCGTTTGTCACAGTGGTCTAGCGGACATTGTGGGCGCGTCGAACGTATCATCCACGCTCGGCGAGTCGCGGCGGGTCGGCAGCTAAGAGAAAGGAACTCTGATGGCGACCTCGGACGGATTCCATCCCGATTTCAACGACACCAACCCGCAAGTGGCGCGCAATCGGGTGCGCCACATCAAGGCATCGGAGATCAGCGCCGATACCGCGCAATCGGAGGGCATGCGGCGCTTCGCCGCACTCAGCGGTCGATCCGTGGGCGCCGAGAAGCTGTGGATGGGCGAGACGCACGTGCAGCCCGCGGCCGCGTCGGCGAACCACCATCACGGCGAGTCGGAGACCGCGATCTATGTGCGAAGCGGCAACCCGGAGTTCGTGTTTCACGATGGCGAGCAAGAGGTGCGGATCTCGACACAGCCCGGCGACTATGTCTTCGTCCCGCCGTATCTGCCGCACCGGGAGGAAAACCCCGACCCGGACAACCCGGCGGAGGTGGTGATCGCGCGCAGCACCCAAGAGGCGATCGTGGTCAACCTGCCGAGTCTGTATCCGCTTTGATGGCGAGCGCAACCTTCAGTACACAGCGATCTCGATCAGGTTCCCGTCGGGGTCGCGACAGTAGTGCGAAGTCATCGGCCCCAACGCGCCGGTCCTGGTCACCGGTCCCTCGGTGATTTCAACGCCACACTCCACCAGGTGGGCCCGCACCTCGTCGGGCGCAGAACGGGTGACGAAGCACAAGTCCTCCGACCCCGCCGCTTCGACGGCCCCGGTCGCCCAGTTGGGATCGTCGGCTTGTGCGCCGACCGGCCGCAGATTGATCTTCTGATTCCCGAAGCGAAGCGCCGTCCGATTGGACGGCCCGAACGTCTCGCGCGTCATACCAAGCACCCGCTCATACCACGCCGCGGTCGCATCGACGTCGCCGCAATTCACCACGAGATGGTCAAACCGCTCCACCGCGAATCCCACTGTCAACCCTCCCGGCCTATCTGCGCCGCCAACGCGGTCGCGAGGTCGTCGGCGGCGCGCTCGTCAAGATGAATGAAAATCATTCGGTACCACAGTAACCCGAATGCCAGGGCTCAGCCCATCTCGTCGACGACGTCGAGCACGCTCACCTCGACCGGGTTGGTCAACAACCCGGACAGCCGCGCCCGGTAGTTCACGTAATGCGTTGAGCGGCGGTGCTCCTCGAGCGCATCGCGATCGCGATACCGCTCGAACAGCACGAGATCGCCGTCGTCCGAGCTCTGGTACACGTCATAGGTGCGGCACCCGTCTTCCGCCCGCGTCGGAGTGGTCATCCCTTGCAGCAGGGTCCGCAAAGCGGCACGGGACTCCGGGTGGGGTGTGAAGCGAGCAATGACCGCGATCGATGGCGACATGGTGAACCTTCCGTAGGTGCGAATACACAGCGACACTTGACGCCGTGGCTATAAGACGTTTTAATACATCTTATGATGACTGTCAATCGCAGGCGTGCCTTGGACGGTTGGCCATGACGACCGCCGACGACGCTCACCTGGACCTGGACGCCGCTGAACTGCGGATATCCCGTGGCAGTGTGCCCGCCAGCACTCAGCTTGCCGAGTGGCTGAAGACGCAGATCGTCGAACAGCGCCTGCCGCGCGGTGGGCGCGTGCCCAGCGAGCGGGAGTTGATCGAGCGCTCGGGCCTGAGCCGGGTGACGGTGCGCGCGGCGGTGGGACTGCTCGAGCGGCAGGGCTGGCTGGTTCGCCGGCAAGGCCTGGGCACCTTCGTCGCCGATCCGGTGAATCAAGAACTGGCCTCCGGCGTGCGCACGATCACCGAAGTGCTGTTGAGCACCGGCGTCACCCCGCAGGTAGAGGTGCTGTCCCATAACACCGGCCCGGCGCCAAAGCACATTGCCGAGACGCTGGGACTGTCCGAAGTCCTGTCCATTCGCCGGCTTTTTCGCGCCGGTGATGAGCCACTGGCCCTGGTCACCGCTTATCTGCCGACCGGGTTGGGCCACGCCGTCGAGCCGTTGCTGGCGGGCTCACCCGACACGGAAACCACGTACACCATGTGGGAGCAACGAGTCGGCGTTCGAATCGCCCGGGCCTCCCACGAAATCCACGCAGCCGCCGCGTCTGCAGAGGTAGCGAACGCCCTGGGGCTACCGCCGGGCGCACCCGTGCTGGTGCTCGAACGCACCAGCTACACCGACGACGACAAGCCCTTAGAGGTGGTCGTTTTCCATTACCGCCCCGAGCGGTACCGATTCTCCGTCACATTGCCCCGGACAATGCCAGGACCGGGCGCCGGAATTATCGAAAGGCGAGAAACAACATGAATTCCCCCACAACCCACGTCGGGCTCATCTTGGCGTTGACCGTTAATGGTCTGGCGGTCAGTGCCTACCCCGATATGGTCACGGTCGCGCAAACCGCGGAGAATTACGAATTTGATTCCGTCTGGTTATGCGACCACTTCCTCACGGTGAGCCCAGATGACTACGTCAAAGACGCCGGTATCACGGCGAATGCCGGTGAGTCGGATGGGGACGCCCGCCCGAAGTCGTTGCCTCTGCTGGAGTGCTGGACGGCGCTGACCGCGCTGGCCCGCGACACCACCCGGTTGCGCCTCGGCACGAGCGTGCTGTGCAATTCCTACCGCCATCCCTCGGTGCTGGCGAAGATGGCCGCCACACTGGACGTCATTTCGGAAGGGCGTCTGGATTTGGGATTGGGCGCCGGCTGGTTTCAGCGCGAATTCGAGGCCTACGGGATACCGTTCCCGCCGGTGCGCGACCGGGTCTCGGCGCTGGACGAGTCGCTGCAGCTCATCAAGGCAGTGTGGACCCAGCCGAACCCCACCTTCGTCGGCGATTACTACACGTTGGACGGCGCCATCTGCGACCCACCGCCGGTCCAGCGGCCGCATCCGCCGCTGTGGATCGGCGGGGAAGGCGACCGGGTCCAGCGCATCGCAGCCAAGTCCGCTCAGGGTTTGAACGTGCGGTGGTGGTCCCCGCAGCAAGTGGCCCAGCGCCGAGACTTTCTCACCCGGGCATGTGAGTCGGTCGGCCGCGACCCGGACACCCTACGGGTGTCGGTGACGGCGCTGCTTGCCCCGACCAACTCAGCCGAGCAGGAATCCCGAATTCGCGCAGAATTCGCGTCCATTCCCGAATCGGGACTGATCACCGGATCCCCCGAGCGCTGCGTGGATCGCATCCGCGAATATCAGGCTCAAGGCATCGACCATTTCCTCTTCACGATTCCGCATATCGTCCAATCCGAGTACCTCGACATTGTCGGGCACGACATTATTCCGGTGATCAAATGACACACGTTAAAACCGCAACCGACATCGAGCGCTTTTTGGTGCCCACCGATTACCTCGACGCCGACCACCCGCTCGTTCGGGTGACGGCGCAAACCTTGGTGATGGGCGCGTCGTCGGACACCGAACGGGTCAGGCGGATCTACTGCTACGTCCGCGATCTGCCCTACGACATCCTCGCGTCATTTCGCTACCTCGCGCAGGGGCAGCACCGAGCCAGCGATGTGCTCCATCACGGAGTCGCCTTCTGCATGGGCAAGGCCAGTTCGTTTGTCGCGCTGTGCCGGGCCGCGGGCGTTCCGGCGCGCATCGCATTCCAGACGCTGGATTCTCCGGACAAGGAATTTCTCTCACCGGAAGTGGGCGCGCTGTGGGGCGGGCGGTCCGGTCGGCCCCTGCCGTGGCACTCGCTGGGCGAGGCCTATCTGAATGAGCGCTGGGTGAAGTTGGATGCCACGATCGACGCGCCGACGGCCGAGCGCCTCGGCAAGCCCTATCGCCAGGAATTCGACGGCATCACCGACATCCCGACCGTGGAAGGGCCCGTCGTGCGCGAGAACGGCAGCTACGCCGACTACCCCGCCGAAGTGGCGCAGTGGTACGAGCGGGTCGCCCGCTTTACGCTAAAAGCGTTGCAGTCCAGCAAGATTCACGCCATAGTAGCCGCCGATGACGAACTGTGGGCGGGCCCTCCGCTCGAATTGGTGGCGCGCAAGTCAATGGGTGAGACGATCGGTCGATGACCGCTGCCAGCACAACAGTGTTCTCCCGTATTCGTAGCGGATGGAACATGAATCGGGCAGCATCGCCGCAGGCAAGATGGCCAACTTCACCATCCTCGGCGAGGATTCCTAATCCGTCGAATCTGAACGGCTAGAAAGGATTCCGGTGCTGGGTACCGTCTACGCAGAACGCCGGTTTCCGGCATCCGGATAAGCCCCTAAACTAGCCGCATGCCAGTCGAGGCCGCGCAGCCGGAGTGGTTGCGGACTGGATACAAATTCTTTCCTTACGCCGCAAGGCAATCCGGCCAAAGGTGGGTGCTCCGGTTTAACTATGGGTGTCCCGAGCACGATATGTACACGTTGTTTATCGACGGCCGCCCCACGGTCGACATCACCGGCAGCCCTGACCATTCCAGCGCGTTAGTCCGCGGCATCGCAACGCTGAGGCCGTTTGACCCGGCGGCCACCGAACCGACGCTCGAGGCCGACACAGCCGCGTTTGTGGTGCGCGCTGTCTCACACTTTGTCGCATACGGCAGTGAGCACGACGATCCATGCGACGTCTGTTCCGGCGATCACGACGGCATGGCCCCTATCTAGACCGTGCTAACTGGGCTGCGTTCGATCGAAATCGAGCAGACGAGCCTGCATGGCCGGATAGGCGAGTGCCGCAGGTGGACTCGACCCGTCGCGCACCGCCGTCGCGACCTGTACCGCCGCGGCGATGGCCGCGCGATAAGGCAGCGACCCGGTGCTGACTCGGCGCACCCCCAGATCCGCCAGCTGCGACAGGCTTAGCTGTGGTATCGCCAGCACGTTGACGGGTACCGGGATGTTCGCCGTGAACTGGCGCAGATCAGCGGGCTGCGACGCACCCGGGATGAAGATCCCGTCGGCCCCGGCGTCGACATACGCGGCGGCCCGCTTCAACGTGGCCGAGACGGTGGCGTCCTGATCGAGCCAGTAGGTGTCCACCCTGGCGTTGACGAAGACCTGCGGGCAGCGCTCCTTGATCGCAGACACCTTGGCGGCAAGGACGCGCGGACTGACCAGTCCCTCGCTCGTGCTGTCCTCGATGTTGATTCCGGCCACCCCGAGCCGGGATACGTGGCCGGCCACCGCGTCGGGTTCGTCGCCGTAACCGTCCTCGATGTCGGCGGACACGTACACCGGCAACCGTCGAAGTTTCCTGACCAGCCCACTGGTGAATGAGCTGCTCGCCCGTCCGCCGTCCGGGTGCCCCGCGCTGGCGGCGAGCCCGAAACTGGTAGTGCCGATCGCCTGATACCCCGCGTCGGCAAAGGCGAGCGCCGAGGGCACATCCCACGCATTCGGCAGCAGCAACGGTTCGTCGGCGTAATGCAGATCGCGGAAACTCATGGCTGCTGCGGCCTTTCCCGCTGGCGCGGATGCAGGTCCGCTCAGCAAATTCTCAACAGATTCTTCGATCCGGCCTAGCTCGGCTCCAAGGATTCACCAAGGCGTCGGCGACACCATTACTGCCATGACCGAGCCGCTGGGTGAGCCACTGGGTACCGACCTGATCGAACGCTACCTGCGTACCCGCGGTCGGCGTTACTTCCGCGGCCAGCACGACGGCGAATACTTCTTTGTCGCCAACGCCCACCCGCACCGACTGCACGTCCACCTCGGGATCTCTCGCTGGCATCGTGACGAGTTCACGATTCGCGTCGTCCCAGCGTGCTTCTTCCCCGCGGCCGACGACGCCCGGCTGGCGAACCTCGCCGACACCTGGAACGAGCAGAACCGCGAAGTCACCGCGATCGTGCACGGATCCTCAGACCCGCAGCGCATCGGCGTCTTAGCGCGCGGCTCGAAGCGGATCCCTGATCGCATCTCCTTCGACGAGTTCGCTGCGTTCGTGGACCGCACCATCGCGGCCGCGACCGACCTTTTCAGCGAGCTGACGCCGGTTGACGAACTGCCTTCGGCGCAACAGCCGTTGGTGCGCGACGCCGGCTGAACTTCACCCGACGGCCAGGCGGTCCCGGCTATCGGGCCGCGGGTCACCGATCCGAGTCCGGATGGCGCCCCACGGGTCTGCGTAGCGCCCCGGCGCATCTCGGTAGGCGGCGCGACGCCTGAGCACGAGCCGGGCAAGTGGTGCGATCAGCCGCATCGGGTAACGCCGCCAGCCGGTGGCGGCCCGCATCTCTGCGAGCATGTCCGGCCAGCTGTGCTGCTGGAACGACAAGGCTTGCTGCGCGCGGGTGGTGTCCATCCAGTCGGTGATGAACCAGTCCTCGTCGCTGTCGGGGTCACCGGGCCGGCCCGCGGGCAACACGTCGGTGAGACCCCTGGCGGCGGCCAGCGCCTTACCCACGTCTCCCTGCCGGAGTAGGTGCGACTCGTCACCGCCGATCAACAGGATTTCGCCGACAACGTCGGCCGTGGTCGCAGCGGCGAACGCGGTCGCGACATCGCGCACGTCGACGCTGTGCATGCGTCCGTCGGTCGGCAGCGCACTCTCGAAGAACAGTGCGTCAAGGCTGAAGGGCATGGCACCCGGATCGACGCTCATGACCCCGCCCAGCCGCAGAATCACCCACTGCAGGCCGGACGATCGGACGTGCTCCTCGGCTTCGGCTTTGTGCGCGCCATAGAGATCTGAGGGCCGCGCCGGGGTGTCGTCACGCAGCAACTCGCGGTGCCGGTGCGGGTTGCGCGACCCGTGCACGGCGTTGCTCGAGGCCTGAATGAAGCGCGGCGGACGGTGGCATGACTCCGCGGCGCGCAGCAGCGCGACGGTGGCGTCGACGTTCACGCGGCGGGCCAGCGTGTTTTGTCGATAGATCACTGGGGGTATTACCGCGGCTAGGTGAATGATGACCGTCGGTGCCGTCTCGGCGACGAGGCGATCGACCTCACCCGAGTCGGTCAGATCCGCCCACCGCGCCTCGACGCCGGTGGGCAGCGCCAGCGCCGCTTTGCGCTGCGCCTCGGTACCGAGGTCGGTGGCCACCACCTGATGACCGGCGGCCGCGAGCCGACGCACGGTTTGCGATCCGACCAGCCCGAAGGCGCCTGTGACAAGAACCTTTTCGGTCATCGTTCTCCTCTTCACAAGATTGCGGGATTGGTTCCACAAAAATGGATATGGCATTCTCCTAAATAGAGAGTACCATATGTCTCTACAAGCGTAGAGAGCCGATGTCGTCGTCGCGCAGACAACCACACGATCCAGGGCGGGAGCGAGAGGACAATGAGGAGCACGACAGTCGACAATCACGAGATCGCCAAGTGGGATCCGGCGTTCACCAAGCAGGTCGCTGATGCCTGTGGGCCACTGGTCAAGCGGTGGTTTCGCGCCGAAGTGCGGAACCTGGACAACATTCCGCCGGTCGGCGGGGCGCTGCTGGTGTCCAACCACTCCGGAGGCATGTTCACACCCGACGTGATGATCCTCGCGCCGGCTTTCTACCAGGCCTTCGGCTACCAGCGGCCGCTCTACACCCTGGGTCACTACGGACTGTTCATGGGCCCCGCCGACGGATGGCTGCGCCGCGTCGGAGTCATCGAGGCAAGTCGCGAGAACGCTGCCGCGGCGCTGCACTCGGACGCGCTGGTGCTGGTGTTCCCCGGTGGCGACTACGACTCCTACCGGCCCACGTTCGGCGCCAACACCGTCGACTTCAACGGCCGCACGGGCTATGTGCGGACCGCGATCGAAGCCGGCGTGCCGATCGTGCCGACCGTATCGATCGGCGCCCAGGAATCCCAGCTGTTCCTGACCCGCGGCAATTGGCTGGCGCGCAAGTTAGGACTGACCAAAGCCCGGATGGACATTCTGCCGCTGAGCTTCGGCTTCCCGTTCGGTCTGAGCATGATCTTCCCGCCGAACCTGCCGTTGCCCGCCAAGATCGTCACCGAGGTGCTCGAGCCGATCGACATCGCCGCCCGCTTCGGCGACGACCCCGACGTCGGGGAAGTCGACGCGCACGTGCGGTCGGTCATGCAGGAGGCACTGCAGCGGCTCGCCGGTCAACGCCGACTCCCCTTGCTGGGCTGAACCGTACGAGGTGACCTATGAAACGACTCAACGGCATGGACGCGATGCTGATCTACAGCGAGACGCCCAACCTGCACACGCACACGCTGAAGGTGGCGGTCATCGACGCCGCCGATTGCCCCGACTTTGGTTTCGAGGCGTTCCGGGACCATCTACGCCGTCGGCTCCCGCTGCTGGAACCGTTGCGCTACAAGCTGATCGACGTCCCGTGGCGGCTGCATCACCCGATGTGGCAGGCGGACTGCGAGGTCGATCTCGACTACCACGTGCGGCGGGTGCAGGTGTCGGCACCGGGCGGCCGCCGCGAGCTGGACGAGGTCATCGGGCGGGTGGCCTCCACGCCACTGGATCGCAGCCGCCCGCTGTGGGAGTTTCACTTCGCCGAGGGGCTGGCCGGCAATCGGTTTGCCTTGATCGGCAAGGTGCACCACGCATTGGCCGACGGCGTCGCCTCGGTGAACTTGCTGGAACGCGCGATGGATCTCGCCGGCCCCGCGGATCCCGTCAGTGACGGGACTGACGAAGCTCCGTCATCGGCTGATCTGGTGCGCGCCGCCGGACGCGATCACGTCCGGCAAATCGCCGAACTGCCCCGGTTGATCCGGGATGCCGCGGTCGGCATGACACGGGTACGCCGCCGGTCCAAACAGCGCGGCGAGCACCCCGATCTGGCCGCCTCGTTCGACGCACCGCCGACGTTCCTCAACCATGTGGTCTCGCCTCAGCGCCGATTCGCGACCACGACGCTGCCGCTGGCCGAGGTCAAGTCCACCGCCAAGGCGTTGGGCATCACGCTCAACGACCTGATCCTGACGATCGCGGCGGGCGGATTGCGAAAGCTCTTGTTGGACTACGACGGCAGCGCCGACCGACCGATCATCGCCTCGGTGCCGACCGCCACCGACAAGTCGGACCGCGTCACCGGCAACGAGATCAGTGGCCTGTCCGTGTCGTTGCCCGTGCACGTCGCCGACCCCACCCGGCGGGCCCAACTGGTCGCGTTGGCCACCCGGATCGCCAAGGAGGACCACGAAATCCTCGGCCCGCGCCTGTACGGGCGGATGATGTGCTATCTACCGCCCGCGATTGCCCCGGCCGCGTTTCGCTGGCTCGGCCGGCGCGACGCGCCGAACAAGATGATGAACGTTGCGGTGTCCAGCGTGCTGGGGCCGCGTCAGCGCGGCCACTTCGGGGACGCACCGGTCAGCGAGATCTACTCGACCGGCGTGCTCTCACCCGGCGCCCCGGTCAACATCACCGTGTGGAGCTATGTCGACCAACTCGGCGTCGCGGTACTCACCGACGACCAGACGTTCGCCGACCCGCACGAAGCCACCGACGCGTTCAGAGCCGCATTCGCGGAATTACGCAGTGCCGCAGGGACTTATCGGGTTATCGACTCAGGCCGCCAAAACGGCGTCGAGGGCGGAGTAGAACAGGCCGAGTCCGTCGTCGGAGGGACCGGTCAGTGCTTCGATGGCGTGCTCGGGATGCGGCATCAGCCCGACGACACGGCCGTTGGCTGAGCTGATGCCGGCGATATCGTGCAGTGAGCCGTTGACGTTGTCGTGGTAGCGGAACACCACCCGGCCTTCGCCCTCTAACTCGTCGAGAACCTCGGCGGGCGCCACGTAGCGCCCTTCGCCGGACTTCAGCGGCACCAGCAGGTCGGCGTCGGGCTCGAAGCGCGATGTCCACGCCGTCGAGGTCGATGCCACCCGCAGCCAGACGTCGCGGCAGACGAAGTGCAAGCCCGCGTTGCGGGTCAGCGCACCGGGCAGCAGTCCGGCCTCGCACAAGACCTGAAAACCATTGCAAATTCCCAATACCGGCATGCCGCGGCCGGCGGCGGCGACCACTTCGGTCATCAGCGGAGCGAACCGGGCGATCGCACCGGCCCGCAGGTAGTCGCCGTAGGAAAACCCGCCGGGCACCACCACCGCGTCGACGCCCTTGAGGTCGGCGTCGGCATGCCACAGGCTCACCGCTTCGGACCCCACCCGCCGCGCCGCGCGCGCGGCGTCCACGTCGTCGAGCGTGCCCGGGAATGTGATGACGCCGATCCGGGCCGTCACTGCGCTTCCCGGCTGATGGTCCAGTCCTCGATCACGGTGTTCGCCAGCAGTGACTCGGCAATCTCGGCGAGCGTCGAGTCGTCAACAGTATCGTCGACCTCCAACTCAAACCTCTTGCCCTGACGGACATCTGAGATTCCTGGATGCCCCAGCCTCCCGAGTGCACCGACAATCGCCTGACCCTGGGGGTCGAGAATCTCCGCTTTGGGCATCACATGCACGACCACGCGGGCCACCGGCGCTCCTCCTCAAGGTCCGATTGCTCCACCCGGCGACGGCGAGCGCCGACACGACGCAAGTAGAAGCCGGGCAGAAGGTCCGCGCCAACTCTACCGGCGGTCGGTTTCGCTCGGTCCGATGAGGGCACAATCTAGACATGCAACTCACGCACTTCGGCCACTCCTGCCTACTCGCCGAGTTCGACGACACCAGCCTGCTCTTCGACCCCGGTACCTTCGCGCACGGCTTCGAGGGCCTGACCGGCCTGTCCGCGATCGTGATCACCCACCAGCACCCTGACCACGTCGATGTCGCGAGGCTGCCGGCCCTGCTCGAGGGCAACCCGAACGCGGTGCTCTATGCAGATTCGCAAACCGCCGAGCAGTTGGGCGCGCCGTGCCAGGCGGTGCGCGTCGGCGACACGCTGCCGGTCGGCGAGGTGAGCATCCGGGCCATCGGGGGCCGGCACGCCGTCATCCATCCGGAAATCCCTGTGATAGAAAACATCTCGTATCTGGTCGGCGACGGCGAGCATCCCGCCCGGTTGATGCATCCGGGCGACGCCTTGTTCGTTCCCGACGAGCCGGTGGACGTGTTGGCGGCTCCGGCGGCGGCGCCGTGGATGAGGATTTCCGAGGCCGTCGACTATCTGCGGGCGGTCGCGCCGGCCCGCGCGGTACCCATCCATCAGGGCATCGTCGCCCCCGAGGCCAGGGGTATCTACTACGGCCGGCTCACCGAGATGACCACCACCGACTTCCAGGTATTGCCCGAGGAGAGCGCGGTCACGTTTTAGCGCGGTCGCCTTCTAGGGCGAGCAGACGCAGAATCGCACACTTTGCGCCCGACTCATGCGATTCTGCGTCTGCTCGCGCTACTTGATGTCACCCGCCGCACCGCGGCCGGCGGCCCGTCCGGAGAAGATGCAGCCACCCAGGAACGTTCCCTCCAGCGCCCGGTAGCCGTGCACGCCGCCACCGCCGAAGCCGGCGACCTCCCCTGCCGCATACAACCCGGCGAGCGGAGTGCCGTCGCCGGTGAGTACCCGCGACTCCAAGTCGGTTTCGATGCCGCCCAACGTCTTTCGAGTCAGGATGTGCAACTTGACTGCGATCAACGGCCCAGCCTTGCGGTCGGTCAGCCGGTGCGGCGCCACCACCCTGGTGAACCGGTCGCCCAGATAGGCGCGCGCAGCCCGGATCGCGGTGATCTGGCCATCCTTGCTGAACCTGTTGGCCACCTCACGATCTCGGGCGGTGACCTCGGCTTCCACCGTCGCGTAGTCCAGCGGCACCACATCGGGCAGCTTGTTCATGCCGGTCACCAACTCGCGCAACGAGTTTGCGCAGACGAAGTCCACACCTCGATCGACGAAGGCCTGTACCGGCCCGGGCGGGCCGGACCGGGCCCGGGACCGCAGCAGCTGACCCACGCTCTGCCCGGTCAGGTCGGGGTTCTGCTCCTGACCGGACAATGCGAATTCCTTCTCAATGATCTTGGCGTTCAACACAAACCAGGTGTAGTCATAGCCGGATTTGATGATGTACTCGCAGGTGCCAAGGGTGTCGAAGCCGGGATACAGCGGAACCGGCAACCGCTTGCCGGCGGCGTCCAGCCACAACGACGACGGGCCCGGAATGATCCGGATGCCGTGGCTCGGCCAAATCGGGTCGTAGTTGGTGATGCCCTCGGTGTAATGCCACATCCGGTCGGGGTTGATGACCCGCGCCGGCCTCTTGCGAGATGCCGATCATCCTGCCGTCGACGTGGGCCGGTACCCCACAGAGCATTTGCCCGGGGACGCGGCCCATTCGCGTGGGCCAGTTCTTGCGCACCAGATCGTGGTTGCCGCCGATGCCGCCGCTGGTCACGATCACCGCCGACGCACGGAATTCGAATTGGCCCACAGCTTTTCGTGACGATGCCACGCCACGCGGCTGGGTCGAAGGCTCCAGCACGGCGCCACGGACGCCGGTCACCGCGCCATCTTCGACGATCAACTCGTCGACCTGGTGACGGTGGGCGAAGCGCACCGTCGAGCGGTCCCGGAGCTGACGCGCGAAGACCTCGACCAAGGCCGGCCCGGTACCCCAGGTGAGGTGAAACCGGGGCACCGAATTGCCATGTCCCTGAGCGTCATAGCCACCCCGCTCGGCCCAGCCCACCAGCGGAAAGATCTTCAGCCCCCGGGCATGCAGCCAACTACGTTTCTCACCGGCCGCGAAATCGACGTAGGCGTGCGCCCATTGTCGTGGCCAATAGTCTTCGGGCCGATCGAAGGCCGCCGTCCCCAGCCAGTCCTGTAGAGCGAGTTCGTGGCTGTCGCGGATGCCCAGGCGCCGTTGCTCGGGGCTGTCGACGAAGAACAAGCCGCCGAACGACCAGAACGCCTGCCCGCCGAGGTTGGCGCTGTTCTCCTGGTCGAGGATCAGCACCCGCAACCCGCGATCCACCAATTCGCATGCGGCGACCAGGCCCGCGAGTCCGGCCCCGACAATGATCACGTCAGCGCCGAATGCTGACGTGGCGGAAGAATCGCTCATGTCGCTACAGGGTAGTTAGCCCTGTAATTACGCGGCTTACGCCGCGTCGAGAGCGGCCCTATCGGGCTGCCACTTGTACACCGTCGGCGTGCAACCGTGCATACACGCCAGGTCGACGGCGTCCAGCATCGCCTGCAGCGGACCCGGCTTGCGCAATTGGCGAGCCGCCACCGCGACCCGCACCACGCCGCCACGGCGGGCGATCCGCTCGGAAGACAGCACCACCATCCGGCACCACCACGGCTCGGTCAGGAAGCCCTCTCCGATACCCAGCACCCGGGTGCGCACGGTGGTGTGCCGCACCAGGTCGGTGATGCCGTGCAGAT
>NZ_DATJYB010000594.1:0-2404 GCF_035499775.1 Mycobacterium sp. | reverse complement strand
CCCCGCCGTCACCCGGCCAGACGGCACGGACGCCTACATCTTTGCCTCGAGGCTTTCCTACCGGGGCGTGACCAAAGCATTGATGGACTGTCTGGGCGGAGTGCTGTACGTGTTGTCGGGAACTGCGCAGGGGCAGGTCTTTGTCTCGGTCACCGCTTATCAGCCGGGCTATACCAATTCGAATGAAGCTTTGCGACTAAACCTTTCGAATGCGTTGAATGAATTCTCGCTCACCGGCACATATATCGGAGCGCCCCCGGTGACCCAACAGTGAGGAGCCGGCACGGATGTCGGCAAGCGGTCACCCGAACATTCGCCCGGCCCGATGTCGGCCTCGGATTCGGATACCCACCCGACGACGCTCAGCCGTGCGGCCAGTGCAGAGTCTCTTGAATTGATTCCCGCTCGCGGATGCCGATCGGTGACGTATCTTCGAACACCGGGTGCGGACCCACACAGAGTAGTGAAAGGCTGAGACCCGCGATGAAGTTCGTGCTGGCATGCTATGGAACTCGCGGCGATGTCGAGCCCGGCGCCGCCGTCGGCCGTGAGCTGCTGCGCAGAGGGCACGAAGTGCGTATGGCAGTAGCGCCCGACCTGGTTGGCTTCACCGAGTCGGTCGGGCTGCCGGCGGTGCCTTATGGACCGGACGCGCGGGCGTGGCAGGACTTGCACCGCGACGTGTTGATGCATATGTTCCGCAAGTTCTGGAAGGTCCGGGATCTGATCAGGTTGGGCCGCAAAGATCGGGAGCTGTTCGACCAGTGCTGGGAGGACACTCGCACGACGCTGATGTCCCTGGCGGACGGGGCCGACCTGCTGCTCACTGTCGTCATCGGCGAGCAGGCCGCCGCCAACGTCGCCGAGTATTACGACATTCCCTTGGCCACGTTGCATACGTTTCCGATGCGGGCCAACGGCCAGCTCATCCCGGTCCTGCCTGCGCCGCTGGCCCGCTCCGCAATGACGGTGTCCGAGTGGCTGGGTTGGCCCACGGTGAAGAAGCTCGAGGATGCGCAGCGCCGTGATCTGGGCCTGCCGAAGGCAACGGTCCCCGCGTCGCGACGGATAGCCGAGCGTGGATCACTGGAAATCCAGGCCTACGACGAGGTTTGCTTCCCCGGGCTGGCAACCGAATGGGCGAAATTCAATGGGCCCTCAGGGCCCCTGAGACCTTTTGTCGGTGCGCTGACCATGGCGTTGGCCACGGATGCCGATGAGGAGGTCGCCTCCTGGATTGCCGCGGGAACCCCGCCGATTTTCTTCGGCTTTGGCAGCACGCTGGTCAAATCTCCCGCCGATACGATCGCCATGATCGGCGCGGTGTGCGCGCAGTTGGGCGAGCGGGCGTTGGTTTGCTCGGGCGGGAGTGACTTCAGCCAGGTGTCACATCCGGACCACGTCAAGGTGGTGGGCGCGGTAAGTTACGCGGCCGTCTTTCCGGCCTGCCGCGCGCTGGTGCATCACGGTGGCGCGGGCACCACCGCCGTCGGCCTGCGCGCCGGAGTCCCCACGCTGATCCTTTCGACGTGGGGCGATCAGACGATCTGGGGAGCTCGGGTCAAACGACTGAAAGTGGGTACCGCGCGGCGCTTTTCGGCCACGACCCCCGAGTCGCTGGTCGCGGACCTGCGCACCATCCTCGCCCCCGATTACGTCGCCCGGGCCCGCGAGCTCGCCACCCTGACGACCAAACCCGCCGAAAGCGTTACGGCGGCCGCTGATCTGATGGAAGACGTTGTTCGCGCCCGCCGTGTCGGGTGATCGGGAGTGGCCTGTGCCGTGCGCTATTTCAGCGTATACGGCCTGCGGCAGGATCCGATATTCGTTATGCGCGCGGAGCATTCACCGGATCCGCAATGGCAGAGTGCTCTACGATTCGGGCGGCTCCGCGTCCGACCGCACGGCAGTATTCGGTGAGACCGTCGATGTCGAGCGCGTATTATCAACCGTTCTAACGGTATCTAATGTGACGCCGCGATTTGTAGCTGAGTGATTCGCCAAGGGTAGGGGTTAATGACAACCGTCTTGTTCGTGCTGGGTATGTCCCGAACCGGTACCTCCGCGTTGACACGCGTTTTGGCGCTGTCCGGGGCCGCGCTTCCACCCGGCATGATCGGTGCCGCGCGGGGCAACCCGCGTGGCTTCTGGGAACCACGCCAAGCCCACTACCTCAACGAAAAAATTCTGCGCCGCCACCGCAGCGCCTTCCTCGACCCCACATTGCGCCTCCACGAACCCGCCGATAGGCGGGACATCGCCGAGGTCAACGCTTACCTGACCTCATTGCCGCCAAAGGACCTCTACGTCATCAAAGACCTACAGGTGACACCGATAGCAAGGATGTGGTTCGAAGCCGCTCGGACCGCCGGTTACGACGTCGGCACCCTGGTCGCGGTACGCC
>NZ_DATJYB010000593.1:0-7329 GCF_035499775.1 Mycobacterium sp. | reverse complement strand
CTGGAAGCCGCGGTCGACGTCGTTGCGACTTTCGTCGAGGAGCAGCCGCCCGGGCGACTGCTCGACCTGGAGCCGAGTTTTGCCTACCAGCAAATGGCGCAAGCGCTGCCCATGATCACCGAAGGGCTGGTGGTGGTGCTGCGGCAGTGCGCCCGCGAGCATGGCGCCGGCGCCGCGCCGCCGCCGGGCGACCTCGCTGGCGCGATCGCACGAACCGCATTGAGCCACTACATATTTCCCGATACTGACCGCGGCGCGGCCCGCAGGCAGATCCGGGCCGCTGCAGGCCTGCGCGACAGCTGACCTTACGAATCGTGCGTGCTGGGCGGGTGTCTTAGACTTCGGTTCGGTGGTGATTCAGGGTCAGGAGCGTGTCGACGGTGGGCAGCCGTCGGCATGGGCCCCGTTGCGTAGTCGCGTGTACCGCTCGCTATTCATCGCGCAGTTCGGCTCCAACATCGGGACCTGGATGCAAAGCGTCGCGGCCCAATGGTTTTTGGTGGAAAAGCACAGCAGCGACGTCATCGTGGCGCTGGTCCAGACCGCCAGTCTCGGGCCGACGCTGGTTTTGGGATTATTCGCCGGAGTGTTTGCCGACCTGTTCGACCGTCGGCGGTTGCTGATATTCCTGCAGTCGTACGCGGTGTTGGTGGCGCTGGCCCTGGCGTTGCTGACGTATCTCGGTCGCCTTGGCCCGACAGCGCTGTTGATGTTTACCGTGGCCATCGGCTGCGCTGCTGCACTGACCGGGCCGGCCTGGCAGGCGATACAGCCTGAGATTGTCCCGCGTGAGCAGATACCGGCAGCCTCGATCTTGGGCAGCGTGTCGGGCAACGCCGCTCGAGCCATCGGACCGGCGATTGGCGGCGTTGTGGTGGCATTGTCCGGCGCCGCAGCGGTTTTCGCGATCAATGCAGTTTCCTTTGCCGGAATAATCGTTGCCCTGCGGGCGTGGAAACGACCCAAGCAGATCGTCGCTCTCGAACGAGAACACTTCGGCCAGGCCATCATCAGCGGACTGCTCTTCGTGAACAACAGCCCGATCTTCCGCCGGATCCTTTTGCGCGCAGCCCTTTTCCTGCTTCCAGCCTCGGCGCTGTTGGCGCTGCTGCCGGTGGCTGCCGCCCACAGATGGCATCTGGGAGCCGCCGGATACGGTGTGGCGCTTGGGGCTATCGGTCTTGGTGCGGTACTCGCCGTCGTGTTTGCTACGCCGTTACACCAAAGAATCTCCAACAACGTGGTGCTGGCGGGCTCCGCCACTGTGTACGGCGTGGCGCCGCTGGCGGTGGTCTGGCTGCCGTTCGTTGCGGCGATTCCCATCTTGTTGCTGTCGGGGATGGCCTGGCTGCTCACGCTGACAACGCTGAACGCCGCAGCGCAGCTGTCGCTGCCGCGATGGGTAATGGCCCGCGGGTTGTCGGTGTACCTGTTGGTTGCCACCGGATCTCAGGCGCTCGGCTCCTATATCTGGGGCGCCGTCGCCACGCGGGCGGGACTTCACACGGCACTGGTCGGGTCGGCGATCGTGCTCGGCGCTGTTGCCCTCAGCGTTGTCGTGCTGCCGTTGCGGCCGTGCACCGGCGAGCTGAGCGTGGACATTTCCACCGCGTGGCCGTCGCCGACGCTCGTGTTTGAACCATGCCCTAACGACGGACCGGTGCTGGTGACTGTCCGCTACCAGGTGCCGGTCGAAAACCTCGAAGAGTTCGTCAAGTCGATGAGCGCGGTCAGGCTGTCACGGCTGCGAACGGGTGGCCACAGTTGGCGGCTGTACCACAGTGTCGGACAATCCGACACGTTCCTCGAGAGGTTTACCGTGGCGTCCTGGACCGAATTCGAGCGCCAGCGCACCGAGCGCTGGTTGGAATACGACACCGATGGCGTCGTGAAGGCGATCGGCTATACGGTCGACCGCAACCGGCAGCACGAGTACTTCCTGGCCTTACGTGTGCCCCGACAAGCTGCGCCGCAGCCAGGTCCCCAGCAGCAACACGCGCGCAGTTGAACATCGGCTAGAGGCCCGATTTGGAGGGCCCACGAAAACGACGGAATCGGGCATTCAGGCTCTGCGGTGATCTCCTTCTCGGCCAGTAACCGCTCCAGCAGTTCGTCCATACCGCTATCGATGCGGCGTGCGCCACCGAGCAAACCGCGGCGATCAGCCGCGAACAGCTCGTCGGCATTGTCCAGCTCGATCACCACATCGGTCGGCGGCACACGCCTCTTGCGTCGCAGAACTACCATCGGCACCCGCGAATACTACGTACCAGGGTGCGCGTCGAGCGTGGCGGATATGAACGCCGACCATCCAGGGTGGGTGTGGGTTACCCGCCGGGTGGGGGCACGACGGGCGGTGTAGTCGCTGTTTTCGTCTCGGTGCCCGATGTCCCCGATGTCGTGGTGGCAACCGACGAGGATGGCGGGGTCGAACTGCCGCTGGTACTCGGTACCGGAGATGTCACCGTCGCGGTGACGGTCGACGTTGACGTGGAAATGCTGGTTCCCGAACTCGGCGCGGCGATCACGCCGCACGCGACTCGCTTGCCGGCGTCGCCCGTAGCGAGCGTCTCCGGGTCGGGGCCCCCGGTGCCGTTGATCTGGTAACGCGGCGGGATGTTGCCGAAATTATCGGAGCCCTCGTGGATCATCAGCGCGGTTCCCTGACCGCCGCGCAGGTCGGCCGCGGTGAACGCGTTGGTGGTGGTGACAAGTTTCGCCGAGCCGTCCGAGCGAACCTCCAGCGAAGTCAGATCACCACTGGCGGGATGTCCGGTGTGACCGGCCACCTGGAAATGCCCACCTGCGGAAAGGAAGTCACCGTGGGCAGTGCCGCCGTTCGGGGCAACCGAATCGGGGTCACATTTGCCCACCGAATGGATGTGTAGCCCGTGGAAGCCGGGAGTGAGTATGCCGCCGGTGACGGTCTCGACGGTGATCGTGGCGTAGCCGTTCGAGAAATCGATCGTCGCGTTGGCGACTTGCCTGCCGTCCGCCGTCCGCAGCTGTGTAGTCAACCTCTCCGTCCCCGCTGGCGCGGTGGTGGTTCCGGATGAGGGGTTGGCTCCTTGCTGGTTGGTGCTACAGGCACCGATCAGGGCGACGGGAACCGCGACCAGAGCGGCAGCGAAGACGGTCACAGGCTTGGCCATGCTTCTGAACCTACCCAAATCCGTGGTCACTTAACCGGGATTCGCGCCGATGTCATGCATGTTCGGCGATCCACGTGGTGGTGAATCGATGCACCGTCGGGATGCTCTTAGCCAAACCGGCTCCGATGGACTTCTCGAGTTTGCCGCCGACCAACGGAATTTTGACCTGCACCCGCACGGCGTAGCGCAGTTGCGAGCCGTCGCTCGCGGGTGCCAACCACGCTTCGGCACGGCCCGATCCCAGCCCGCCGGTCGCCGAGACGTTGATCTGCCCCCGTACCTGACGGTCACCAATTGGTCTCCACGTCTCGCAATTCACGACTTTCAGGTCGCCGGGCACGAGCTTGGCAACCATCCCGGGTAGCAGCTGGCGGCCCAGGTGCTGGGTGACGCGCACCGTCACCGTTCCGTCGGCGTCGACGTCCAGCGAATCCAGCGTGGTGCTGGCAGCAGCGTCGCCCGCCGCGAAGCGCGCGAGCCAATAGTCCTCGCGGCCGAACGCCGCATGAACCTGTTCAACGCTGGCGGGCGAATCGGTCACGATGTCGAACGAACGTGGCATGGCTGCCAGAATACCCACGCGGGGACCTTGTGAAGCACTTCACACGCGCCCCGGACGATCAGTGGTTAAACTGACTAAGTGTTAAACTAGCTAAATAATCCTCAATCCTGACATTGGAGAATACCCGTGCCCCGCACAGACAACGACAGCTGGGACTTGGCCAGCAGCGTAGGCGCGACGGCGACCATGGTGGCCGCCGCCCGCGCGATCGCGACCAAGGCCGACAACCCGGTGATCAACGACCAATTCGCCGAACCGCTGGTGCGTGCCGTCGGCGTGGACTTCTTCACTCGATGGGCGAGTGGCGACCTGGTCGCCGCTGACGTCGACGTCGAGGAGTCCAGCTGGAAGCTCGAGCACATGCCCGCAGCGATGGCCGCCCGCACCCGCTTTTTCGACTCCTTCTTTCGGGATGCGACGCAGGCCGGCATCCGGCAGGCCGTGATCCTGGCCTCCGGTCTGGATGCCCGCGCCTACCGGTTGGAATGGCCGGCCGGGATGAAGGTGTTCGAGATCGACCAGCCGCAGGTGATCGCGTTCAAGTCCACCACCCTCGAAGGTCTTGGCGCCGCCCCGAAGGTCGAATTGCGCACGGTGGCAATCGATCTGCGGCAGGACTGGCCCAACGCCCTGCGGGAGGCCGGTTTGGACCCGAATCGGCCGACCGCGTGGATCGCCGAGGGGCTGCTGGGGTATCTGCCGCCGGAAGCTCAGGACCGATTGATGGACAACATCACCGCGCTGAGCGCCAAGGGCAGCCGGCTCGCGGTCGAAGCCATTCCGGACCGGCCCGAGCGCGACACCGAACAAGCGCGCGAGATGATGCGCAAGTCCACCGAAAAATGGCGTGAGCACGGCTTCGAGTTGGATTGGGAAGAGCTCGGCTTCGAAGGTGAGCGCAAGGACGTCGCCGCCTACCTGGACGGCCTGGGCTGGTGGTCCGTCGGTACGCCGATGAGCCAGTTGCTGGCCGACTTCGGTCTTTCGGCCTTTGGGCCCGACCCGCAGACTCACGACTCGGTGTCGATGGCCGACACGATTTACTACACCTCGGTACTGAGCTAGCTGTACCACGCGCCGGCGCACGGAGTCCGGGGCGCGAGGGTCCCAAAAATGTCGGCAAAACGGCGTTTTCTCTGTACCTATGGGGTCGCTCGCGGCTGAGACGATTCGCGCGTCACGGCCCGTATCCCCGATGGCCGCTACTCTTTTACCCATTCGTCCTGGCTAGCCGTCGTTCGCGCGGCGTACACTCTGGCGGCCCTCGCAATTGACGGGCTTGTGCAGTCTGCTCGCTAGCGTCTAATTCACGCTGATGAGGAGGGACAAGTGACCACATCAGAGACCGCGACCGGCCCCGGCGGAGTGCCGGTAATCCATCTATCCGAGCTGCTGCGGGCGCCGGTGCTGGCGCTTTCAGGCGAGACCGTGGGCCGCGTCGAGGACGTGATCGTGCGGCTGCGCGGCGCCGGCGAATATCCCTCGGTGACCGGCATCGTGGCTGGGGTAGGCGGGCGGGAGGTCTTCGTCGGCAGGAAATCCATTCACGAGTTCGCGCCGGGCCGAGTTGTACTGGCCAAGAACAAGATTGACTTGCGCGGTTTTGAGCGCCGCGACGGCGAGGTACTGTTGCGCGCCGATGTGTTGGGGCACCGGCTGATCGACGTGGCCGCCGTGGAGTTGGTGCGCGCCTACGACGTCGAGCTGGAAGATACCGGCGCCGGATGGGTGGTCGCGCGGCTGGACACCCGACGCCCACCAAGGTTGTTCGGCCTGATCAAGAGGTCAGGCGGCCATGCGGCCCGCGACTGGAAGGCATTCGAACCGCTGATCGGTCACGAACGGTCGGATGGTCTGCGTCGTCTGTCGGACCGGTTCGACGGATTCAAAGCAGCCGAGATTGCCGATCTTCTAGAGGAAGCCGACAAGGCGGAGGGCGGCGAGATCCTCGATCGGGTGCATAGCGATCCCGAGCTGGAAGCCGACGTGTTCGAGGAACTGGATCCGGAAAAGGCCAGTCGGCTGCTCGACGGCATGCCCGATGACGAGGTCGCCGCCCTGCTGGGCCGGATGCGTGCCGACGATGCCGCCGACGCGATCGCAGACCTGCGCCAAAAGAGGCGCCGGCGGGTGCTGGACCTGATGCCCGCGCCGCAGCGCACCAAGGTGATCACGCTGATGGGCTTCAATTCCGAAAGTGCCGGCGGGCTGATGAACGTCGACTTCGTCGCCTGTGCGCCGACCACAACCGCGGCCGAGGCCTTGGCGCTGATTGCCGCTGCGCGCACCGTTCAGCCGGAGGCGTTGATCAAGATGCACGTCCTCGACGGGGACAAACGTCTCGCCGGCGTGTTGTCGGTGATCACCCTGTTGCACTCTGAGCCCAGCGAAAGCGTTGGGACGCTTATGGATTCGGATCCGGTGCGGGTCGGCCCCGATGCCGACCTGACCGACATCGCGCTGTTGATGGCCGACTTCAACCTCTACTCCGTCCCGGTGGTTGACGAACAGGACCGTGTGCTCGGGGTGGTCACGGTCGACGACGTGCTCGAGGCCACCATTCCCGAGGACTGGCGCCGCCGCGAGCCCGCGCCGCGTCCGGTCCGCGATATCAGCCAGCCCGACGATCACCGCACGGCGGCGGTGCCCGGAGGTGAGGAAAAGTGACCGAAGCCGAAGAGCGCACCACCGCGGCGAAGCAGACAGCGGTGCTCGACACCGCGCACCTGGGGGATATCGAAGGGGCATTCGGGCGCATCAGTGTCAGTGAGATCGGGCATTCCCGCACGCTGAAGACCCGGCTGCTGACCCTGCTGGCAATCGTCGGACCCGGGATCATCGTGATGGTCGGCGATAACGATGCCGGCGGCGTAGCCACCTACGCCCAGGCCGGCCAGAACTACGGCTACTCGCTGCTGTGGGTGCTGCTGCTGCTGCTGATCCCGGTACTCATCGTCAACCAGGAAATGGTGGTCCGGCTCGGCGCGGTCACCGGAGTCGGGCACGCACGGTTGATCAACGAGCGGTTCGGCCGCGGCTGGGGCTGGTTCTCCGTCGGCGACCTGTTCCTGCTGAACTTTCTGACGATCGTCACCGAGTTCATCGGCATCACCCTGGCCGCCGACTACATCGGCGTCTCCAAGTACGTCGTGGTGCCGATATCGGCGGCAGCGCTGGTCGCGATCATGGCAAGCGGCAGCTTCCGGCGCTGGGAGCGGGCCATGTTCGTCTTCATCGCCATCACCCTGCTGCAGATACCGATGCTGCTGATGTCGCACCCGCAGTGGGCGCACGCGGCGAAGTCCTTTGTGGTACCGAGCATTTCCGGTGGCGTGAGCTCGGATTCGGTGCTGCTGATCATCGCCATCGTCGGCACTACGGTGGCACCGTGGCAGCTGTTTTTTCAGCAGTCCAACGTCGTCGACAAAAGGATCACGCCGCGATTCATGGGCTACGAACGCGCCGACACCGTATTGGGGGCCTTCGTCGTGATAGTCGGCGCCTCGGCGCTGCTGATGACCGGCGATTGGGCGGCACGCTCCACCAACACGGTGGGGGGTTTCACCGATGCCGGCGCCATCGCACACCTGCTCGGCCAACACAGCGCGGTGCTCG
>NZ_DATJYB010000592.1:0-5606 GCF_035499775.1 Mycobacterium sp. | reverse complement strand
GTAGGCGGCGAGGTCGTCGATCACCTGCTGTTGGCGCGGATGGATGGGGCCGCCCTCGGCGAGGTAGCGCCGGGCATGCAGGACGTACGCCTCCTTGCGCAGCCGGGCCTGGATCTGAGCCGCCAGCGCGTAGCGGCTGGTGACGGATCGGTCCAGCGGTGCCAGCTCGACCGCGACTTCGATGCCGGTGACCAACGTCGCCTGCTTGTCCTCGCCCAGCAGACCCCATGGCGCGCAGGCCCGGTCGACCTCTTCGTCGCACAGCAGCGGGACGTCCGGCAGCGCGTCACGATCCAGGGCGCGGCGCAAGGTCGCGCGCACCCGGTCCACCACGGTGCGATCCAGCGGACGGCCGCTGTCTGAATCATCCAGGCCGCCGCGGACCCGCGGTCGTCTTTGCGGCGCAACGGAACTCAAACCCAGTGTGACGATGGACCAGGGCAGCTCCCCCGTTTCCCCTGATTCAATCCGCGCCAGGGCACCCAGGTTGTACGGCGTGGTGTCCGCGATCACGGCCGACCAGACGCGCTGGCGTGCGACGGACGCCCCGTGACTGTTGACGGAGCCGAGAACAGTGCTGAGCTGAGCCAGGAAGGGGCCGGTGACCACGTCTTCGCCCTGCACGTCGCGCCAGCTGCGGTCCAGCTGATCGGTCAGCGCGGCGACGACCTCCGGGCTCGCCACGTATTCGTTGAGCACCTCGATCGCGGTGCGGTCACGGCCTTGGTGGATGTCGTGCAGTACCACGGCCGGAGTGTCGCTGTCTTCCGGAGTGGGGGCTCCCTTGGTCACGGCGAGTTCGAAGCAAACCGGGAAGTACAGCTCCTGGGCGTTTCCGCTGCGGATTCGCATCCTGCGGCGCTCGAGTTTGAGAACTTCGAACCATGCTGCGGCAGCACGCAGTTGGGGCGCGTTATCGACGATCAGCTGGTGCATGGCCGCGGCGCAGTCCGGGGTGACGACCGGTGCCGAGTATTGCGGGTTCGATCGTAGGCGGAGCACCAGCGGGTCGATGATGCGCTTGATGGTCCTGGTCAAGGGACCGCCGTCGTCGCTGCTGAGCACCTCGACACCGGGACCGATTGCGCGCCAGGCTTGCTCGATCACCGCCCGGCGGGGATGGCCCGCCGCGACAGCAGTCACCTGCGGATCCGCGCTCATCTGCACAGGATAGGGGCATTCCAAAAATATCGACATCCAAAAAGTTGGGTTCGGTAGCCGGCCGCCAGCCAGAGGCTGGTCGCATGAAGACGCGAATGCTGCTATTGGTGGGTGTTGAGATCGCGTTGATCGCCACCGCGGTGCTCTTTATCGCCTTTGAGGACTTGTGGCACACGATCATCGGCGTCGGCTGCGTTCTCGCGGCGCTGGCGATCGTCGGTTGGCTGGTGCGCGAGCCGCGCGAGACTTCAGCGGACGACCGAATCGTGGGCATCGGTACCGTATGCGATGAGCCCGAAGCCGCTGCCGGCAAACATCGGATCATGATCGAGGTGACCAGTGTCGACGGAGACACGTTCGTGGGCCGGCTGCCTCGGCGCAAGGGCGATCCGGTCATATCGTGGTTGCGGCCCGGGACCGT
Source organism: Mycobacterium sp. (assembly GCF_035499775.1). GTDB lineage: Bacteria > Actinomycetota > Actinomycetes > Mycobacteriales > Mycobacteriaceae > Mycobacterium. Next base: position 4,024 of record NZ_DATJYB010000592.1, on the reverse strand, counting down.
TCTTCTGGTGGCGTTCGATCCCGCTGCCCGCGAACGGCTTTCGTTGCCCGACGACGTGTTGGCCGTGCGTGCGGCGGAGCTCACGCCGATCTGAAGGTCAGCGGGCTCCGTCTACCGCGAACGTCACCAGCGCCGCCCAATATAGCGGGCTGGCCGTGAGGTCACCGTCACGCCAGCGTCGCATCTGCTCTCGTTGCCAGCGATTCACCGCGCCTCCCGCGTCGACGGCTTCGTGTGCGCGATCCACGGCAATGACCACGTCGGTCATCGGGTCGATCGCGTCACCTGGGTCACGGCCGCCCACGGAGAAGCGCCGATATGCGGCCGTGGTGGGCAGCGACCACAATGTGGCGGTCACCAGCTGCGCGCCGCCGAGGATCATCGCGGCCACCAGACCGGTTGCCTCGTCGAATTGGTAGTCACCGCCGGACGCGCAGGCCAGTAGGGCGATTCGGGGCGGCATCGGCAATCGCAGGGAGATGAGATCGGATGCGGTGAGCGGACGGTGGTCCCCGATGAGATCCGCGTGTCCGGGAATCGCTGCGGTACAGGCCAGATGCAGTGCCGCCCGATCGGCCTGGCTGGCTTGGTCGGGATCGCCGTCGGCCGAACTCGCATGGCCGACGTAAACGAGCCGACTCGGGTTTTCGGCCAGCAGGGCGGCCAGCCACCGGCGGTCGGCATCCTGGCGGCGGAACAGCTCTACCGGCGCAGCCACTTCCGGCAGCACCGGCCGTCGTTCCATCAGCTCGGCGAAGTGCCGCGCCAGCGGCGTGTAGGCCGACGGCCGCCCGAGCACTGACCCGAGCGCGGAGTCAGGGAGCTGTCCGGGCACCCTCGGATCGAGGACCAGCAGCGGCGGGCGGTCGCGCCTGGCGTCCCACCCTGCGGGTGTGCGCGGCGAGTGCACGATGTTCTGCGGCACCGCCATCAGCACGTCCACCAACTCCATCAGCCGGTAGCCGTCGGTATGCTCACGGATATCGGTGAGCTGCCAAGGGATTTGGGCCGCCCGGGTGCCTGTCACTGTCATCGCGTCTGCCCGGACCCGCACCAATTCCTCTGGGCTGGGGCCCGATTTCGGCAACGCCAGCAGTCCCCAGGGCACGCGTGCCAGCCGGGCGCTGGGGGAGACGAACAGGACCGCGCGTGGCGAAGCCAGGCAGTCGACCAGCAACTGCCAGCCGGGGGTGCCGATCAACAGCACACCGAGGATGTAGGCGACCGTCAGCTCGGTGTCCGGCGCGGTGAACGGTCCTCTGGTCAGCGCCCGTTCGATGGCGTCACGTCGGCTCTCGGAGCCGTGTGGCTCGGGCAGGGCGTCGGCCAGTTCCTGTAGCGCCGCAAGCAGAATGGGTTCTTCGACCACCCAGGTGACCGTTCTGGACGGCTGGCCGACCACTCGCAGACTGCCGTACGTGGCGATCCCGACGTCGGCGTAGCGCAGGACCAGGGCCAGCCGGTCCGGGTCGCTCATGGCCAGGTCGACCAGGCGGGTTCGGCGGCGGTGACATCACAGCCGTACCGCTGCAGCGCCAGTGCGCGATAGTGACTCATGATCGTCGGAGCATCCGGCTGCATCTGCAAGGGCGGCAACGGGCCGAGCCGGGTCAACGTGGGTCGGCCGGGCCGGAAGGGCGAGGTTGCGCCGGCCGCCGCCAGCGCCGGATTCGAGTCCGCTTCGGCCACCACCGGTGCGGTCGCGGTGGATGCCCAGTCGTCGGTTTCTCGCTGCGCCGGCGCGGTACTGAAAGTGCCTCTTGCACTGTGGTATTCAATCAACTCGCTGACCAGTTCGGTGTTCTCCCACTCCCACGCGACGGCGAAGGCCCCGGCCAGCAGGGGTGCCGAAACATAGGTCGCCCAGCGCGATCTCGCGTCGGCGTCGGCGATCGAATAGCGCACCGAGTCGACTGCCAACGCCGCTGGAACCTTTAGCTCGGCGGCCTGCTCGAATTTGGCAACCGCGCGGCGGTGTTGCGAACTGTCCACCTCGCCCCGGATCACGCCGAGTGACGCGGCGTTGCGCGCTTCGGCCTCCCGCCACGTGTCCGAGGGGTCACCCGCGCCGTCGAAACCCAAGTCGGTCAACGCATCCGCCCGCCACACCGTACCCAGCTGACTGTCCAGCCGGGCGTACTGCAGCCAACTGCTGCGGGGCGAGGAGTCGAGGCATTCGCGGGCCTGCGCGATCAGCTCGACCGCCTCGGCAAAGCGCCCGCGGAAGACCTCTATCCAGCTGCGCTGCAATAGAATACGGTGAAGATGCAGCGGCTTTCCCAAGTCCCGCCAGTACCGCTCGGCGTGCTCCCAGCATTCGTTGGCGGCTTCCAGGGCGCCGGTTGCCATTCGGTTGAGGCCCAGGTACAGCAGGCACCGCGACGCGTCGTGTGCCCTGGCGTGGCGGGCGATGACCGGATAGGCCTCCGATATCAGCCGCTCGGCCGTCACCTTGTCGCGCGCCGCCCAGGAGGCCGTTGCTCTCTCCAATTGTGTTCTGGCAGTTGCTAGTTCCCATCCATTGGCCTGAGCCCGAGCCCCCGCGCGCTGCAGCCAGGGCCGAGCCTCCGGCAACCGGCCCGTCTCGACGGAGAATCTGCCGTACGCGATGGCCGCAGTCACTCGGAGAAACTCAGCCGCCTCGGTGCCCGGGCCAGGGGATTCCAACGTCGCAAGCACCTTTTCCCACAACGGAACTGACTGCACATGCAGGTCGTCGTCGCACAGCGCGGTGGCGCAGAGGACCTGCGCGTAGGTGAGCAGGTAGGCGTGCTCGTCGGCGAGGGTGGGGAAGTCGCCGTCAATGTCGCGCAAGCCGGTCAGCGCTCTCGCAGCGCCGTCGTGGTCACCCTGCGCCGCAGCCAGACCGGTTTCGAGGAACTGGGCCCGCCGCGAGTACCGGCAGATCATCTCCGCGACTTCGGCGTCGGACATCTGCACCTGCGCGGCCGCTTCCGGCATGGTGCCGGCGACAATTCCCGAATAGATCGCCAGACAGTCGCGGATACGCCGGATGCACTCTCGCACGCCGTCATTCGCGCCCCGAACCAGGTAGATCTCGCCCAGCTGCGCAAAGACCTCCAGCATGAAGTCGTCGCGATCGGCCTGCTCGATCTGTGGCATCAGGGAAAGCAGCAGATCCCGGGCCGCCACCTCGTCGGCGGCAAATGCCAGGTGACGGGCGCGCTCCAATTCGCCGGGGATCGACACGGCTGCATCATAAGTCTGTTTCGGTCGGTGTTGCCCCCGGACAGCCCCAAGCGGCGGACATGCGTTGCAGATCCGCCGCCAGGATTGTGGCGCATCAGCCACATGTCACCTTGATGCTGTAGTCCTTGCTGATCATGCCGGCCATCGGGTTCTTCGCGTCCGCGCCCTGCGCCTGGCCGGTGATGGTGTAGGTCTTGCCGTCTACCGCCACGTTGGCCGAGCCGACCTGATGGCCCATGCTGTTGGCGACGGATAAGCCGTTGCCGTCGACGAAAAGTGCCAACTGCTCGACCTTGGGAGTGGCCTCGTCGGTCATCACGACGAGCAGCGCCTGCTGTGGGCCGCCGGTGGTCCCACTGGCGATCTTGATCTTGCCGGCCTGCCTGACGCAGGTCACCGAGGCCGGGTCCAAGCCGGCCAAGTCGCTTCCGCCGACCTTGACCTGCGCGTTGGTGCCGCCGCCGGTGGCGACGCTGGCCGGGCCCGCGGTTGTCGAATGACCACCGCTCGAACAAGCGACCAGGGCCGACGCGCAACCCAGGGTTCCAACCGCCGTTGCGAGAAGACGTTTCACTGGAGTTCCTTCCTTCATGCGTCGCCCCTTTTGGCGACGTCATCCGGGCCAGTACAGATCCCCCGATGAGCTACCGATCCCAATTTCGTGGCGCCACCCGATAGGCTGCGACGAAGCGGCCCAATGAAGGGAGAGACCTGATGCCCACCGTCAAGTGGATGGAAAAGCCTGAGGCCCATGACTTTCCGGCAGCCGGCGACTACCTCGACCTGCTCGCCGACCCGCATGTCGTAAAGGAGT
>NZ_DATJYB010000591.1:0-6056 GCF_035499775.1 Mycobacterium sp. | reverse complement strand
CCGCGGGTTCGGGGGCGGGTACCTCGATGAGCGTGTCGTGCGCGGCATCATCTTCGCCCGGCTTGCCAACTTCGTCGCCGGGAACTCCATGGCCAGGCCGGTGATCGCCGAGCGGCTGGCGGCCATGCTCGACGGCCCGCTGCCGCCGGTGCCGCTGGACGGGGAGGTCGGCGCGGGCGAGGTGCTGCCGCTGTCCCACGTGCTGCGCGGCTTTCGGCTCGATGACCTCGAGGAGGGCGAGGCCAACCCGGTGGTCAACGGATCCCCGGTATCGGCCGCGCTGGCCGCGGATGCCGCGCTGCGGGCCGCCCCCAGGCTCAGCCGCGCCGAGCAAGCGCTGGCGCTGTCGGCGGCGGCGTTCGGCGTCCCGGCCGACGCCTATGCCGAGGAGCTCGGTGAGCTGTGGGGAGACGCCGACGAGGCGGCGGCGCTGGCGGCGCTTCGCCACCACCTGTCCGGCGCATCACCCGGTCGGCGGCAGGCAGACCAGGTGCCGGCCAGCTACCTGATCCTCGGCCGGGTGCTCGGGCAGGCGCACCGCGCGGTGGCGGGATTGACCGAGGCGGCCCAAGTCTCGCTGCGGTCGGTGACTGACAACCCGGTGTACCTGCCGCCCGACGCTGCGCACCCGCTGGGGCAGGCCGTCTCCACCGGCGGTTTCCACAACGCCATGGCCTACCCTGCGCTGAACGCGCTGGCGGCCGTATGGGCCGACCTGACGCTGTTGGCCGGGCGGCACGTGACGGCGCTGCGAGCTGCCGATCCTGCGGCCGGCCCGGGACCGGAGCTGAGCGCGCTGGCCGAGGAGGCACGGGCGGCGGCCATGCCCACTCTGCTGCCCGCGGCGGTCAACGACCCGCAGGACGACGTGTCCTCGCCGACCTTCGGCGCCTACCGCCGGGAGGCCACGGCCGCGCAGTGCCTCGACGGCGCCATCGCGCTGCTCGCCGGGGAGGCGGGGCGGGCGCTAGACGCCGCGGGGCGCCAGCCCGCTCCGCCGGTCAGGGATCACGTACGCGCGGCGCGCAAAGGACCCGCCCCGGCATGACGGTCGTGCTGGATACCAGGGACGACTTCACCCTCGCGAACTTCCGGCGGGTCTGCTACGGCGGTGAGGCTGTGCGGCTCGGCGAGCAGGCCCGCCGTGCGCTGGCCGCGGCCGGACGGGGCCGCACGGCGCCCGGAGAGGCGGGCGCGGCCAGCGCACGGGCGGTCCCCGCGGCCGCCGCGCCCGCGGGCTCCGGGTCTGAGGGCTCGGGGTCTGAGGGCTCGGGGTCTGCGGGCGCGAGCGACGGGTATCTCGACGAGGCCGTGGTGCGGGGGATCCTCTTCGCCCGGCTGGCCGGCTGCGTGTCCGGGCACACCGCGGTGGGGCTCACCGCCGCCGAGCGGGTGGCCGCCCTGCTCGGCGGCCCGGCTCCCCGGGTGTCGTCCGGCGGCCCGGCGGGCCCGGACGAAGCCGCTGTGATGGCCGCCGCCCTCGCCGGGGTGCGACGCGACGACCTCGGCGAGGCCGAGCTGAGGGCGCTGGCCGAGCCCGCGGCGTGCCCGGCGGCGCTGGCCGCCGACACCGCGCTGCGGTCCCGGCACCGGCTGGATAACGCGCAGGCCGTCTGCGCGCTGTCGATCGAGGCGTTCGGCGCCCCGCTCGGCGCCTACGACGCAGCGCTCGACGACCTATGGGGGGACGCGCACGAAGCCGCGGCGCTGCGGGCGCTGCGCCGCCACCTCGACGGCGCGGGGACGGAAGGCAGGCGGTTCCACCAAGCTCCGGTGAGCTACCGGATCATCCCGCGCGTGCTCGGCCAGGCGCACCGGATGGTGGCGGCGGTCGAGAAGGCCGCGGCGACCGCGCTGCGCGCGGTGACAGGCGACGTGCTGCTGGCCGGCCGGGTGCTGCCCAGCGGCGGCTTCCACAACGGCATGGCCTACCCGGCCATGAACGCGCTGACCGCGACCTGGGCGGATCTGGCGCTGGTCGCCGAGCGCCAGATCACCGCTCTGAACAGCGCCGAGACCTCGGGCCTGCCGGTCAACCTGGCCGTCCTCGAGGCGGCGCCGATCGGCACCTACGGCTACGGCTGGGCGGCGAGCAGCTACGTCGAGGAGGCGCGGGCCGCGGCCGCGCCCGCGCTGCTGCCCGCCGCGGCAGGCGATCGACGCTCCGACGTGCTGTCGCCGGCGTTCAGCGCGCACCGCAGGGAGCGCCGCGCCGCGGAATGCCTCGACGGGGTACTGGCCATCCTGGTGATCGTGTCCAGCCAGGCGCTGTTCGTGACCGGCCGCAGCCCGGCCGGGCCGCTGCGGTCGCTGCTGTCGTTCGCGCGCTCGGTATTCCCGCCGATCGACGGGACCGGAGTGCGGGATCTGAGCGCGGACGGCCGATTGCTGCAGCAGGCCCTGTCGGCGGCGGCGGTCACCGGCCACCTCGTCCCCGCGCCTGGGCCGTAACGACAGCCGATCTGGTTCGCAAGCTCCATGGCGGATCTTTGCCGTTCACTGTCACGGGCGGGCCCGCCCACCATCGTTACTCAAGGAGTGTCTACCTGCCCTCGGGCGGGCCGGGTGAGTCGTCGCCGCTTGGCTCCGCCTGGAAATTGAGTAGCGCAGTACTGTATCGACACCGCGAGACACGATGCATGTTGTTCAGGTGATCGAAGAACTCGGCGAACGCGAGGAAGCGCCACGTACGACGCAATTGCCATTCGGGCGGTACCGGCTGATCGAGTTGTTGGGCCGAGGCGGCGTGGGCGAGGTGTGGCGCGGCCATGATGCCGTTACCGACCGGGTCGTTGCCGTCAGAGTCCTGCCCGCGGGTCTGTCTGGAGATGGAGACTTTCAGCGGCGTTTCCGCCGGGAAGCCCACGCCGCGGCGCAATTGGAAACCCCCCATGTGGTGCCGATTTACGACTACGGCGAGATCGACGGCCGGCTGTTCGTGAGCATGCGGCTAATCAGGGGCCACCACCTCGCTGCCGTGCTGACCCGCGGGCCGCTGGATCCGGCGCGCGCGGTGCGCATCGTCGACCAAGTTGCCAAGGCGCTGCATGCTGCCCACAAAGTCGGGCTTATCCACCGCGACATCAAACCCTCCAACATCTTGCTCGACGACGACGACTTCGCCTACCTGATCAATTTCGGGATCGCCCCCACCATGGACGAGGCCCGAATTACCCAGACCGATATCCCGGTCGCCAGCTATCGCTACATCGCGCCCGAGCGGTTGGCGATCGGAGCCGACGAGGACGCCCGCGCCGACATCTACTCGCTGGCTTGCGTTTTGTATGAAGCTCTGACCGGCGCCCCGCCGTTTCCGGGGGACACCATGCCGCAACTCATGGCCGCGCACGTCAACGCCCGGCCGCCGCGCCCGTCCGTCACCCGACCCGAGGTGCCCGCCCCGGTTGACGAGGTCATCGCGACCGGTATGGCCAAAGACCCAAAACAGCGCTACGCCACCACCATCGAACTGGCGAACGCGGCCCGCGACGCCATCACCAGTCCGATTCAGCGACCGGCACCGAGTCCGCATCAGCGACTCCCCGAGCCAACCGCAAGTCCTGTCCCGACGCCGGCCTTCCCGGACTACCAGCGGCCGCAAGCCCCGCCCAGCCCACGGACCGCAGCGGCGACGCAACTCGGTCCGGAATCGACGCCCTACCACGCGCCGCAGTTCGCGCCGCCCGCCCCGCAGGATCAGCAGCGGACCCTCTCGCCACCGCCGCCCGTCGCGCCACCCACCCCGACGAGGGCCGGCGGGATCAGTCGGCGCACCACAATCGCGCTGATCGTGGGCGTCATTGCTCTCGTCGCCGTGATCGTTGCGGCCGTCGGTATTTCCGCCCTCGGCAACGATGGGCCTACTCAGGCGCCCTCGACATCCTCATCCACGACAACATCGGCATCACCCCCGACAACATCGGCATCACCGACGTCATCGCCGCGGTCCTATGTGGCTCAGACGCTGCTGCCCTTCGCGGACCTCCAAATCGCCAACGGTGTAGCGGTGGACAGCGCCGGCAATGTCTACGTCACCTCCGGGGGCGGCAACCGGGTGCTGAAACTGGCGGCGGGCGGGTCAACTCCGATTGTGCTGCCCTTCGCCGGCGTCAAGGATCCCAGCGGTGTGGCGGTCGACAGCAGCGGCGCCCTCTACGTCACCTCCATCGACAACAACCGGGTGCTGAAACTGGCGGCGGGCGCGTCCGCTCCGATTGTGCTGCCCTTCACCGGCCTCAACAACCCCAGCGCTGTGGCGGTAGACAGCGTCGGCAACGTCTACTTGATTGACAACGGCAACAACCGAGTGTTGAAACTGGCGGCGGGCTCATCGACCCAGACTGTGCTGCCCTTCACCGGCCTCAACAAGCCCTCGGGTGTGGCCGTGGACAGCACCGGCAACGTCTACGTGACCGACCTCAACAACCGGGTGCTCAAACTAGCGGCGGGCTCATCCACCCAGACCGTGCTGCCCTTCACCGGCCTCAACCAACCCATGAGCGTAGCGGTGGACAGCACCGGCAACGTCTACGTCACCGATTTCTCGAACAACCGGGTGCTCAGACTAGCGGCGGGGTCGACCACCCCGGAAGCGCTGCCGTTCACCGGCCTCAACAAACCCATGGGCGTGGCGGTGGACAGCACCGGCGACGTCTACATCACCGACATGAGCAATCGGGTGCTGAAGCTGCCGCTGCAGTAGTCCGCTCGCGACACCGAGCGGCTGGACGGAGGTCGTGTCTCCCCGGACGAGCTGACCCTCACCACAGACCACGGACTACTGGCTTTCAAGGGTTCGATTTCCTTCCCCTCCGGCGAGTCTGAGTACGACAGCCGCAGACGGTTGTCGTGTCGCGAGTGTCGCGGGCAACGGCGGCGCATCTCACCGGCTCGTCTCAACCACCGAGGAGGAACACCCGATGACCAAGAAATATGACCCCGGATGGGAAACTGCGCTGACGGTCGTGCAGGAAGTGCAACCGCCGTTCATTCCCCAAGGCGCACATGCGATGACCGTGGTGATCGATTACCCGCCAGGCAGCGCAGGCGCGCCCCCGCACCGGCACCCCAGCGGTCCAGCCTTCGGCTACATGCTGGAAGGCGAAATGCTGTTCGAACTGGAGGGTGAGCCGCCCCGCGTCATCCAGGCGGGCGAAGCATTCTGGGAACCGGGTGGCGACGTCATCCACTACTCAGACGGCAACAACCGCGACGACATGAGGTGCCGCTTCACCGTCACCATGCTGTGCGTTCCGGGCAAGCCGATGCTCGAACTCGTCACCGACGACGAGTTGAAGCGTCGCGAACACCTCCGCGTTCACGCGGAACCCAGCACCGCAGGTTAGGGGCTACAGAAAACTTGGCTGGGGCGCCCAGGGCTTCGACACCAACGGGCGCCCTCGCCGGTGAGCGTGACCGCGCGCCGGCCCAAAATCGCTTGCAACAAGCAGCTTTCGTTGCCGGCAAGGCGGCGGGACGCATGCGTCCAACGCGGCGAGTCGATTGGCCATCGGGCGCCGCTTGCGAGTGCGACATCAAGCAAATGAATTTCGGTCGTGTCCATTTAGTGGACAGGTAGTGGACGCCATCGCGCGCGGGTTCCTACCGTCAGAAATCGCTGGCAGCAATGAAGGTGACAGCTCTGACACTCCAGCACAGAGACGAGACGACATGAACGAGTTGACGGCCAACGACTTTGCCATCGCCGACTATGTAGTGGTCGGCACCGGCTCGGCGGGCTCGGTGATCGCCGAGCGGCTCAGCGCCGACCCCAGAAACCAGGTCGTGGTGCTCGAGGCGGGAGGAGAAGACACCGACCGCCGCATCAAAATGCCGGTGACGTGGACGCAGCTGTTCCGGAGCCCCATCGACTGGGACTACCTCACCGAGCCGCAGCCCGAGCTGAACGGGCGGCGGATCTATTGGCCCCGGGGCAAAACGCTGGGTGGCTCGTCGTCCATGAACGCCATGTTGTGGATCCGCGGATTCGCCGCCGACTACGACGAGTGGGCCCAACACGCCGGCGAACAGTGGTCGTTCAACCGAATCGTCAAGTA
>NZ_DATJYB010000590.1:0-4382 GCF_035499775.1 Mycobacterium sp. | reverse complement strand
GGCGTCGACCTTCGGTCAGGTGTATATGCCATGGATCAACGGCATGCTAATGGTGGCGGTCCTGATCCTGGTGTTCGCGTTTCGCAGTTCGGCTTCACTGGCGTATGCGTACGGGATGGCGGTGACCGGAACCATCACGATCACGACACTGCTCTTCCTCTACATCGCACACCGAAGGTGGCGAGTTCCGCTGTGGCTGATCGTCGTTGGCGGCAGCGCTCTGTTGGGAGTCGATCTGCTGTTTGTGGCAGCGAACCTGACCAAACTCTTACACGGGGCATGGCTACCGCTGTCGATCGCCGTGGCGGCCTACACGATCATGATCACCTGGCAGCGGGGCGGCACCGTCGTCACCCGCAGGCGGGAAGCCGTCGAGGGTTCACTGCAGGAATTCGTCGATCAATTGTCAACGCGCCGTGAGCTACTGCGCGTCAGCGGGACGGCGGTCTTCCTCAACCGCGGACAAAACACCGCGCCGTTGGCGATGCGACAGAATGTCGAGCTCAATCACGTGCTCCACGAGCACGTAGCGATCGTCTCGATCGATACGTTGCCAGTCCCGCGGGTGGCGGAGGCGCAGCGCGTCGAGATCGATCCGCTTGGCACGATGCACGACGCAATCATCCATGTCACGGCACGCTTCGGGTACATGGAGTCGCATGACGTCCCCAGTGCGTTGACTCTGCTCGACCCGACGAAGACCGAGGGGCTGATCGACCTCGAAGAGGCTTCGTATTTCCTGTCGAAGATTCAACTGATAAAAGGCGGCGAGCCGATCATGCCCGGCTGGCGTCGGAACCTCTTCATTGCCACGTCTTACCTCAGCGTCGACGCCACCGCGGCGTTCTGCCTGCCCCCGGAGCGAACCCTGATCATGGGGATGCGGATCGAGGTCTGACGCAGCACCCTGTCCAACCAGTGTGTAGTCGAAACAAGTTACGACGCTGAGCAATTCGCGGCAACAGGGCCATCGGGCGTGCTCCGGTTGTAGTGGGAACCAATCGCCGCTTGACGATCATGTCGCTGCGCACAATGGCCCGAGGCCACGCAGCACCGACCATTACATGAGGCGGTATCGACGCCGCTTCAAAGGAAAGAAGGTCGGCGATAAGCCTGCCCCAGTGAAGGAGTTTCCGTGACGAACAATGAACTGAGCACACAGTTCGAGAAGATTTCCGACCAGGCAAAAGCGGCGACACAAAATCTCCGTGACGCGGGTCAGCGCACCCGGGATCAGCTTGCCGCCGACGCGGCCAAAGCCCGGGACAAGGCCACAGCAGCGGCGGAACAAGTCAAGGCCAAGGCCAATGACGCGCGCGACAACGCGTCGTCGCATTGGCAGGAGGTCCGTGACAAGTGGCAAGCCCATGTCGCGAAGGTGCGGGCAAACGTGGAGGAGAGGAAGGAAAAGCACGACGCCAAGGCGGCCGACAAGGACGCGAACCTGGCGCTGTCCTATGCACTTGACGCCATCGACTTCGCGGCCGCCGCTGTCGACGAAGCCGAGTACGCAGCGATCGACGCGATGTATGCGCGCGCCGAAGCGGATGCGCTCCGTGCTTGATCGAAGAACCGATTATTGACAGCGGTCGCCGACGTGGCTGGGCGAGGGTTTCCTCGTCCAGCACGTGACTATTCAGCGCCCTCTAACTTCGTCAATTCGTCATCGAACCATGCACTCACGTAACGGATTTGGTCCGGGAGATTGATTGACTTCTCCGGCTGAAGCCCCAGTCGTGCGATGATCTCTTCGGCGACGTGACGCGAATGATCGGAATGCTCCGCGACCCCGCAGTGACACGGCTGACCGCCCGCGGGGGGGTGCTCATGTGCGCGATGACGTTCGACGACTTCGCGTATGCAATCGATGAGATCGGTCATTGGCGCCGACTCCGTCCACAATCGCTTCGTTAACTGTTCCAGTGTAAGAGCCGTCGTGCGCGCTCCACATCAGCCGCCGCTGGACCTCGAACGCCAAACAGAGCTCCACGACGTCCCTTGGGCGGGAGAGCGACCGCCGGGTGCGTTGCTCGATCCGGCGCAATCGGTAGCGCACGGTGTTCGGGTGACAACACAGTCGCTCGGCGGCAACACTCAGCGAGGCGTCGGTTTCCTGCCACACCCGAAAGGTTTCGAATAAGACCTCGCGTTCCTCGTGGGGAAGGTCGTCAAAGCAGGCCAATGTGCCGCCGGCCGTTTTGACCATCACTTCCGGGGCGGCCAGCGCGGCGGTGGCCAATATCGTTCCGTCGAAAACTGCTACGGCAGAGGAACTCTCGGGTCGGCCCCGCAGCGTCATCTTGGCGAAATGCAGCGCCTGCGGGGTGTCCCGCAAATCGGTGAAGCATGCGCTCATTCCGACACGGTCGACCGCCGACCGCGACACCAACGCGACGACTTTGTCGAGCTGCTGCTCGGATCCCACGTGCGCGATACCGACCTGCCAATCGGGTAGCAACCGCCACGCCGAATACACATCCAGGCTGCGCAACTTTGATTCGATGATCGGCAGCGGCTCGCTGCCTCGTGAGCCCGCCTCGGCGGCAATGACCACGAACGGCCCCGCCTCGGGCAGCCGAAGATAGCCGGCGACCTCGCCCAGGCTCCGGCCCTCGACGACTCGGCCCTCAAGCAGCGAGTCGATCAACTCCGGGCGCCAAGAGTCGGCGAGCCGCCGATACCGGGCGTCCAGCAGGGCGTTGTCCACGGACAAGTCGGGTTGCCCTCGTTTCTACGAAAACCCGCCTCCTTCATTCGTCGACGATGGGCCGACGAGGCGTTACCACCACCATCGCCGTGAGCTCTGCTGCGGTCCATGTCACCGAGAACACAATCGACCGCCCGCCACTGTGCCCGATCACAGTGAACCGGCCTATGGTTTCCGGATATGGGCGTGGCATCGAAAACCCACGGCGTCCGGCATGGCGCAGCAGTTGATCCGCATGTCATCAAGCTCGGCAAACTCATGCTGGCCCGTGCGCCGGGTTTGGGCGAGGAAATGGCAGATGTCCTGTGCCGCGAGATCGAGGCCTACCGCGACGGCTCCGTCGTGACGAAGGACGACGTCCGCGAAAGCTGTATCGCGAATGTGACGTTCATTTTCGACTCGCTCGCCGGCAATGCCGACGTCGACGTCTCGCCTGCGGAGCGCACCGGTACCGCCCGCGCACTCACCGGTGTGCCGTTGCCGGCGGTGATGACCGCCTACCGGATCGGATTCCGATTCATGTGGGAGAAGACCCTGGCCACCGGGCGCGCCGCGGCCATACCCACCGACTCGATCCTGGAGGCCACCGCCCGGGTCTTCCTCGCGCAAGACACCTTCACCCAGGCCATGAGCAACGCCTACCGCCAGCAGTTGACGACGCAGATTCTGGAGCGGGAGGAAGAGCGATCGGCGCTGGTGGAAGCGCTGCTTTTGCGGCGGATCACCGATAATCAGAGCCTCTGGGAGGCGGCGGACCTGCTGAGGCTGCCCACGTCGGGGCCCTACGTCGTGGTAGCAGCCGAACTGCCGACGATCGGCAAGCTGGGACTGCCCGCAATCGAAAACAAGCTGTCCGCGCGTGATATCCGGTCAGCGTGGCGACTGTTGCCGGACGTGCAGGTCGGCATCGTCCACCTGCGGGGTCCCGTCCCGGCCGACGCCCTCACCGCGCTCGTCGACGTACTGCGGCAGGCCGCGACAGCGCGCGTGGGCATCAGCGCCCCGTTCGGCGAGCTGGCCGAAACCAGTGACGCGCTGCGATTCGCCCGGATCGCGGTCGCCGGAAAGCCGTCGGCTGAGTCACTGGTTGCCGTCTTCGACGGCAGCCCACTGGCGATCGCCGCGGTCAGCAATCCGGAGGCGATGGCGAAGGTCAAGTCGTCGCTGCTGGCGCGGCTGGACGAACTGCCGGCCGAGGAACGCACGGTGCTGCTCGACACGTTCGAAGCATGGCTGCAAGCCGGCGGGTCGGCCAACGACACCGCAGCCAGGATCTATTGCCACCCCAATACCGTGCGGCATCGGCTTCACCGCATCGAGGAGTTGACCGGCCGATCACTTTCGCGACCAAGGGATCTCGCCGAGTTGTGTCTGGCGTTCGAGGTCGAGCGGCGATTGCCTTAGAGGGGCCGAGCAGACTAGGCCTTGAGCCGGTGGCGAACCTGCAGCGCGCTGATAACGTCCATGATGCCGATGGCGATCAGCCAGCAGCCGGCGACCAGGGTCAGGATCGACATCGAATCGATCGGCGAGATGATCAGCACGCCGCCCCCGATAACGATGATCACACCGGAGAGCGCCTGCCAGCCGCGTCCAGGCATGTGGTCGAAGGATAACGCCGTGGCGAGCAGGGTCATCCCACGGAACACCCAGCCGATGCCGATCCACAAGGCCA
>NZ_DATJYB010000589.1:0-9147 GCF_035499775.1 Mycobacterium sp. | reverse complement strand
CCGTACTCCTTGGGCCAGTTCAGGGTCAGCCAGCCGTCCTTGCCCATCTGCGCGACGGTGTCGCGATACGCGTTGCCGGTCCCGACCTCGCCCTGCGTCGAATGCAGCGCTTCGCGCCGCTCCGGAGTCATCAGCGCGGTGAAGTACGACCGCAGCTCGTGACGCAGCTCCTCCTGTTCAGGCGTGTAACTGATGCGCATTCCAGCCGTCCTTCGGTTAACCATCGCAAGCCGCCGCAACAACCAACGGCTACCCATTCGTCTTCCCGGTTGTAACACGTTCTAGTCTGGGAATCCAGCGACCGTTTCGTCAGACGTAGCTGGGCCTTATGGTGGTGCAGTACGTGATCGGACTGGAAGGCCGGGTTCAAGGAGGATGCCGTGCGGGTGATCGTGGACCGTGACAGGTGTGAAGGGAACGCGGTGTGCTTGGGAATCGCACCGGATATCTTCGACCTTGACGACGAGGACTACGCCGTCATCAAGACTGATCCGATTCCTCCCGACCAGGAGGATCTGGCCGAACAGGCCATCGCCGAATGCCCACGAGCCGCGCTGCTGCGCGGCGACTGAACCCAGCCTGAGCCGCGTGTGACCCGAAACTAGAGGTATTCATAAATTGACTACGCCCAATGGCAGCACGAACGCGATCGATCTGTCCGGAAAGGTCGCGGTGGTGACCGGTGCGGCCGCGGGGCTCGGCCGCGCTGAGGCGCTCGGCCTGGCCAGGCTGGGCGCCACGGTCGTCGTCAACGACCTGGCCGCCGCCCTGGATGCCTCCGATGTCGTCGACGAGATCGCCGCCGCCGGCGCCAAAGCGGTTGCGGTGACCGGCGACATCAGCCAGCGCGCGACGGCCGACGAACTGATCGCCTGCTCCGACGGGCTGGGCGGGCTGGACATCGTGGTCAACAACGCCGGGATCACCCGGGACCGGATGCTGTTCAACATGTCCGACGAGGAATGGGACCTCGTCATTGCCGTGCACCTGCGCGGCCATTTTCTGCTCACCCGCAACGCCGCCACCTACTGGCGCGCCAAAGCCAAAGACGCCCCAGCTGGCTCTATATATGGCCGGCTGATCAACACCTCGTCGGAGGCGGGCCTGATGGGTCCGGTGGGGCAGGCCAACTACGGCGCCGCCAAGGCGGGCATCACCGCGCTGACCCTGACGGCCTCGCGGGCGCTGGGCCGATACGGGGTGTGCGCCAACGCGATCTGCCCGCGGGCGCGCACCGCGATGACGGCCGACGTCTTCGGCGCCGCAGATATAGAGGAAGGCGAGATCGACCCGCTCTCACCGGACCACGTGGTCACCCTGGTCCAGTTCTTGGCTTCGCCGGCCGCCGCGGAAGTCAACGGTCAGGTGTTCATCGTCTACGGTCCACGGGTGACGCTGGTGTCGGCGCCGAGCGTGGAACAGCAGTTCAGCGCCGACGGTTCGGCATGGGATCCGGGGCAGCTCAGCGCTACATTGCGGGACTACTTTGCCGGCCGCGATCCGGACCTGACGTTCTCCGCAACCGCCCTGATGGGCGAGTGAGGTTGTGGGAAACGTTCCCGAGGCCTCTTGTTGGCTAGAACCTGTGTCAGATTGGTTTGGCCGCAATGGTCCTGACCTGCCCAAATCATAGTGTGGCAAGCACGAATATCGTTACCCGACATTCGTTGACACGGCGAAGTCGTTCTGAGTTAATATGAGCCGGCTCACACTGAGCAGCGGGCAAAACCCTGGCCGTGCCCGGAGGACATCGAGACTTCGCCGCGAGCAGCAGACGGGGGGACCCAGTTGATTCACAAACTTGCGGTCCCGGCCCGGGCTGTCGGTGGGTTCTTCGAAATGACGATGGAGACCTTCCGCGCGGCTTTCCGTCGCCCGTTCCAGTTCCGCGAGTTTCTGGATCAGACCTGGATGGTCGCCCGGGTGTCGCTGGTTCCGACGCTGCTGGTGTCCATCCCGTTCACGGTCCTGGTGGCGTTCACCCTCAATATTCTGTTGCGCGAAATCGGGGCCGCCGACCTGTCCGGCGCCGGAACGGCATTCGGCACCATCACCCAGCTGGGGCCGGTGGTGACGGTGCTGGTGGTGGCCGGCGCCGGTGCCACGGCGATCTGCGCCGACCTGGGTGCGCGCACCATCCGCGAGGAAATCGACGCGATGCGGGTGCTGGGCATCGACCCGATCCAACGGCTGGTCGTACCCAGGGTTTTGGCGTCTACTTTGGTCGCGCTACTGCTCAACGGCCTGGTGTGTGCCATCGGTCTGTCCGGCGGCTACGTGTTCTCCGTCCTGCTGCAGGGCGTCAACCCCGGCGCCTTCATCAATGGGCTGACCGTGCTCACCGGACTCAAAGAGCTGATTCTCGCCGAGGTCAAAGCACTGCTGTTCGGGGTGATGGCCGGGCTGGTCGGGTGTTACCGCGGCCTGACCGTCAAGGGTGGGCCCAAGGGCGTCGGCAATGCGGTGAACGAAACCGTCGTCTACGCGTTCATCTGTCTGTTCGTCATCAACGTGGTGATGACGGCCATCGGGGTGCGATTGTCGGCGAAATGAGCACACGATGAGCTACGACCTCACTTACCGGGTACGCAACCTCTTCAATAGGGCGTTTCAGGGGCCGATCGACGACTTCGGCGAACAGGCGCTGTTCTACGGCCAGACCATCCGCTACATCCCGAACGCCCTCACCCGGTACCGCAAGGAGACGATCCGGCTGATCGCCGAGATGACGCTGGGCGCAGGAGCGCTCGTCATGATCGGCGGCACGGTCGGCGTCGCGGCCTTCCTGACCCTGGCGTCCGGCGGTGTCATCGCCGTGCAGGGCTACTCGTCATTGGGCAACATCGGCATCGAGGCGCTGACCGGGTTCCTGTCGGCATTCCTGAACGTCCGCGTCGTCGCGCCGGTGATCGCGGGTATCGCGCTGGCGGCCACGATCGGTGCGGGCGCCACCGCCCAGCTGGGCGCCATGCGGGTTTCCGAGGAGATCGACGCGGTCGAATGCATGGCGGTGCACTCGGTGTCGTATCTGGTGTCGACCCGGCTGATCGCCGGCCTCATCGCGATCGTTCCGCTGTATTCGCTGTCGGTGCTCGCCGCGTTCTTCGCCGCTCGCTTCACCACCGTGTTCATCAACGGGCAGTCCGCGGGGCTGTACGACCACTATTTCAATACCTTTCTCATACCGTCCGACCTGCTGTGGTCGTTCCTGCAGGCGATCGTGATGTCGATCGCGGTGATGCTCGTACACACCTACTACGGTTACAACGCCAGCGGCGGTTCGGTCGGCGTCGGCATCGCGGTCGGTCAGGCCGTGCGGACCTCGCTGATCGTCGTTGTCGTCATTACTTTGTTCATCTCGCTCGCTGTTTACGGCTCGTCAGGTAATTTCAACCTCTCTGGGTAAGGAGACCCCGAAGGAGCATGGCAAGTACAGGATCGCGACGCACCACGGTTCGGCTGGCAGCTGCGCTGCTCGCCAGCCTGATCGTCGCTTTCGCTGTGCTGACTTACTTTTCGTACACGGCGGCTTTCACCCCGACCGAAACCATCAATGTCGCCTCGCAGCGCGCCGGGCTGGTGATGGAGAAGGGCGCCAAGGTCAAGTACCGCGGCATCCAGGTCGGCAAGGTCGACGACATCGCCTACCAGGACGACCAGGCCCGGCTGAAGCTGGCCATCAACAGCAACCAGTTGCACTTCATCCCGTCCAATGCGCCCGTTCACATCGGCGGCAACACCATCTTCGGCGCCAAGTCGGTGGAATTCCTGGTGCCCGAACACGCGTCGGGCAAGTCGTTGGCTGCGGGTTCGACGGTGCAAGCCACGGAGGTGCAGCTGGAAGTCAACACCTTGTTCCAGTCGCTGATGGACCTGCTGCACAAGATCGACCCGGTCGAATTGAACGGCACACTCAGTGCGCTGTCCGAAGGTCTGCGTGGTCGCGGTGACGACACCGGCGCCTTGCTGGCCGGACTGAATACCCTGACCCAGCAAGTGAACCCGAAGCTGCCCGCTCTCAAGGAGGACTTCCGCAAGGCCGCCATCGTCACCAATGTCTACGGCGACGCCTCGCCGAACCTGAACACCGTGTTCGACAACCTGCCGACCATCAACAGGACTCTCGTCGACCAGCAGGGCAACCTCGACACCACGCTGCTGGCGACGATCGGGCTGGCCAACAACGCCTATGCCACGCTGGAACCGGCGGAGCAGAATTTCATCGACGCCATCAACAGGCTCCGCGCGCCGCTGAAAGTGGCCTCCGACTACTCGCCCGAATTCGGCTGCTTCTTCGCCGGCGTCGAGAGGGGCATCAAAGAGTTCGGCCCGTTGCTCGGTGGCCGCAAGGCCGGCCTGTTCACGTCGTCGAACTTCGTCCTCGGCGCGCCGTCGTACGTCTACCCGGAGAGCCTGCCGATCGTCAACGCGTCGGGCGGTCCGAACTGTCGCGGATTGCCTGACATCCCGACCAAGCAGACCGGCGGCTCGTTCTACCGCGCGCCGTTCCTGGTCACCGACAACGCCTACATCCCCTACGAGCCGTTCACCGAAGTGCAGGTCGACGCGCCCTCCACGCTGCAATTCTTGTTCCACGGCAGCTTCGCAGAACGGGACGACTTCTGATGGCGTCGGGCACCATGCCTTCACACCGATCGATGGTGATCAAGGTCAGCATCTTCGCAGTGGTGATGCTGCTGGTCAGCGCCGCGCTGGTGATCGTGTTCGGCGACTTCCGATTCGGGCCGGAAGCCTCGTATCACGCCACCTTCACCGACGCCTCGCGGTTGAAGGCCGGACAGAAGGTCCGCATCGCGGGAGTGCCGGTCGGTTCGGTGCAGGAGATCAAGCTCAACCCGGACAACACCATCGACGTCAAATTCGGGATCGACAAGCACTACCAGCTGTACTCGTCGACCCGCGCGCTGATCCGCTACGAAAATCTGGTCGGCGACCGGTACCTGGAGATCACCTCCGGCCCGGGCGAGCTGCGCAAGCTGGCGCCGGGCGGCACGATCAACGCCCAGCACACTCAGCCCGCGCTGGATCTCGATGCGCTGCTGGGTGGACTCAAGCCGGTGCTCAAGGGACTGGACGCGGACAAGGTCAACACCGTCACCAGCGCCGTCATCGAATTGCTGCAGGGCCAGGGTGGAGCGTTGTCGAACGTGCTCTCCGACACCAACGCGTTCTCGTCGGCGCTGGGTAATCGCGATCAGTTGATCGGCGACACGATCACCAACCTCAACACGGTGCTGGGCACCATCGACGCCAGGAGCGCGCAATTCTCGTCCAGCGTCGACCAGTTGCAGCAGCTGATCACCGGGCTGGCCAAGAACAGGGATGCGATCGCCGGCGCCATTCCGCCGCTGGCGTCGACGACGACGGATCTGACGCAACTGCTGCAGAATTCACGTCGGCCGCTGCAGGGCGTCATCGAAAACGTCCGGCCGCTGGCCACCGAGCTGGACAACCGCAAGGCCGAGGTGGCCGACGACATCGAGCAACTGGGCGAGGACTATCTGCGCCTGGCCGCCCTCGGCGCCTACGGGTCGTTCTTCAACATCTACTTCTGCTCCGTGACGATCAAGATCAACGGACCGGCCGGCGGCGACCTCCTGCTGCCGTTGGGCGGCCAGGTGGATCCCAGCAAGGGGAGGTGCGCTTTTGCCCGGTAATCCAAAGCGCGACCGTGACCCGCTGCGCACCGGCATCTTCGGCCTGGTGCTGGTGATCTGCGTGGTGTTGATCGCATTCGGATACGCCGGGCTGCCGTTCTGGCCGCAGGGCAAAAGCTACACCGCCTACTTCGACGACGCCGCCGGCATCTCACCCGGCAACAACGTCTACGTGTCGGGCTTCAAGGTCGGCAAAGTCTCCGACGTGAGTCTGGCCGGGGACAGCGTCAGGATCGGCTTCACCGTGGACCGCCACGTGACCGTCGGCGACCAGTCGCTGGCCGCGATCCGTACCGACACCATCCTCGGCGAGCGCTCGATCTCGGTGAGCCCGGCCGGCGGCGGCAAGTCGACCACGATCCCGCGGAGCCGGACGACCACGCCCTACACGCTGGCCGGGGCACTCGAGGATCTGGGCGGCAACGCCAACGGCATCGTCAGCAAGCCCCAGTTCGAGCAGGCCCTCGGGGTACTGACCGACTCGCTGCGCGACGCCACTCCGCAGCTGCGCGGCGCCCTGGACGGGGTGACGTCGTTGTCCCGGACCCTCAACCGCCGTGACGAGGCCCTGCAAGGGCTGTTGGAGCACGCAAAGTCGGTGACAGCTGTGCTGGCAGACCGTGCCAAGCAAGTCGACAAGCTGGTCAACGACGGTGACCAATTGTTCGCCGCGCTCGACGAGCGCAGTGCGGCGCTGGGGCAGTTGATCTCGGGAATCAAGGGTCTCTCGACGCAGATTTCCGGGTTCGTCGCCGACAATCGCAAGGAGTTCGGTCCGGCCCTGAGCAAGCTGAACCTGGTGCTGGACACTCTCAACGAGCGTCATGACTACATCACCGAGGCCATCAAACGGCTGCCCACCTACGCCACCGAGCTGGGCGAGGTGGTGGGTTCCGGGCCCGGCTTCAACGTCAACGTCTATGGCGTGATACCGGCGCCGCTGCTGGCGGCGATGTTCGACTTCGTCTACCAGCCGGGCAAGCTACCGGCCAGCCTCTCCGACTACCTGCGCGGACTGATCCAAGAGCGCTGGGTTATCAGGCCGAAGTCGCCATGATCAAGCGGATTTCCGGCAGCCGCGGGCTGCTCGTCGGCATCGTGATCGCACTGGTCGCGGTGCTGGCGGGCGGCATCTACCTGCTGACGTCGGTTGGCAAGAACCGAACCGTGGTGGGCTACTTCACCTCTGCCGTCGGTCTCTATCCCGGCGATCAGGTCCGCGTTCTCGGGGTTCCGGTGGGCAAGATCAAGTCGATCACCCCGGAGCCGTCCCGCGTCGTGGTCGCCATGTCGGTGTCCAAGGACGTCAAAATCCCCAAGGACGTTCGGGCCGTGATCATTTCGCCGAACCTGGTGACGGCGCGGTTTATTCAGCTCAGCCCGGCGTACACGCGCGGCGACGTGCTGCCCGACGGCAAGCCAATCGAGCAGACTGTGGTCCCGGTGGAATGGGACGAGGTCAAGGAGTCGCTGACCAGGCTTTCGGTTCAGCTGGGTCCGGTGGCGGGGCAGAAGCAGGGGCCGCTGGGCAAGGCCATCGACCAGGCCGCGGCCACGCTCGACGGCAAGGGCGACTCGTTCCACAACGCGCTGCGCGAGCTCTCTCAAGCCGCTGGGCGGCTGGGGGATTCGCGCGGCGACCTGTTCGGCACGGTCAAGAATCTGCAGATCCTGGTCGACGCGCTGTCGTCGAGCAACGAACAGATCGTGCAGTTCGCCGGACACGTTGCGACGGTGTCGCAGGTGCTCGCGGACAGCTCGGGGCACCTGGACGACACCCTGGGCACCCTCAACCAGGCGCTCTCCGATATCCGGGGGTTCCTGGGCCAGAACAATTCGACGCTGATCGACACGGTCAACAAGCTCACCGACCTCACCCAGACGCTGAGCGACCAGAGCGACAACCTCGAGCAGGTGTTGCACGTGGCGGGCCCCGGCATCACCAACTTCTACAACATCTATGACCCCGCGCAGGGCACGCTGAACGGTCTGTTGTCGATACCCGAGTTCGCCAATCCGGTCCAGTTCATCTGCGGTGGGTCCTTCGAAACCGCCGCCGGCTCAAGGGCGCCGGAGTACTTCCGGCGTGCCGAGATCTGTCGCGAGCGGCTGGGGCCGGTGCTGCGCCGACTCTCGGTGAACTATCCGCCGATCATGTTCCACCCGCTCAACACGATCACCGCGTACAAGGGTCAGATCATCTACGACACGCCGGCCACCCAGGCCAAGGCGCAGACACCCGTTCCGCAGCTGACCTGGATACCTTCTCCCGGCGCGCATCCCGTGCAGAATCCGGCGGACTTGCAGAGCATGCTCCTGCCGCCCGCCCCGGGCGCACCGCCGGCGGGAGCGCCCGCTCCCGGTTACGGCCCCGCGCCCGGACCACTGCCCGGGCCGGGCCCGGCCGCAGCCGGGCTCAGCCCGAGTCCCGCTCCGGGACCGCCGCTGCCTGCCGAGCAGGGGGGCGGTCGATGAAGCGATACGTGTTGCGCGGCAGCGTATTAGCGGCGGGCAGCGTGCTGCTGGCCGGTTGTCAGTTCGGCGGGCTGAACTCGCTGCCGATGCCCGGCACCCAGGGTCATGGCAGTGGCGCATTTGAGGTCACCGTTGAGATGAGCGATATTGCGACGCTGCCGCAGAACTCGCCGGTGATGGTCGACGAAGTCACTGTCGGCAGCGTCTCGGGTATCACCGCCAAGCAGCGGCCCGACGGAAGTTTTTATGCCGCAGTGAAGTTGGCGCTGGACAAGAACGTGGATCTGCCGGAGAACTCGACCGCGAAGGTCTCCCAGACGTCACTGCTGGGTTCGATGCATGTCGAACTGGCCCGTCCGGAGCACGACCCGAGGGGCAAGCTGGTCGACGGGAAGGTAATCCCGGAGTCCGCCACGACCCGCGCCCCGACCACCGAGGAGGTGTTCTCCGCCCTCGGTGTGGTGGTCAACAAGGGCAATGTCGGTTCGTTGGAAGACATCACCAACGAGACCTATAAGGCCGTGGAGGGCCGTCAGGGCCAGTTCAAGGACCTGATCCCCCGGCTCGCGGAGTTGACTTCGGGACTCAACGACCAGGTCAACGACATCATCGGCGCGCTCGACGGGCTGAACCGGTTCTCCGCCAGCCTCGCGCGCGACAAGGACAATCTGGGCCGGGCGCTGGACACGTTGCCCGAGGCGCTGCGAGTGCTCAACAAGCAGCGAGACCACATCGTCGACGCGTTCAGTGCGCTGCACCGGCTGGCGAACGTCACATCGCACATCCTCGCCAAGACCAAGGTGGACTTCGCCGAGGATGTCAAAGGGCTGTATTCAGTTGTCAAGGCGCTCAACGACAACCGCAAGAATTTCATCACCTCGCTGCAGATCCTGCTGACCTTCCCGTTCCCCAACTTCGGGATCAAGCAGGCGGTGCGCGGGGATTACCTCAACGTGTTCACCACGTTCGACCTGACGTTGCGCCGGCTCGGTGA
>NZ_DATJYB010000588.1:0-9247 GCF_035499775.1 Mycobacterium sp. | reverse complement strand
CACTTTCAGATCATCGAAAGATACGGCGTCACAATCTATTACACCGCCCCGACGCTGATCCGTACGTTCATGAAGTGGGGCCGGCAGATCCCCGATGCGCACGACCTGTCCAGCCTGCGGCTGCTGGGGTCGGTCGGAGAGCCGATCAACCCCGAGGCCTGGCGCTGGTACCGCGAGGTGTTCGGCGCCAACAAGGTCCCGGTGGTGGACACCTGGTGGCAGACGGAGACCGGCTCCGCGATGATCTCTCCACTGCCGGGAGTCGCCGCGGCCAAGCCCGGTTCGGCGATGACACCGCTGCCCGGCATCTCGGCCAAGATCGTCGACGACCACGGAGATCCGCTACCGCCTGACACCGACGGCGACACGCACGTCACCGGCTACCTGGTGCTGGACCAACCGTGGCCCTCGATGTTGCGCGGCATCTGGGGTAACCCCGAGCGGTACCGGGAAGCCTACTGGTCGAAATTCGCCGAGCAGGGCTACTACTTCGCCGGAGACGGAGCCCGCTTCGATCCCGACGGCGCCATCTGGGTGCTGGGTCGCATCGACGACGTGATGAACGTGTCCGGGCACCGGATCTCCACCGCCGAGGTGGAGTCGGCGCTCGTCGGGCACGAGGCGGTTGCCGAGGCGGCGGTGGTCGGCGTGACCGACGAGATCACCGGCCAGGCCATCTGCGCGTTCGTCGTCGTGTGCGCCAGCTACGAGCCGCACGAAGGGACCGCGGGTGAGCTGCGAGCCGAGGTGGCCCGGGAGATCTCGCCCATCGCCAAGCCACGCGAAGTCCACATCGTGCCGGAACTGCCCAAGACCCGCAGCGGCAAGATCATGCGCAGGCTGCTACGCGACATCGCCGAAAACCGCGAGCTGGGCGATACGTCGACGCTGCTGGATCCCGGCGTGTTCGACGCGATCCAGGCGGCCAGGTAGCTGGGCACGCCTTCGCTCGCCGAGTGTGACGCCACAGTCACATTCGGCGCCGAGCGTGACTGTGGCGTCACACTCGCGGCAAGAGCCTCAGGCCGGTACCGGCACGAATCCCGAGCCGGGCCGGTTCTTGGCGTTGATGTCGGCCAATATCGAGTTGAAGTCCATCACCACCGCCGGGGTGTGCAGCGGGATGTACTTGATGACGCAGGTCGGCAGGTTATCGCTGAACGCACCGTGGATCATGCCGACCAGCAGATTGTTGACGGTCACCGGAGCCCCGGAGTCGCCGGGCCGACCGCAGACCTGCATGACGATGGTGCCCGGCTGCTGGCCCATCCCCCACGTGACGCCGCACGAGTTGCCGGTGGTGCGGCCCTGCTTGCAGGCGATCTGACCGAAAGCCGGATCCGGGCCGATGCCGCCGATCACAAAGCCGTTGTAGTTGGCCACCGGCGCCACCTTGGCCGGATCGAACTTGATCACCGCGTAGTCGAGGTTGTCGTTGCCCGAGACCATGACGCCCAACGGACCCCGGTTTTCCGCGCCCTCCGCGGCGACCTGCATGCCCGGGCCCCCACAGTGTGCGGAAGTGAAGCCGACCAGCTCACCGGCGCGATCGGTGCCGATGGTGGTCAGCGTGCACATGGTGTCGCCATGGATGACGATGCCCGCCCCGCCGCCCAGCGGGAGCCTGTCGTCGGCCACCGCGGTGCCGGCAGACAAACCAGGCAGGGCGCATAGCGCGGCCGCCAAGGCCGCCGCAAAGCACCGGTGCGCCATCTGCACAGCGAAACTCCTAGCCGGTTGAACGTCGGGGAACCGGTCCGCCAGTTTAGATGATCGGCCCGCGGCGCCCGGTCGGCACAAATTGCCCCGCCGTCAATTCGTCAGCCGGTGTTGGCTGGCCTCGTCTGGTACCGCACCACATGGCAACATGAACCGCGACGACAGCGACCGGGCAATCAACCGAGAGGACCGTCTGTGAGTAAAGGCGATGGCAAGAACGGTGTGCCCAGCACCCTGACCACGATTCCGTTGGCCGATCCACATGCCCGGTCTGGTGAGCCGTCGATCGGTGATCTGATCAAAGACGCGACAACTCAGATGTCCACGCTGGTGCGCGCCGAGGTCGAACTGGCCCGGGCCGAAATCACCCGCGACGTCAAGAAGGGCCTGACCGGCAGCGTGTTCTTCATCGCTGCGCTGGTGGTGCTGTTCTACTCGACGTTCTTTTTCTTCTTCTTCCTCGCCGAGCTGCTCGACACCTGGCTGTGGCGGTGGGTGGCGTTCCTGATCGTCTTCGCGATCATGGTCGTGGTGACCCTGGTGCTGGCGCTGTTCGGCTACCTGAAGGTCCGCCGGATCCGGGGGCCGCGCGACACCATCGAGTCGGTCAAAGAGACCCGCACCGCCCTCACCCCGGGCCACGACAAGTCGGGGATTCCTAAGGCGATTACTTCCGATGCGAAGGATTCGAAGGACTCCAAGACGCCCGCCGACCCCTCGGGTTGGTAAATGCCAGCACCTGATCCGTCGATGACCCGCATCGACGGGCCATGGCGCCATCTGGACGTGCACGCCAACGGCATCCGGTTCCACGTCGTCGAAGCCTTACCGGCGGGCGCCGCTACGCCCCCCGCCGAGCCGGCCACCGCGCGGCCACTGGTGATGCTGCTGCACGGGTTCGGTTCGTTCTGGTGGTCCTGGCGTCATCAGCTGCGCGAGCTGGGCGACGCGCGCGTGGTCGCCGTCGACCTGCGCGGCTACGGGGGTAGCGACAAGCCGCCCCGCGGCTACGACGGCTGGACGATGGCCGGCGACACCGCCGGGCTCATCCGGGCGCTGGGGCACTCGTCGGCGACGCTGATCGGCCACGCCGACGGCGGGCTGGCCTGCTGGGCCACCGCGCTGCTGCATTCAAGGCTGGTGCGTGCCATCGGCCTGATCAGCTCGCCGCATCCGGCCGCGTTGCGGCGATCCACGCTGACGCACCGCGATCAGGGCCGCGCGCTGTTGCCGTCACTGCTGCGCTACCAGGTGCCGGTCTGGCCCGAGCGGCTGCTCACCCGGGGAAACGCGGAAGAACTCGAGCGTCTGGTTCGCAGCCGCAGCTCTGCCAAATGGGTTGCATCCGAGGACTTTTCGGCGACCATCGGCTATCTGCGACAGGCGATCCGCATTCCCGGGGCCGCGCACTGCGCACTCGAGTATCAGCGGTGGGCGGTCCGCAGTCAGCTGCGCGGCGAAGGCCGGCGATTCATGAAGTCGATGTCGCAGCAGCTCGGCATTCCGCTGCTGCACCTACGCGGTGACACCGATCCCTACGTGCTGGCCGATTCGGTCGATCGCACGCAGCGCTACGCGCCGCACGGACGCTACATATCCGTCACCGGCGCAGGACATTTCAGCCACGAGGAAGCGCCGCGGGAAATCAACCGGCACCTGACCCGGTTCCTCGAGCACGTGCACGGGCTCAGCTGACGCAGGTCCCGGTATCCACCTTTTGAGTGTTGCCGAGTTTGGCTCGCTGACTGGCCACCTCGTCGGCGGTCAGCACGAAGCCGGTGTTGGCGTCCTCGACGGCCGCGCCGAACACCACACCGAGCACCTGACCCTTGAGGTCGATCAGCGGTCCGCCCGAATTGCCCTGTTCCACATTGGCGTAGATGGTGTAGACCTCGCGGGTCACCTGTTGCGGGTCGTGGTAGATGTCTGGTCCGGTGAGCTTGATGGCCTCGCGGATCCGGGCCGGGGAGGCGGTGAAATTGCCGCCACCCGGATAACCGAGCACCAGCACGCTGGTGCCCGACTTCGCCTCGCTGTCCGCGAAGACCAGCGGCTTCGCTGACAAGTTCGGTACGGCGAGAATGGCGATGTCGACCTGCGGGTCATAGGACACCACGGTCGCGTCAAACGGATTGCCGCTGGCGAAAACCTGGACGCTGTTGGAACCGGCCACCACGTGGGCGTTCGTCATCACCCGATTGGGCGAAATCACGAAACCGCTGCCCTCCAGCACTTTTCCACAGCTGGTCGCCACGCTGCGGATCTTGACGACGCTGGGCTGGGTGGCGGCCACCACCGGATCGTTTTTCAACGCCGCATCCGGCGGATCGACCCGCGCGATCGGCGCGCGGCTGAACGGCGGCAGCACGGCGGGTAGTCCGGAGGTGTTCAGCAGCGCCGAGAGCCGCTTGGGCACCGCATGCAGGAATTCGGGCGCAACGTCGTTGACACCGGCCAGAACCCGCGAACCCTTGACCGCGGAAGCCAGTTCGGGCTGATCCTTCGACTGCGTCAGCGGTGTCGCCAAGAGCCAGGCCGCGGTGAGCACCACGACGAGTTGCACGCCCACCCCGATGACCGAGTCGATGATTCGGACCGTTTGGTTGCGGATGGCGCCCCGCACCGCTCGTCCCAGCACCACTCCGGCGACCTCACCGACAACGACCAACGTGAGGATGATGAAGAGCGCGGCGAACATTCTGGCCCGGGTGGCCGCGATGTGGCCGGCGATGTGGGGCACCAGCAGCACACCGGCCACCGCGCCGAGCAGCACACCGACGAACGACAGCAAGGAGCCCAGCGCACCCGACCGCCAGCCCGAGATGGCTGCGATGAAGGCGACCGAAAGGATGGCGACATCCAGCCACTGCGACGGGGTCATCGAGTTCATCGCTGCCCACCTTGTTCGCCGACCAGCACCATCGCGTCGTCCAGCTCGCGCAGGTCGTCGGTGTCCCAGGGCTGGGCCCAGCCAGCGACGTCCAGCACCGCAGAGATCACCTGGCCAGTGAATCCCCACACCAGCATTTCGTTGAGCAGAAACGCCGGTCCGGCCCAGCGGCGGCTGAGGGTGCGCCGATACACCATTAGCCGGTTGGCCGGATTGATGAAGGCGCGCACCGGAACTCGTGCCACGATCGCGGTTTCGGCTTCGTTGACGACGGACACCGGCCCGGGATCCGGCGAGTAGGCCAATACCGGGACGACATGGAACCGGGACGGCGCGATGAACGTCCGTTCCATCGTGGCGAGCGGATGCAGCCGGGACAGATCGATTCCGGTTTCTTCGCGCGCCTCACGGAAGGCGGTGGCTACCGGTCCGTCGTCACCGGGATCGGAGGCGCCCCCGGGAAATGCCGCCTGGCCGGCGTGGTGGCGCAAGCTCGAGGCCCGCACGGTCAGCAACAGGTCGGCGTCGTGGGGCAGGCCGCCGTCGGCCGGCCCGGTAGCCGGACCGGAGAACAACACCAGCACGGCGGCCTCGCGGCCGGCGCCGCGGCCAGAGGCCGCGGATGACAGGGCTCGCGCCGCGGTCACCATCGCCAGCACATCGGCCGGCAGCCGACGCCGGAACGCCTCGGGCATCTGATCGACGTTGTCGACCAGCGGACGTAACCAAGGCGGGCCGAGATCAGGCGTCAGGGGAACCGCAGCACTCACCGGCGTCTCCCTCGCGTCCAAACCGCTGCACGGCGCTCATCTCGCGTCGTTTCCGAGCGCAGCCGCGATCTCGTCGGCACTCGCGAAAGCCCGCGGCAGCGTCTGCGCAACGCTACCGTCCGGTCGCAGGACCACCGTCGCGGGCATCACATTCGCGACCGCCAGCGCCGCCGCCACCCGGCGGCGACCGTCTTGCAAAGTCGGCAGCCGGACACCGAGATCCGCCAGCCGCAGCAACGCCGCCGTCTCGTTCTCGTCCTGATGCACCGTCACGACCATCACGTCGGAACCTACCCGCCGTTGATACTCGGCCATGGCGGGCAACTCGGCCATGCACGGTGCACACCAGTACGCCCACAGATTGAGGACCACCCGGCGCCCGGCCAACGCGCGGGCGACGTCGACGGCCGAGCCGTCGGCCGCGCACTCGACCACCACGCCACGCAATGCCGCCGGGCCACTGGCGGTCGGGCTACTGGCGGTCGGGCCACTGGCGGGACACAGCGGCAGATTCGCGCGTTGCCGAGGCCCCGCCAGCGCGGCCGGGGTATCGGCGTCTCGGTGTTCGCGCCCGGCGGATGCCTGGGGGGTCCGGGTCGTCGGGGAGTCGTCGAGCAGCTGGGCGACCAGCGCTGCCGTCAACGCCGCCACCACCGCCAAGATCGCGATGGTCCAGCGGGTTCGTACGGCCACAGTTCCCGCTATTACAACCCGGCCAGGGCCAGCAGATGCTCGGTTTCCGGGCCCTGGACCAGGGGTGCGGCGAGCAGCGGATCGGTCGGACCGAGGCCGAAGGAGGGGCAGTCTTTGGCGAGCACGCAGACCCCGCACGCCGGCTTGCGCGCGTGGCACACCCGGCGACCGTGGAAGATCACGCGGTGGCTCAGCAAAGTCCACTCTTTGCGCTCGATGAGTTCGCCGACAGCGTGTTCCACCTTGACAGGGTCTTCTTCGGCGGTCCAGCGCCACCTGCGCACCAGCCGTCCGAAGTGCGTGTCGACAGTGATCCCCGGGATGCCGAAGGCGTTGCCCAGAATGACGTTAGCGGTTTTGCGGCCGACTCCCGGCAGCGTCACCAGTTCCGCCATGGTGGCCGGCACCTCACCGTCGAAGCGCTCGACCAGGGCTTGACCGAGGCCGATCAGCGAGTTCGCCTTGTTGCGGTAGAAACCAGTGGGACGAATGAGGGCTTCCAGCTCGGTGCGGTCCGCCTGCGCGTAGTCCAGCGCCGTCCGGTATCTCGCGAACAGGGCCGGCGTGGTGAGGTTCACCCGTTTGTCGGTGCTCTGCGCCGAGAGAATGGTGGCGACCGTCAACTCGAGCGGCGAGGTGAAGTCCAGTTCGCAGTACACGTGCGGAAATGCCTGTGCCAGTGCGCGATTCATCCGTCGCGCCCGCCGCACCAGGCCGACTCGGGTTTCTGCCGACCAGCGCCGCGCCACGTCGGCGCCGGTGACCGCCGGACTCGGCTTAGCACGGCCCGACGATTTTGCCGCTTTCACCTACGACAGAGTACTGATTTCGTGATCTGACTGAGACCTCATGTTGATTGAAGGCCATGTTTACTCTCCTTGTGTCGTGGTTGCTGGTTGCCTGCGTTCCGGGGCTGCTGATGCTGGCGACGCTCGGGCTCGGGCGGCTGGAACGAGAACTGTCCAGCAACACCGTTACGGCAAAAGACGTCGCCGAATTTCTCGAGCAGGCCGAGGCGGTGGACGTGCACACGCTGGCCCGCGAGGGTATGCCCGAGGCGCTGGATTATCTGCACCGGCGCCAGGCCCAGCGACTCGCCGAATCGCCGCCACACGGCTCCCCGCCCGGGCCGCCGCGCGCCGAGGTGTTCTTTGCCGCCGATCACGCCGACCCCGGTATGTCCGGTTTGCCGACCCGAATACACGCCCATTCCCGGATTAATCCGCAATTTAGGGAGACTCCGGACGTCAATCGTGTGTAGCGTTGGCAGGTCGAACCGATTGGCCTACCTTTAGACGCGTGTCACTCGTAAGAGGTTGGCCTGCCCGTATCTAATTCGTTGGAACTTGAAGAGGCAAGAAGAGGCAACGTGGACGAGGTCCTGGCAAGGGCAGGGATCTTCCAAGGGGTTGAGCCCAGCGCAATCGCCGCACTTACCAAACAACTGCAACCCGTCGACTTCCCTCGTGGACATACGGTTTTCGCCGAAGGAGAGCCCGGCGATCGGCTGTACATCATCATCTCGGGCAAGGTCAAGATCGGTCGCCGCTCGCCAGACGGCCGGGAGAATCTGCTGACCATCATGGGCCCGTCGGACATGTTCGGCGAGTTGTCGATCTTCGACCCGGGGCCGCGGACGTCCAGCGCGACCACGATCACCGAGGTGCGAGCGGTGTCGATGGACCGCGACGCACTGCGGGCCTGGATCGCCGACCGTCCCGAAATCGCCGAGCAGCTGTTGCGCGTACTGGCCCGGCGGCTGCGGCGCACGAACAACAATCTGGCCGACCTCATCTTCACCGACGTTCCCGGACGGGTGGCCAAGCAGCTGTTGCAGCTCGCGCAGCGGTTCGGCACCCAGGAGGGTGGCGCGATGCGGGTCACCCACGACCTGACCCAGGAAGAGATCGCCCAACTGGTCGGCGCTTCCCGGGAGACGGTGAACAAAGCGCTGGCCGACTTCGCCCACCGCGGCTGGATCCGGCTGGAGGGCAAGAGCGTGCTCATCTCCGACTCCGAGCGCCTGGCCCGCCGAGCGAGGTAAGCGCGCGGAGCGCGGTAGATCTCCTGCGCCGAGCAGACGCAGAATCGCACGCGCCAGCGCGGAATAGTGCGATTCTGCGTCTGCTGGCGGTTACTCGGCGCGCAGATAGTCCAACTGCACCTGCACCGACCACTCGGCGGCATCCCAGAGCTTCTCGTCGACATCCACATAGACGTGTTCGACGACCTGGCGCACGCTGACGTCGTCTCCGAGATCCCGCACCGCCGAACGCACCTGCTCCAGCCGCTCGCGGCGGTGCGCCAGGTAACCCGACGTCACGGCGTCCAGGTCGGGCAAGTCCGGCCCATGTCCGGGCAACACCGTCCGGTGGCCCAAACCGTGCAGCCGGTGCAGCGATTCCAGGTAGTCGGCCAGGCCGCCGTCTTCCTTGTCCATGACGGTGGTGCCGCGGCCCAGCACCGTGTCGGCCGTCAACACCGCGTCGTCGAGAACGAACGACAACGAGTCGGCGGTGTGACCGGGGGTTGCCATCACCTTGATCTTCAGGCCGGCCGCATCGATCACCTCGCCATCGGTCAGCTCACCGCCGAGGCCGCGGCAAAACCCGCTGCCGGCGGACCGCACCGTCGCCCCGGTCAGCTCGACCAGCTTGTCGATGCCGTCGGTGTGGTCGCCGTGCCGGTGACTGATCAGCACCAGGGTGATCCGGCCCAGCGCGGCAACACGCGCTATGTGCTCGTCGTCATCTGGCCCTGGGTCCACGATGACCAGCTCGTCGCTGCGCGGGCCGCGCAGCACCCAGGTGTTGGTCCCCTCCAGCGTCATCAGGCCGGGGTTGTCGGCCAGCAGCACCGACGCGGTGTCGGTGACCGCCCGCAGCCTGCCGTATGCGGGATGGGTGAGTGACTCAGCAGGCTCGGCTGGCTCGGACATAGGACCTCAGCCGACCTCCACGATCAACTCGATTTCCACCGGCGCATCCAGCGGTAGTTCAGACACACCGACCGCCGACCGCGCATGCGCGCCCTTGTCGCCGAACACCTCGGCGAGCAGATCGGAAGCTCCGTTGACAACGCTTGGCTGGCCATTGAATCCCGGAGCGGACGCGACGAACCCGACGACCTTGACCACTTGGACCACCGCGTCGAGACCCACCAGCGCATCCACCGC
>NZ_DATJYB010000587.1:0-2454 GCF_035499775.1 Mycobacterium sp. | reverse complement strand
CACCGCTGGCCAGCACCGTGTCGATGCCGCTCTGCCAGGCGCGGTAGCCGCCGAGGATGCGGACCACCACGATGGCAGCCTCAGCGAGCAACTCGGGAAGCTCTGTGTCGGCTAGCCGCGACGGGTTGGCCCACCGATAGTTTTTTCCGCTGGAACGCGCGCTGATCAGGTCGGTGTCGGATGTCGACAGCAGCAGGATGATCGGCTCAGGCACCTACCATTCGTACCGCAGTGGGGCTCGGTGCGAACGCACCGACCGGTAGGTCAGCCGCCACCGCCGCTTCCGCCGGCGCCCGCGCCATACGACCACCAGTCATAGTCAGAGTCATACGCCGGTGCCGGTGCCGGCGCGGGCGGGGCGGCTGTGGTGGATCGGTGGGTGGCGCCAGCACAATCGACGTGCCGCCGCCTTCGGGCATCGCGAGCAGCGAAATGCTCACGCCGGCTGCCGGTATCGCGATCAGTGCTCCCGCAACCGCTATCTTCGTGATGTGCTGCGGACGCCAGACGACTTTGCACGGTTCGGCATTACAGCGGTTTCGATTAGTGCTGATCATGCCTCGGCTAGCGTGAAGCGATGACATCCGCATCCGTCGCAGGAAAAGTCATTGCAGTCACCGGTGGTGCCCGTGGAATCGGTCTCGCCATTGCCACGGCGCTGCACGGTCTGGGCGCCAAGGTCGCCATCGGCGATGTCGACGAACTCACGGCCAAGCAGTCCGGCAGCGCGTTCGAGCTTTGCTGCAAGTTGGACGTGACCGACCGGCAATCATTCACCGAATTCCTGGACGCGGTGGAAAGCCAACTGGGGCCCGTCGACGTATTGGTGAACAACGCCGGGGTCATTGCGGTGGGTGAGGCAGCCGACGAGGCCGACGCCATCACCAAGAAGCTGCTCGACGTCAACATTTTCGGCGTGATGCTGGGCACCAAGCTGGCCGCCCAGCGGATGCTGCCCCGCGGTCGCGGCCACATCGTCAACATTGCGTCGCTGGCCGGCGTGCTGCCGTGCGAGGGCATCGCAACCTATTGCGCCACAAAGCATGCCGTGCTCGGATACACCGAAAGCGTACTCATGGAGAACCGTGGGCGCGGTGTCCACTTCTCGGCGATCATGCCCACCCTGACGAATACCGAGATGGTCGCCGGCGTCGGACACGCGAAAGGCTTCAAGAATGCCGAGCCGGAAGACGTCGCAAACGCGGTGGTCGGTGTGATCGCCAAACCCAAACCGCGGGTGATCGTTCCGCGTGCGCTGGGCATGACGGTGTCGGTTCAGCGGCTGATGCCGCGGCTCGTTTCGGAGGCGCTCGCGCGCCTGTTGGGGACGGGGCGCGTGTTCACCAGCGACCTCGACGTACAGAAGCGCGCGGCTTATGCCCGACGGACGGGGACGTCCTGAGCGCTGGCCCGGGAATTCGGCGCGACGAGCAACGCCCGGATCGCGCGGGCATTCTGCTGTGATACGCCGGGGCTGAACCGCTGAGCCCACGGGCAGCCCGTTTGCCACACCGGGCCTTCAGGCCTTGGGCAAGTATTAACATGATGGCAACACAGCCTATTTAGCGCCACCGGTCAAAGTACGTATCGTTCCTAGCAAAGAATATCTAATCGAACTGACATTGTGTCGACGGCGTGAAGCCGATTCCTTGAGCTTGGAGTTTAGCTAACACCGCCGAACCCGACGCGGAAAGTCGGTGGCGCCGGAGGTGAAGTGCGGGCCCTGTACACAGCGTTGCCGCTGCTGGCCGTCGCCGCCATACACGGCCCGGCGGTGGCGCACGCCGGCCCTCTGGACGACTATGTCAACCGCAACGGACACGCGGTGTGCGCGGCACTCGATAAGGCCAATTCCGGAGGCGACATTTTCAGACTCGCGCTCACCATCGCGCACGACGGCGGATTCAGCATCAAGGATGCCGCCAACGTCATTGGACGGGCGACCGTGGCCGACTGCCCATGGAACCAGGCGAAGGTGAGACAAGCCGGCTACTAGTCAGGCGGTCCGCACGTCGAAGTCGGCGAGTTCGGGCTTGCGTAAGAGCTCGGTGTGGGTCTCCGGTGTCCAGGGGAACAGCTCGGGCAGGCCATCCTTGCCGAGGTACCAGCTGTTACAACCGGAGACCCAAATCGTCTGCGGCATAGCTGCTTTCATTTCCTCGTTATATTGCTTGGTGGCCGCTTCGGTCGGTGCGGCGGCGCGTACGCGGCCGTTGCGGAGCTCGTTGATCCACCACATCACGTAGTCGGCCTGGTCCTCGGCGATCGGAACCAACGACTGGTTACCGATCGGCGAATGCGGGCCCATCAGCATGAACATGTTGGGGAAGCCCGGCACCGCTACCGACCGGTAGGCCTTCGGACCGTCGGCCCACGCCTCGTCCAGGGTGCGTCCGCCCTCTCCTATCACGTTCAGCGGGCGCACGTAGGCTCGCGCGTCGAATCCGGTGGCGA
>NZ_DATJYB010000586.1:0-7154 GCF_035499775.1 Mycobacterium sp. | reverse complement strand
CACCTCGGCCTGTACATGGCGAACTGCAACGAATTCCTCGAGGCCATGCTCGGCGCCTACAAGGCCCGGGTTGCCCCGTTCAACGTCAACTACCGCTACGTCGCCGACGAACTGGTGTATCTACTCGGCAATGCCGGCGCGGACGCGATCATGTACCACGCGCGGTTCGCCCCGACGCTCGCCGACGCATTGCAGAAAATGGGTGCCTCGCCGCGCCTGATCCACGTCGACGACGGATCCGGAAACGATCCGCTACCCGGGGCGGTGCGCTACGACGAGCTGCTGGCTTCAATGTCCGAGCTGGACGACGAGCCACTCGACGTCGTCCCGTCACCCGACGATCTCTATGTCCTCTACACCGGCGGCACCACCGGAATGCCCAAGGCCGTGCTGTGGCGCCAGCACGACATCTTCCTGAACGCGATGGGTGGCCGGACCTTCGGCACCAGCGATGTGGTGACCAGCCTGGAGGAGATCGTCGAGCGATCGCGGCCCGAGGCGCCGGGTTCGATGACGGCTGCCCCGCTCATGCACGGTGCGGCGCAATGGGCGGCATTCATCAACATGACCGGCGGACGGCCGTTCGTGATGGCGCCGACGACCACGCATTTCGATCCGGCCGAGGTGTGGGCGCTGGCCAGCCGGGAACGCGTGATTTCGCTGTCGTTCGTCGGCGACGCCTTCGGCCGGCCGTTGGTCGACGAACTCGAGTCCGGCAATTACGACCTGTCCGGGCTGCTGGTTCTGGTCACTGGCGGAGCCGCGCTGAGCGCCCCCGTCAAGCAACGATTCGTCGAGCTGCTGCCCAATGTGACGGTCATGGACACCGGCGGGTCGTCGGAATCCGGAGCGCAGATGGGGCAGTTCTCCAATCGCGCGCAGAGCGCGTCGGGCCGGTTTGTCCCGAACCCCGGCGCGGTGGTGGTCAGCGAGGACATGACCAGGACCCTGTCGCCGGGCGACGACGAGATCGGCTGGCTGGCCCAGCAGGGCCTCATTCCGCTGGGATACCTCGGCGATCCGGAGAAGACCGCGCGGACGTTCCCCGTCATCGACGGGATCCGGCATTCGGTCCCGGGCGACCGGGCGCGCTGGGACTCCGATGGCCAAATCGAGCTGCTCGGAAGGGATTCCGTCACGATCAACTCCGGCGGCGAGAAGATCTTCGCCGAAGAGGTCGAGGCTGCGATAGCCGAGCATCCCGCGGTCTACGACGTGGTGGTGACGAGCCGGCCCTCCGTCCGGTGGGGAAACGAAGTCGTCGCACTCGTCCAATTGGCCGACGGTGCCCAGGCCGACTCCGACGGCATCGTCGCCGAGGCCGCGCGCCACATCGCCCGCTACAAACTGCCCAAAGAGGTTGTCTTCTGCGCCAAGCTGCAGCGGTCACCGTCCGGCAAAGCCGACTACCGGTGGGCGAAAGCTCAAGTGGCGCAGACTAGTTGAAGAAGCCGGCTTTGCCGTCGCCGGTGTTGAAGAACCCTGAGCTACCGCTGCCCACGTTGCCCACACCCGAGCTGTAGATGCCCGAGTTCCAGATCCCCGCGGTGTGGTTTCCGGTGTTGAAGAAGCCCGCGTTGGCGAAGCCGGAGTTGAAGAACCCGACGTGGCCGCGGCCGCCCTCGTTGCCCACACCTGAGGTGTAGCCGTAGTCGGGATCGGTCACATTCTGGTAGCCGGAGGAATCGCTGCCGGTGTTGAACTTGCCGGAAAGGTTGTATCCGGTATTGCCGAAGCCTGAGTTGTCCGCACCGGCCGGGGTGTCCGAGTGGCCCAGACCTGGGTTGTAGCTGCCCGAGTTCAAGATGCCCGAGTTGACGCTGCCCGAGTTGAAACTGCCGGTGTTGAAGTAGCCCGAGTTGAACCAACCGGTGTTGGTCCCGTAGTCGGCAGAGTTGAAGCCGCCGGTGTTGCCCGACCCCCCGTTTCCGAAGCCCACGTTGTCGTAGTACACGTTGCCGGCGCCCACATTGCTGATGCCCGCATTGGCCCAACCGAAGTTGTAGTCTCCGCCGTTGCCGAAGCCGGTGTTCACCGAGCCCGCGTTCCAGAAGCCCGTGTTGGTCCACCCGGCATTCCCGAAGCCGAAGTTTCCGCTGCCCGAGTTGCCGAAGCCGACGTTGTTGTCGCCGGAGTTGAAGAAGCCGATGTTGTTGTTGCCGGTGTTGCCGAAACCGATGTTCCCGGAGCCGGTGTTCAACGAGCCGATGCCGATCTTGTTGTCGCCGTTGAGCCCGAAGCCGATGTCTTTGTTGCCGTTGTTCCCGAATCCGATGTTGCCGCTACCGTGGTTCCCGCCGCCGAAATTGGAGTCACCGATGTTGCCGCTACCGAAGTTGGACGAACCGAAATTGCCGGTGCCGACGTTTTTGTCGCCCCAGTTTCCGAAGCCCCAGTTGCGGTCCCCGACGTTGCCATAGCCGACGTTGCCGTTGGCGGAGTAGTAGGGGGGTCCGCCGGTGTCGGTGTTGCCGTTTCCGCTGCCGAAGTTCAGGTTGCCGACGTTGCCATTGCCGAAGTTGGTGTTACCCGCGTTTCCGCTGCCGAGGTTGGTGTTGCCGACGTTTCCGCTGCCGAAGTTGGTGTTGCCGATGTTCCCGCTGCCCAAGTTCGTCTTGCCGTAGTTGCCGCTGCCCAGGTTCCAGTCGCCGGTGTTCCCGCTGCCCAGGTTGGTGTTGCCGGTGTTGCCGATGCCCAAGTTCCAGGAGCCATTGTTGCCAATGCTGGTGTTCAGGCCTGCCAGACTGGCCAGCGACTGCTGCAGGGAAGCCAATTGCGTCGCGGCCACCGAGGCTCCGGCGTGATAGCCGGCCATCGCGGTCACGTCCTGGGCCCACATCTCCTCGTAGATGCCTTCGGCGGCCGCGATCGCGGGGGCGTTCTGCCCGAACAGGTTTGAGGTCACCAGCGACACCAGCTGCGAGCGGTTCACCGCGACCGCCATCGGGTGCACCGTCGCCGCACGCGCCGCCTCGTAGGCGGCGGCCGTCGCCGTGGCCTGCCCGGCGGTCTCGGCAGCTCGCGCTGCCGCCGCGCTGAGCCATGCCGCATAGGGTGCCGCCGCGGCCGTCATCGCCGCCGCGGCCGCGCCCTGCCAGCCACCGCTCACCAACCCCGAGGTCACCGACCCGAACGACTCGGCCGCCGACCCCAACTCGGCGGCCAGCCCGTCCCAGGCTGTCGCCGCCGCCAGCATCGGTTCCGAACCCGCACCGTTGAAAATGAGCGCCGAATTGATCTCGGGTGGCAAAACTATGAAATTCACTGCGCTGCTCTCTCTTCGGCTGACCATCCGACGGTATAAGGAAGCGGGCATATTTTCCGGGTTTCAGGACAGAAAGCGCTTCTGCAACCGGTGGAAAGCCGTGGGCTCGCGACATGCCTGGTATCGCGCGTGCAGATCGCGCGCCAGCGTGGCAGTCGGACAGGCCGTGGTGTCGAGCGCGAAGTCGTACTCTGCGTCGGCATGGGCGGCGCAGGCGCTGCCCCGGTTCCAGCCGGCGTAGCGGTCACCGCGTTCCTGTTCCCGGCGGGATCCTTCGGCATCCGACACGTGCACCCCCACCATCCAGACCCGGCAGCCGTCGAAGATCTGCAGAGCGTCCACCAGCCACTCGCGTTTCCAGATCACGTCGTCGGCGATCAACGTTCATGCCGTTGTCCAGGTAGGTCCGGATGGCGTGGTAGCGGGCGTGCATGGCGCGGTCCAAGATCGGGCCCGGATGCACGGTGAACCAGTCCAGTCCGTCGGACTCGACCACGCTGTCCCAGCTGTAGTACTCGGGCCGCACCCGCGCCAGATCGAGTTGCTTGGGGGCAGGGCCATCCAGAACACGTCGATGCCCAGGTGCATCCAGCACTCGTCGGCGACATCTTGAAACGCCAAAG
The DNA here is from genome assembly GCF_035499775.1 of Mycobacterium sp. Taxonomy (GTDB): domain Bacteria; phylum Actinomycetota; class Actinomycetes; order Mycobacteriales; family Mycobacteriaceae; genus Mycobacterium. The sequence continues at coordinate 3,266 of NZ_DATJYB010000586.1, read as the reverse complement.
CAAGCGACGTCTTTCCGGCGCCGGATCCGCCGTTGAGAAGGATCAGCTTGCCCCTGGCCGTATCAGCCATATCCGCCATAGCCGCCAGAGGTTACCGCAGCTTTTCTGGGCTGCCAATCAATAAGCGTCATAACGAGATCCGGGCAAAGGGCGGCAAATGTGAATCCTTGGCTTTGCGCGTGAAGCCTGGGCGGAGATCCGACCCGCACACTGAAAGCCGTCAGTTCACACGCAACGCCGCTTGCCTTGCGAACTCGACGGACGATACGAGCGCGGGCGGACTTGCTGCGGGCGAAAGCATGAAGAATGGTGCGGATTTCGTACCAAAGGATTGTCCGCGGCTGTGTAACAGCTGTCCGGCGGAATTCGATATTCACAGATGCGTCGTCGCCACTAACTGGGCAAACGGCGCCCTCGCACTGCTCAATACGCCGTAAACGAGCCAGACCGGCGATACGATTCGCCTTCTAAGCCTGTGCGCGGTGGCGTGACCTGGCGGGAGGTTGCACATGTCGTATGTGATTGCGGTGCCGGAAGCGGTGCAGGCGGCGGCGTCAGACCTGGCGGGGATCAGGTCTGCACTCACTGCAGCTAACGCGGCTGCGGCGGCTCCAACGACGGGAATTGCGGCGGCTGCTGAGGACGAGGTGTCCGCGGCGATTGCGGCGCTTTTCGGCTCGCACGGGCAGGGGTATCAAACCCTGAGCGCCCGGATGGGGACGTTTCACGATGAGTTCGTGCAGGCACTGACCTCGGGCGCGAGTTCGTATGCGGCCGCCGAGGCCGCCAATGCTTCGCCTTTGCAGGCGGCGATGGCTGCGGTGAATGCGTCAAGTGTGGCGGTGGCAGGGCGCCCGCTGGTCGGCAATGGCGCGGACGGCGGAACTGTTGGTGGGGTGGGCCAGGCAGGCGGCGACGGCGGGATTTTGTTCGGCAGCGGGGGCAATGGTGGTGCGTCGACTAACGCAGGCGTAGTCGGGGGCGCGGGCGGCGCGGGCGGGTTGTTCGGCTCTGGCGGGTCCGGCGGCCAGGGTGGGGCCGGTGCTAACGGCGGCGCGGGCGGCGCGGGCGGGAGCCTGTTGGGCAATGGCGGCACTGGCGGGGTTGGTGGCTCATCCGGTGGTACTGGCGGTGTGGGTGGGGCCGGGGGCTTCATTGGCAGTGGCGGTACGGGTGGGGCCGGCGGTGCCGGCGGCGGTGCCGGCGGAAACGGCGGAGCAGGCGGTGTGTTCGGCAATGGCGGCTTTGGCGGTGCGGGTGATTCGGGTGGCACCGGCGGTGTCGGCGGCGTCGGCGGCAATGCGAACGTCTTCGGCGGCGGTGGCACCGGCGGTGCGGGTGGAGCTGGCCAGCTGGGCGGTAAAGGCGGCGACGGGGGATTCTTATACGGCAATGGTGGAGTCGGCGGCCTTGGCGGGAACGGCGCGAACGGCGGTGATGGCGGCGCCGGCGGGTTCCTGGCGGGCAGCGGTGGTGCGGGCGGCCAGGGTGGCGCCGCTGCCTCGACCCTCATCGGTCCCGGGACTGGAGGCAATGGCGGCGACGCGCACTGGTTTGGTGCCGGCGGTGCGGGTGGCCAGGGCGGTAATGGCCTGACGGGCACCGACGGCACGAACCCCGGCTCGACTAGCCCACCCCCCGCGCCCGGCCTCGTACCCGTTGTAAACGGGACTACGCCCAACCCCATCGTGGGCAACACGGGGAACTCGGGCACCGCGGGTGGTAATGGCCAGACCGGCGGCCCCGGCGGGCTGGGCGGGACGGCGGTCGGCGAGGGTACGAATGACGCGCTCGGTGGCGACGGTGGCGCCGGAGGCACCGCCGGCGCCACCGGTGGCAACGGGGGCGCCGGCGGCACCGGTGGCCAGGGCGCCATCGACTTGTTCGCCTCCGGCACGGCGACCGGGGGTGTCGGCGGTAACGGCGCCCAGGGCGCGTCCAACGGTGGTGCGGGCGGCGCCGGCGGCACCGGCGGACGAGGTGACAATTTCGGTACCGGCACTGCCGTTGGGGGCGCCGGCGGAGGCGGCGGTATGGGGGGCCAGGGGACCGCTGCCGCTAGTGGCGGCGGCATGGGTGGTGCCGGCGGTCACGGCGGTAACGGCGGGACGTTCGCGGGCAACGGCGGCGCCGGCGGCGCGGGCGGGACCGGCGGCACCGGCGGCGCGGGCGCCGTCGGGGGTGCGGCTGGAAACGGCGGCCACGGCGGAGACGGCACACCCGTCTCCCCCCAAAATGCAACTGGCGGTGCCGGCGGTGGCGGTGGCACGGGCGGCGTCGGTGGCACCGGCGGCACGGGCGGCACGGGCGGTATTGGGGGTCAAGGCGGTGCGGCCGGGTTCATCGGTAACGGTGGCGCCGGGGGCGCCGGTGGTGTCGGCGGCGCCGGCGGACTCGGCGGTGTCGGCGGTATCGGTGGTGTCGGTGGTGACGGCGGAACAGGCCACACGACCGGGCTGATAACCGGCGGTGCCGGAGGCGGCGGCGGCGTGGGCGGCGTTGGTGGCACCGGCGGTACCGGGGGCGCAGGGGGCGCCAGCGGGGCTGCGGGCGGAGCCGGCGGGACGATCGGCCGCGCGGGCGCAACCGGCGCCGCGGGCGCGGCCGGTGACGGTGGCACTGGCGGCATGGGCGGCCACGGTGGTGATGGCGGCGACGGCCACACGGGTTCGGCCGGCCACGGGGGCGCCGGCGGAAATCTCGCACTCGGCGGCGACGGTGGAGCGGGCGGCGCGGCCGGTGGGACGGGCGGCACCGCCGGTATCCAAGGCGATCAGGGCGAGCCTGGCAGCGACGGCACGCACGGCTAAGCTCACGGACCACGGGTCGCAGGTAACGTCATTGGCATGGCGAACAAGAGCGACAAGGCCGCCGATTCGCTTGTGCCGCAGTACCCGATCGAGTCCGTCGACAACGCACTGAAACTGCTGTTGCTGTTGGGCGACCAGCCCCAGATCCGGCTGAGTGAGGCGACCCGCTATCTGGGTGTGGCGTCGTCCACCGCGCACCGGCTGCTGGCGATGCTGACCTACCGCGGGTTCGTCCGCCAAGACCCGGTGTCCAAGGCGTACCTGCCGGGCCCGGCGCTGACCAGCGTGGCGTTCGCGATCTTCGGCCGCATCGATGTTCCGGCGATCGCCACGCCGGTCATGCGCACACTCAGCGAACGGCTGCGCGAAACGATTCACGTCGGGATGCTCGACGGCGCCAATGTCCGCTTTGTCGCCGCGGTCGAGGGCCCGGCTGCGGTCCGGGTCGCTTCCCGG
>NZ_DATJYB010000585.1:0-7627 GCF_035499775.1 Mycobacterium sp. | reverse complement strand
CGGTACCGGCCAGCAGCGCTTCGTGGGCGTCGGCGGCCACCGCGCGCGCCGCCGCGTGTCCGGGCTCAGCGGACAGCACCAGGTCGGTGAGGTGCAGTGCCTCGACCGGCCGCCCGTTCGCCACATGAGTGCGGGCCGCCTTGGCCAGCGCGTCCGCTCCGGCGGCGTTGACCAGGTCCGCCGCAATGGAATTCGACGCGACACCGTAGAGCTCGGTGGTCGAGCGGTGGTGGAACCAACCGGTGTACATCTCCCAGATGGCGCGCACATTCCAGGAGGTCTTGCCGTAGCCCTCGCCGACGTCGAGGTGCTCGGGCACGCTGACCTCGCGCATCGCGGTGTGCACATCGGCGCCGGAATTCATCAGCTCGATGGTGCGATCGTGCACGACCTGCATGGCGTCGCGCATCGCGGTGACCTCCTCGGCGATCCGGTCGGCGCCCTCGATCGGCGTGAAATGTCCGGTGATGATCTTCTCGGGCCCGTACTCCAGCACCGTGTTGAGCGACTCGATATACAGAACCGGGTCGCGGTACCGGTCACCGCGAATGGTCATCAGATTCGGCACATGGCCGAACAGCGGTCCGAATAGGTTGCCGCTGAATAGGATTCGATCTTGAGGCAGCCACACCACAATCGAGTCGGTGGTCTCCCCGCCCGGCGTCCAGGCCAGCTCGAAGCTGCGGCCGCCGACCGTCATCTCATGGCGTTCGTCGAATGTCGCGGTCGGCTCGGGGAAGGAGAAATCGATGGTGGCGGGGTCGATCGTCTTGGCGTGCTCGGCCATGGCGGTCGTGAACTTCTGGAACGCGAAGGCCGTCTTGGGCACGCGGTAGCCCATCAGACGCTGGTTGTCGTCGCGCCAATAGCGATAGTTGCGGTGCATCACCACGGCAGTGTCTTCATCGCGCAGCGCGTTGACCGCGCCCCAATGATCCGCGTGCCCCTGTGTGATGACGATGGCCCACGTCGGGCCCGCCAAGTCGGCAAAAGCCTTGCGGTGCAACGGCCCTTCGAACACCAGCCCGGCGTTGACGATGACCCGCCCGTCGTCGGTGGCCACCGCGTAGGAGTTGGAGACGCCCGGCGACATCCAGATGTCGTTGCCCAGGGGCGTCGCGGGAGCGCCGGTCGCCGCCGCCAGGTCGGCAGCCCCGGGACGCTCCCGATAAATCCCGGCCATTGCCACATCCTTCCTCTAGAACCGTAGAGGTGATCCTCTATAGTTCTAGAGGTAATGTCAAGATTCATGGGCCTGCGGGGATTGACAGACAGGGTTGCGGTCGTGGTCGGCGGCGCCACCGGGATCGGAGCGGCGACCGCCGCCCGACTCGGCGCGGAAGGCTGCCGTGTGGTCGTCGGCGACGTCGCCGTCGACGCGGCGCGGCAGACGGCCGCGGGCATCGTCGCGGCGGGCGGGACCGCGACTCACGTCGCCTTCGACCTCGCCGACCCCGCGTCGGTCGCCGACCTGATCCGCAGCGCCGCAACGACTTACGACGGCGTCGACCTAATGTTCAACGTGGGCGCCGATATGAGCACCATCCGTGCCGACACCGACGTCGTCGACATCGACTTCGAAGTCTGGGACCGCGTGATGACGGTGAACCTGCGCGGCTATGTGGCCGCCATGAAATACGCCATCCCGTGCATGCTCGCCCGCGGCGCAGGGGCGATCGTCAACATGTCCTCGGCGGCGGCGTTCCAGGGCGAGCCCGCCCGACCGGCCTACGCCACCGCCAAAGCGGGGATCGGCGCCCTCACCCGCCACGTGGCGTCGCGGTGGGGCAAGGAGGGCATTCGCTGCAACGCGGTAGCGCCGGGCTTCACCGCGACCGAGGCCATCCGCTCCGTACCGCAATGGCCGGACCTGCAGGCCGGCGCGCTCAAACGCATCCGCGGAACTCGCGTCGGCGACCCCGGCGACATCGCGGCACTGGTCGCTTTCCTGCTGTCCGACGAAGGCGAATGGATCAACGGCCAGGTCGTCAACATCGACGGCGGAACCGTCCTCCGGTGACCATGACCAGCACACCCCGGAAACGCGACGGCGACGAACGCCGCCGCGAACTGTGCGACGCGGGGATCCGGGTGCTGGCCGAACAGGGGTCCCGCGGCCTCACGCACGGACAGGTCGACCGCTACGCGGGGGTACCCGAGGGCACCACGTCGTACTACTACCGCACCCGCGCGGCCCTATTGCGCGGCGTCGGCAAGCGCGTCGTCGAGATCGATGTCGCCAATATGCAATCGGTGATCGACGAGCCGCTCGACCCGCTCTCGCCGTTCGCGCACCTGGCCGAGCTCACCATGATGCAGGCCGACGGGCCGGGCCTGATGCTGAACCGGGCGCGGCATGAATTGCTACTCGGCGCCGCACGGGACCCCGATCTCGCCGAGACGGCCCAGTCGTTCGCGGCGCGCGTCATCGCTATGGCCCATGACGCCATCGCTCACCTGCAGCCGGGCACCGACGACCCCGCGCTGATCGCCGCGCGGGCGACGGCCGTCACCACCTTCATCGCGGGCGTGTTCACCCGACTCGTCGGCGGAGACCGCACGATCAAGGATGCCACGCAACTCGCCCGTCTGCTGGAGGCTGTCGCCACCGCGGTGTCGCTGTAACAGGCGTGAGCGTATCCGCGATAAGGCTGTGTAGTGGGTCGACTAGACCTAACGTATTGCTGTATCTCCATGCTGGAGCACCAAAGGAGTGGATGGATATGAAGCGATCGATTTTCACGTTTGTCGCCGCGGGTGTGCTGGCTTCGGCCGGGTTGGTGACGGCCGGTGTGGGCATCAGCAGGGCCGACACGCTGCAGACCGAGGGCAACTATCCGACGCACCAGGCTTGTCAGGACGCCGGACCCGCCGTGAAGGCCAGGACACCACCGTTCAACTGGAACAACTTCTGGTGCGTTCCGGATCCTAAGGCCCCGGGCAACTGGCGCTTGGTTCTCAGCAACGGTTAAGCAGCACGAACAGACGCTAGTACGTATAGAAGCCCTCGCCGGTCTTGACGCCGAGCTTGCCCGCATCGACGTAGTCCTGCAGCAGATCCCGCACGCTCTTGGGCAGATACGGGAACTCTTCGGCGTAGTTATTCTCGATGTCGAGCACCACGTCCAAGCCGACGACGTCCATCAGCTGGAACGGCCCGGCCGGCACCCCCCAGTTGATCTTGAACATGCCGTCGACATCCTCGGGGCGGGCCACCCCCTCAGCGACCACCGCCAGGCACTCGCGTTTGATCGCGGCCCAGACCCGATTGAAGATGAAGCCGGTGCACTCCTTGCGCGCCTCGAAGGGATGCACGCCGAACTCGGGCAGGACGCTCAGCAAGGTGTCCAGCAGGCCACGGTCGGTCTCACCGTCCGACATCAGGTCGAGCGCGTTGAATTGCGGCGGCATGTAAAAGTGCATGTTGCACAGACGCGTTTTGTCGCGCACGTTTTCGGCCATCAGGCGCGACGGGTAGGACGACGAATTGGTCGCGAAGATGGTGTCCGGCGGCGCGACCCGGTCGATCTCGCCCCACAGCGGAATCTTGATCTCCAGCTTCTCCGGGACGGACTCGACGACAAGCCAGGTGTCGTCCAACGCCTCTTCGAACGACGCCGCACCCACCGCCCCACCTTCCTCGCCAAAACCCCGGTCAGCCAATAGCTTTGGCAAGTTCTCCGTCACATATTGCGCCGCCTCGTCGCGCTGTTCGGCGCGTCGCGCGTAGATCCGCACGGTGCCCCCGCGGCTGGCGAGCATCAGCGCGATGCGGCGGCCCAGCGTTCCCGCCCCGATCACCGCGACGGGACGGTTCTGGATGTCCTCGAAGGTGTAGGTGTACGACACACACGCATGCTATGCGGCGACTGCCGACAGGATTCCGTCGCTGGCCGACAAAGGTGAGCCGCCGGTTGTCGACGGCAGACAATGCGCCCTGACTACGTTGGCTTGACCACGACTGCGTTGCGTGGCAGAGGAGCGGGCCGGCCACTAAAATCTGAGGACGAAATCACGCACCGGGAGCGACCATCGACAATCCCTACTGGCAGGCGGTCAAGGATTGCGTCGACACCGATGATCTGCAAGGCAACCCGGTGGTCGGCTATTACCGTTTGGACCGCACCGTCGACCAAAGCATGGCCCGGTCGCCGAACCGGCTGAGGCTGGTCCGCAAGTACTGCTGGACCATCCCCGACCCCGATACCGTGGCGTTCGTCGCTAGGCACGCGCAGGGCGGCCTGGTCGATCCGATCGCCGGGACCGGCTACTGGGCCTATCTCCTTGCGCAGGTCGGCGTGGATGTCGTCTGCTACGACCTGAACCCGGGTACCGAGTTGATCACCAATGGCTGGCACGGCGACGACCTCTACGCCGAAGTGTGCGCGAAAGACTGCGCCGAAGCAGTGGCGCTGCATCCGGACCGGACGCTATTCCTTTCGTGGCCACCGCACGGACAAGACGTCGGCGCCCGCACATTGCTGGCCTACCAGGGGAACCGCGTCATCTACATCGGCGAGGGCCACGGCCGTGGCACCGGCGACGATCAGCTGCACCTCATGCTTGATGCCGATTGGACCGAAGCCGATTCTCACCTGCCGGTTCAATGGTGGGGTCAACACGATCGGGTGACGGTGTACGAGCGCGCTACAGCAGCGTGATCTGCTCGGGCTGCGGCTCGGCCGGCTCGAGCAGCTCGGGCCCGTTGTTGCGGATGTTGTTGACCAGCGTCGATATTTCCCGCAACTCGATGCCGTCCACGTCGGGGGGCTGAGCCAACAGCTCGGTGTCCAGGGGTGCGTCGGGATTCAGCCAGCCATCCCAATCGTGCTCGGCCAGTACCAGCGGCATCCGGTCGTGGATCCCGGCCAGCTCCCCCACCGCGTCGGTGGTGATGATCGTGCAGCTCAATAGCGGCGTGGCGTCTTTAGCGGGCTTCCAGACCGACCACAGCCCGGCCATGAACAGCTGGTCCCCGTCGGTGCGATGCATGAAGAACGGGGTTTTCGGGGACTTCTTCTCGGCATTGGGCCGCCACTCGTACCAGCCGTCCATCGGCACCAGGCAGCGCTTGCTTTTCGCCGAACTCCGGAAGGCGGGCGAAGTGGCGACCTTGTCGGCGCGCGCGTTGATCAGCAGCGGCCCTTTGTTGTCCGGTGCGCCGTCGGGACCGGCCTTGACCCACGGCGGAATCAATCCCCAGCGCATCAGCCGCACCCGGCGGGTCGGCCGGTCGTCGGGCTCGCTGTGCCGCGACACCACCGCGGCGATCGTGTTGGTGGGCGCCACGTTGTAATTCGGCGCCGGGGCCCGGGTGTCAGTGGCTGCTGTAGCTTCATCGATTGCCTTGATCTTCTCGGCCAACAGGGCCGGATCCGTCGTGACCGCAAACCGTCCGCACATGTCTCCATGGTGGCAGAGCGCCGTGACACGCAATGATGGACGAGTGAGCACATGGCGGGCCCCGCACGCGTCGACACCGGTGCACGCGACGGTCACCGTGCCGGGCTCGAAGTCACAGACCAACCGGACGCTGGTGCTGGCCGCGCTGGCAGCCGCGCAGGGCCTGGGGCCCCCGGGCTCGCCCAGGGGAGGCACCTCGACCATCTCCGGCGCGCTGCGCAGCCGCGACACCGACCTGATGATCGGAGCCCTGCGGACCCTGGGTTTGCGCGTCGACGGCGACGGTTCCGAGCTGACGGTCAGCGGCCGGATCGAACCGGGCCCCGACGCGCGGGTGGACTGCGGCCTGGCGGGCACCGTGTTGCGGTTCGTTCCGCCGCTGGCGGCGCTGAGCGCGACGCCGGTGACCTTCGACGGCGACGATCAGGCCCGCGCTCGGCCCATCGCACCGCTGCTCGATGCGTTGCGCGGTCTCGGCGTCCCCGTCGAGGGCAGCGGGCTGCCGTTCCGGGTGCAGGGCAGCGGATCGGTGGCCGGCGGCACCGTGGCCATCGACGCGTCCGCCTCGTCGCAATTCGTGTCCGGGCTGCTGCTGTGCGGGGCGTCGTTCACCGAGGGCCTGACCGTGCAACACACCGGCGCCTCGCTGCCGTCCGCGCCGCACATCGCGATGACGGTGCAGATGCTGCGGCAGGCCGATGTCGACGTCGACGACTCGACCCCGAACCGCTGGCAGGTGCGCGCCGGCGCTGTCGCGGCCCGGCATTGGGACGTCGAACCCGACTTGACGAACGCCGTCGCATTCCTGGCAGCCGCGGTGGTCACCGGCGGCACCGTGCGGATCACCGGATGGCCGGCCACCAGCGTACAACCCGCCGACCACATCCTGGACATCCTGCGTAAGCTGAATGCCGTTGTCACCCATACTGATTCATCCCTCGAGGTGAGCGGATCGGCGGTCTACGACGGCTTTGACGTCAACCTGCGTGCCGTCGGCGAGCTGACGCCGTCGGTGGCGGCACTGGCCGCGCTGGCCACCCCGGGATCGGTGTCACGCCTGGCCGGCATCGCCCATCTGCGCGGCCACGAAACAGACCGGCTCGCCGCGCTGAGCGCCGAGATCAACCGCCTGGGCGGCGACTGTAAGGAGACGACCGACGGCTTGGTGATCACCTCGACACCGCTGGGGCCTGGTACCTGGCGCGCCTATGCCGATCACCGGATGGCGATGGCGGGCGCCATCGTCGGGCTGCGGGTGGCCGGGGTCGGGGTGGACGACATCGGCGCCACCACCAAGACGCTGCCGCAGTTCGCGCAGCTGTGGACCGAAATGGTCGGGCCCGGCGCTTGAGGCCCGGCGACTACGACGAGTCCGACGTCAAGGTCCGCTCCGGCAGGGGCTCGCGACCACGGACCAAGACCCGCCCCGAGCACGCCGACGCCGAGGCCGCGATGGTCGTCAGCGTCGACCGCGGCCGCTGGGGGTGTGTGCTGGACCGCGACCCGGACCGACGGGTCACGGCCATGCGGGCGCGCGAGCTGGGCCGCACCCCGATCGTCGTCGGCGACGACGTCGACGTGGTCGGCGATCTGTCCGGACGCCCCGACACCCTGGCCCGCATCGTGCGGCGCGGCGAGCGGCGAACGGTGTTGCGGCGCACCGCCGATGACACCGACCCGACCGAGCGCGTGGTGGTCGCCAACGCGGACCAACTGTTGATCGTGGTGGCACTGGCCGACCCGCCGCCGCGCACCGGTCTGGTCGACCGGGCGCTGATCGCCGCGTACGCCGGGGGCCTGGCCCCGATTCTGTGCCTCACCAAAACCGACCTGGCCCCACCGGAACCGTTCGCCAAGCAATTCGAGGACCTCGACCTGACCGTGGTCGCCGCGGGCGTCGACGATCCCCTGCTGGCGGTGGCCGACCTGCTCGCCGGCGAGATCACCGCGCTGCTCGGCCATTCCGGGGTCGGCAAGTCGACATTGGTGAATCGGCTTGTGCCCGAAGCGGATCGGGCCGTCGGGGAGGTGACCGAGATCGGCAGGGGCCGGCACACGTCGACCCAGTCGGTCGCGCTGCCCCTCGAGGGTTCGGGTTGGGTGATCGACACCCCGGGCATCCGCTCCTTCGGGTTGGCCCACATCGAGCCCGACGACGTGCTGATGGCCTTCTCGGATCTGGCCGAGGCGATCGACGACTGCCCCCGCGGCTGCGGGCACATGG
>NZ_DATJYB010000584.1:0-5217 GCF_035499775.1 Mycobacterium sp. | reverse complement strand
TGCTGTCGGTTGTTCACTTCCGCGGTGGCGGTGAGCAGCGCTGGCTCGTAGCCTTCACGGCGCGCGGTAGTGATTAGCGACGACAGGTCCTTACCGAAGCACGACCCGCCCCACCCTAGGCCGGCGGACAGGAACTCGGCGCCGATGCGATGGTCAAGTCCCATGCCGGTGGCGACGCTGGTCACGTCAGCGCCCACTCGGTCGCAGATATTGGCCAGCTCGTTGATGAAGCTGATCTTTGTAGCGAGGAAAGCGTTGCTCGCATACTTGACCGCCTCGGCCGTGGTGAGATCGGTACACAGCAACCCGGGTCGCTTCGTCGGGTCGGCGCCGTTGAACGACTGCTGCAGGATCGGCCGGTACAAGTCGGCCACGAGTCTGACTGCCTGCGCATCCTCACTGCCAAGGACTACTCGGTCGGGATGAAGAAAGTCACCGATCGCGTTGCCTTCGCGTAGGAACTCGGGATTGTGCACAAGGGTAACGGGCGCCGCCTGACCGTTCCGTTGGGCGAGTGTGTCTCGAAGGACCCTGCACACCGACTGGGCGGCGCCTAGCGGGATGGTGCTCTTGGTGACGACCGTTACCGGACGTCGGACAGCCGCCGCCACCGACCGGACGGCATCGTTCAACGCGGACACATCGGCGCTTCCGTCGGGGAGCGGAGGCGTCCCGACACACAAAAAGACCGCGTCGGCGACGGTGATTGCGTCCGCGTATTCCGCCGTGAAGCGGAGCCGTCCTGCGCGCAGGCACGAGTTCACCAGATCCTCGAGTCCCGGCTCGTGGAAGGGGATTTGCCCGACCCGCAACTGAGCGAGTTTGGCCGTGTCGGTCTCGATGCCGGTGACTTCGTAGCCCAGGTGGGCGAAGCATGCGGCGACGACAGTCCCGACGTATCCAGTGCCGACGACCGCAAGTCGGTAAACCTTGGGCGGGCGCACGGGAGGGGAGGCCGGGATCTGATCAAGAGGCATGATTAGGCGCGATCCTTTCCCGATTCGCAGTCGCGATGTGAGCCGGATGCAACGTCGCACCCGCGGAGTGAGCGATTGCTCGGCGCGTCGTAAACTCAACCTGGTCCACGACCACGTCACGCAAATTGACGCTGGATGATCCCTGGTCTTGGGCACCCGCCACTAGGTCGGCCGCCGCGGCTACCTGCCGCGGCCGCGACTCAAACCACTTCACGGTGCGCTGCAACCCCTCCTCGATCGGCACTTCCGGGCGCCAGCCCAGACTTTCCTGTGCCCGAGCGATGCTCGGCGAGCGACGAGTGGGGTCGTCGGTTGGCAACGCGTGGTGCTCCAGGGTCGACGACGAGCCGGTGATCTGAAGGACGAGGTCGGCCAGCTCGGTGATGGTGTGTTCGGTCGGGTTCCCCAAATTCACCGGTCCCGGTTCGTCACAGTCGAGCATGGCGACAATTCCGCGGATCAGGTCGTCGACGTAGCAGAAGCTGCGGGTCTGCGCCCCATCCCCGTAGATGGTTAGCGGCTGCCTGTTGAGGGCCTGCGTGATGAAACTGGACACCACTCGGCCATCGTGCGGACGCATGCCGGGACCGTAGGTGTTGAAGATCCGCACCAGGCCGACATTGACGCCTAAGCTGCGGCGGTAGGCCATCGACAGGGCCTCTGCGAACCGTTTGGCCTCGTCGTAGACGCTGCGCGGTCCTACAGGATTAACGTTGCCCCAATAGTCCTCGGGTTGGGGGTGCACGAGCGGGTCGCCGTAGACCTCGCTGGTGGAGGCGAGGATGAATCTCGCTCTCTGGCGCTGGGCCAGACGGAGCATGTTTTCCGTACCCCGGCTACCGACGGCGAGCGTCTCCAACGGACGACGGTGGTAATCCGGGGGTGACGCTGGGCTGGCGAGGTGAGCGACGACGTCGACGGGTCCGGCTACGTTCACCTCATCGCTGACGTCGGTTTTGACGACCTCCAGTGTCGGTCGGCGGAGAAGGTGTGCGATGTTATTCAGTGAGCCTGTCGACAAGTCGTCTAGGCAGACGACGTGGTCTCCCCGGTCCAGCAAGGCTTCGCAGAGATGTGACCCCAGAAAACCGGCGCCACCGCTGACGACCACTCTCATGGAATCTCCAATGGACCCAATGTGGTCATGAACGACATGCGCTCCTCCTGTCCTGATGGAAGCAGGCCGACCCCACCCCTGAGGCGGGCCACAATTTCCGCGGCGCCTGGTCCGGCGGTATATATACCGGTAATGCACTTAGTTCGACTCTCACATACTATTAGACAAGATACTAGCTAAATAGGCAACTCTTAGTCTTTAAACTGCCGTGAAGTGTCCGCTCACTCGGCGTACTGGCTCAACAACAGACCGCCCGGACCCAGCGAGGAACTGAGTCGAACGCATCGCCGCGACGGCTTCCTGGTTGCCGGGACGGTGCCGGCGGCGGCCGCATGGCGAAGCCATTCGGTCGCGATGCGACGCGGGGTGCCCACCTATCCCGTTGGCACGCACTGGAACGGCCAAATTCTGAGGCTCGAAACGCCGCCCTGACCTAGTGTCCTGCGCCAGGAATTCGTTGAAGACATGGGTTGAGTCTTTCGAGGATTTCGTCGGCGGTCTTGGTCCAGGTGAAGGGCTGGGGGTTTTGGTTCCGTGGGCGATCCAGTCGCGAATGTCTTTCTCCAGGGCCTGGATTGATCGGTGGGCGCCACGGCGCAGTTTCTTGTCGGTCAGTAGCGCGAACCAGCGTTCGACCTGGTTGAGCCAGGACGAGTAGGTCGGGGTGTGGTGCATGTGGAATCGAGGGTGGACGTCCAACCATTTGGCGACCGTCGGGGTCTTGTGGGTGGTGTAGTTGTCGCAGATCAGATGCACATCGAGCTCAGCGGGGATCTGCGTATCCAGTTTGGTCAGGAACTTCTTGAACTCGACGGCGCGGTGTCGGCGATGAATCGAGCCGTAGACCTGTCCGGTGGCCACGTCCAACTCGCGAACAAGGTGGTGATGCCGTGACGCACTAGTCATGGGTGCGTCGTTCGGGCAGCCCGGGCATCATCGGCAGCACCGGCGCAGAGCGGTCCAGGGCCTGAATCTGGGATTTCTCGTCTACGCACAGCACCAGGGCCTTTTCCGGGGGGGTCCAGGTACAACCCGACGACGTCGCGGACCTTGTCGATGAACTGCGGGTCGTTGCTGAGCTTGAACGTATCGACCAAATGGGGTTTGAGCGCGAATGCCTTCCAGATCCGGCCGACTGTCGATTTCGACAACCCGGACTCTTTGGCCATCGAGGCCCGCGACCAGTGGGTGGCATCGGCTGGCTGGCGTTCCAGGGTCGCCACCACGACCTGTTCGATCCGCTCGTCGTCGATCGTGCGCGGAGCACCTGGACGCGACTCGTCGGTCAGCCCATCGAGTCGACTCTCTACGAACCGTTGCCGCCACTTGCACACCGTCTGCGGCCACACCCCTACTTCGGCGGCCACCTCCTTGTTGGATTTACCTGCCGCACAACCCAACATAATGCGACACCGCTGCGCCAGCGCCTGCGAGGACTTCGCCCGTCGCGCCCACCGCTGCAACGTCTCGCGCTCCTGGTCGGTCAACACCACCGCACTCACCGGACGGCCCCGTTTCGCCACCCGTCAAGTCCACAGTTAATCAATCAACTTCCGGCGCAGGACACTAGCTCATCGGCACCAAGGCACCGGCTCAGGCAGTAGCTTCGAGAATCAGGGACTCGATGCGGTTAGCCAGATCACCGATGGCGTCCGCGTGCCGGTCTACACCGACCAGTTCATCGTGTTCAGACATCCCTGGCTCGCACCGTACGACCTGGCGGAACCCGGCGCGCGTGAGCACCCGGCGCAACGTGTCTTCGTCGTAGAGGTAGATGTGACCCCATTCGCGCATCATGCGGTTCAGCACGTGAACTGAACTGGCTTCATCCGCGCGCTCCGCGGCTGACCCGTACGTGCGGTTGCTCCACCGAATGTATTCTTCGGCATCCGGATCGTCGGAGTCTGGCAGCCGCCGGAACACATCCAGGTTCGGCGTCGAGATGCGCAACACACCGTCGCGCTGCAGCACCCGATGTGCCTCGCTGATCAACTGCAACCCGGCCTCGTACGGCACGTGTTCGATCATGTGTTCACAAACCATGTAGCGAAACGACTCCGGCGGTATCGGCCAGCGCTTGGTCGCATCGAGATACACGGTCGCGGGTCGAACCGGCACCGGGTCGGTGCTCAGCCAGCCGTCCATCACGTTCAGGCCAGAACCGATGGACAGGCACCGTTTCTCCGGTGGAACCTCATTGCAATAGCGGTCGAGCTGTCGGGGGCGCCGAACCAGACCTGCGGCCTGAAAGCCCAGCAACGCGGTCCGATAGACCAGGGGGTAGCGCTGGAGCGCCGCGCCTACTCGCCTAATCGTCGCTGTGGTCGGTTGGCTCGATGCGTTGACCATAGATTTCAGCTCCCCCGGTTCTACCGAGATTGACCCCTCCCACTGTCGATAGTTCATACTGCGTTCCCCTTCGTATCCCGTTCGTATGGATGCGTTTAGCCTGGCTGGCCGACGATACGTATGCAAACTGCCTTGCTTGGTGCCAATTAGGATGTATATCCTAGCGCAAGGTGCATCATCGGTATATACATACGGTCACACTCACCGGTTGCTGTAACCGCGGCCTGCTTCCGGGTCGGCCTGCTTCCGTTAGGAGCGACATGGGACCTTAGGCAGACTGCGGTCAACGCGCTGACCTGTTCGCGCTGCATAGCCGAGGCGGGCAGAGCCACGGCATAGACGAACGGAACCGGGGTCAGCGAACGCGCACGCCGCACCGAAGCCCACCGTGGGCGGCGGGCGAAGGTTTAACCGCCTGCCGATGGAGCGACCAAGACATCGGCAGGCCGCATCTGCAACATCTTTCTTCTCGGTCAGGCCGCGGGTCGCGCAGCACTTCACATAACAGATTGCATAACTGATTGGCAGCCGAAACATGAGCAGCGTTTCGTCCTCAGACTCAGCCGAATTGGGATACAGCCCCTCGGCGCTGCAGCCGGAACAACCCACGGGAACAACCGAAAATCGGCTCGCTGTGCTCCCTCGCCCGAGACCACCGGCCATCGCAGATCAGGGTACGCCAGTTAGCGCCCGATTCCGGCCTGATATTGAGGGTATGCGCGCTATTGCAGTCGGATTGGTGTTGCTCTATCACGGCTTCCACGCTCCGTTTAC
>NZ_DATJYB010000583.1:0-6238 GCF_035499775.1 Mycobacterium sp. | reverse complement strand
CTCTCCCGCTCGTGTTGATTACCAAGTTCATTGTCTTGACTTGCCAAGCGCCCACTGCTTGACTTACCGAGCGGCTACTGACCGGTCGGTCGGCTACTGACCGACCGGTCGGCTACCGAGCACGGATTCGGCGGCCGAGCGAAGCGGGCGGGTCGACTGCCACGAAGGAGGACTCTTGTCACGAAGGAGGACTCGAGATGTCGGCGACTTGCGATAGCCTCCGGACGGTTCTCGATGCCCGCAAGATCGACATCGATTACGAGAACCGCCAACAGGGGACTCTTGCCGGGCGGGCGCTCGGCCTGTACGACTTCGTTGGGTTCTCCGGTAGTGATCCTCACAGCGGTCACAAGCCGAACGGACCCGGCACCCGGTCGAATCTCGAGGGCTATGGCAGTGAAGGCCTGCCGGTGTCGGCCGCGGCTCGGGCGGACGAGTCTCGGCACGATACGGCCACGACGTCCTCGTTCCTCGGCGGCGCACGCCGAACGTCGGGGGGTACAGCACAGGAACCCTTCGATCTGGCCGTCCGCGACGACGGCCACGCCTTCCGCCAGGACGGCCTTCGACGTGCCGAAGGAGGAGGTTAGGTCCCGCCGCACGAGGCAGAAGATTGCACGGAAATACGTCCGTGTGGCGACTTGATCATTCGGACGATGATCATCAGCACGAGACTCCTGATGTTGACCCCGATGAAACGAATCTAATGATTTCGGATCGATGGGGCTGTGGAATCGGCAGGGGGTTTTTCAGGAATTATCACCGCTAACGGGAGGAGTTTGCCCAAAGGACAAGCTAACTTGCGTTCGCATCAAGTTCAGTAAGGGAGCACTAGCCATGCGAGGGCTTTAGCGCCCTGCGTAGCTCCCCGGTTTTCTAAAGTTCTTTATTAAGTCTTCCGTGGAGGAGATTACGCGACCTGGGCCTTAGGGCCATTCCTGCGGATTTATCAGAAACGGACTACACTTGCCAGGCGAGAGGACATGATTGCTCATCGAGTTGTGCCGACGATGAGAGGAGATACTACAACTCGTAGGTTAGCGGCGGCCTAGTCGAATCGCTCAATACTAACCGCGCCCGGTGTTTGCTATGTGGAAGCTATCGAGTTTTTCTGGCTGCGAGAAATGATTGTCGCGATCGCTTGTGCCTATTGCATTCACAAGACGCGAGCCGACAATTACAGTTCCATTTCGCCTCTGACAAGGCCTCTTTTGTCGCGAGCGACCTGAACACCCATAGTGTCTTCTGGAGACCTACCCAGGGCCTCGTTCGCGCGGGGAGTGATGTTGCGGGCCCAGTGGCGGCACGGGGCATCGCCTCGGGATGCGGGAGCGGGTGTCGTCACCGCCCGCCTACTCCTGATGCCAACAGTTGCGCAGACTCAGTCATCCATCTTGGACGCGGCGCCAAGAATTGTATCGATACCGACGTTGTACTCGAGAGCGGTCGCCTCGGGCGTCGGGCCGGAGGTTTGGGTTCGTATCGCCTCCGCCGAAGGGCCTGTCCGCCTCCCGCGGCGCCTGTTGCGAGCCGCACCTACCAACAGGTATCCGAGGAGCGCAACCACGACGACGAGGACCCACGGAAACGTGAACGCGCTCGAACTGAACGTCGTGGATCGGAGCGGCAGCTGAACGCTCCCGTCTGCAGTGATACGTCCGGCCGTGAGCGCTCCGATCTGGATTGGCACGCGGAAGGAGCGCACTTGTCCCACTCTGAGCGTGCGGACAGTCGGGGCCGGCATGGTGTCGTCCCCACTCGGCCATGAGTGCGTGCCGACGATCACCGTTGCCGAGTCGACCGGCGCGGTGCCTGTACTCGTGACTGTGTAGTCGAGCGTGCCGGTGGTGGACATCCCCAGCCAGCTGCGCCAAGCGTTGTGGACGCTCAAATGAACGTGAGAAACGGTGACGTCCGGCCGGAGTGCCTTAGCTGGTGGAACCAGCGGCGCGTGAGGAGCGCCGGGGATCGCCAGCGGGATTCGGTATGTCCCGGACTGTGCCGCGTCGACCTCAAGCACGCACGGACACGGAGACGGCGGGATCATCGCGCGGATGGCGGCCGAGAACTGCCCGTAGGCGGTCACGTCGAGGGTCGCCTGAGAGCTCAGCGCACAACCTTGTGCCCCGATGAGCCCGCCGTCGCCACAGACCTGTACGGCGACTGTTTCCCCTGGGTGGAACCGCAGCCCGTGCACCTGGATGGTGTGTCCCGGTGCGACTCGGGTCGGGTTCGCGACAACGGCGGGCGGTGTGCTGGCGACAGCCAGGGGAGACGGCCACAGGGCCGAAGCCGACGCGAGCGCCAGCGTGAGGAGGACTCCCCTGGGGGACCACATCGTCAGGATGGTTGGGGAGTCTCGGGGTCAACGACTGGATGGCTGGCCGGTGTCGCGGGTCCGACGTTGTGTCGTCGATGCCGCCACCAGTAGCCGAGCCCGACCAGAAGCAAGACCGCAATGAGGACCAGGAGCCATGGGATCACCCAGAACGTAGTACCGCCCTCTGCCTTCGCCTTCGCTGCGTCGACGTTTACCTTGACGTGGATCGGTCCGATCCTCGGCAGACTCGGCCATTGGAAGACCACTTCGATGGTGTTGCCGGGCAACAGCGAGGGGATCTTCTGGGCGGCGAAGGTCTTGATCGTCCCGCCAAAGATGTTGGTTGCCTTCGCCGTCACCGTGGCGTTTAGCCGCACGTTGCCGGTATTGACGACCGTCGCGACGACGGTTCCGTGTCCGCCGCCGAGCGGCCCGGACGACTTGTGCACTTCGACGCTCGTCACTGCAACCTGCGGGTGCAACGGGCCGGGGACGCGGAGGTAGATGCGGGCGCCGATGCCGTGCCGCGCGACGACGTTCAAGCCCTGTCCGGGCGGTGCGGAGATCGGCCGTTGCAGCGCCACGATGCCACCGGCGTGGTCACCGGGGGTGGCGGAGCCGGGAACGTGGAGTGAGAAGGGGATGAGGGATTGCATCTTGGGTGCGACCGTGACGGCCTTAACCGGCAGTGAGACCCACGCGCCGACGTCCTTGCGCGGCTGCTTGCGCTCGGCGAGCACGAAGGCTCCGTCGGCCTGGTTGTACCCATCGGCGGCGTACAGGTCGAAGGTCAGTGGGATGTTACCGAAGTTGGAGATCATCACCCGGTCGCGCAGCGTGCCGCCTGCCGGCTGGGTGAAGTTGAAGAACGGCCGGCCCTGGTGGTTGGTTGGGGCGGGTCCGAACGCCCATTTTACGTTGACCTTGTGGTCTCGGCCGTTCGCCTCATGAGCAGTGGCGCCGGCCGGGGCAAGGGGTAGCACGACGACGCTCAAGACGGCGGCGAGCAGGGCGGACAGCGCGGAACGAGTCATGGCAGATCTCTCGAGCGGGTCACGCAACGAGCCGGGGAGCAGCCTTAAGGCTGCTCCCCGGTCGTGCTGTGAGCTGGTTGATGGTCGTGCTGTGAGCTGGTTGATCAGGTAACGACGAGGTCCATGGTGGACTGGTAGGCCCCACTCGAGACCCAAGCCGGGACCGTGAGGTCTAGACTTGCGTCACAGTTGAAGGTACCACCGCCGTCGACCGGTGCCTGGCACAGAACGTTCGGAGTGGTGGTTTCCGCCGTGCTGTAGGGCGATCCGGTGCCGTGCAGCCCCGCGGACTCGGCAGCGACGCTCACGTAGGCCGCCGGACCGTTGTTAACCTCGGAGAGCACACCGCTCGGACCGTTCGGTGCGGACGGCCAGGTCAGCGAGATGGCCGGGGTCCAGTGCAGGTTGTTACCCGGAATCACGTTGTCCCAGACGTGCGTGCCGTGGGTGCCGCCGAGGAAGTCGGTCTCGAGGACACCGGTGGCGGTCCAGCCCGGCAGCGTGCCCCGGGCGTCGGTGATCTGGACGGTGTTGAGGCAGCCGGTCGCGTGCTGCGTCTTGCCGTTCAGCGTGGTGCCGGTCAGCGTCACGTGGATATTGTCCGGGTTCGTTGATGCGCAGGCGGCGTTGCCATTGTCGGCACCGTCCTGGATCGTGAGACCGCTCGTGACGCCGGTGACCTGCTCGGTGATCACCTGATTGACCGTGCAGGTGCCCGGGTTACCGGTCGTGCTGCACGGGCCACCGCTGATCGACAGCACCGAGAACGGAACCGTGACCGAGATCGTCGAGGCATCCGCCGCGGTCTGGCTGATCACGATGTCGTTCGAACCGGGCGTGTCGCTCGCCGCAACGGTGATCGAACCGATCAGGTGGCCGGCCGAATTGACCGTCGCGGTACCGGCGGTCGCCGGGGTGCCGTTGCTGAACGACACGGTTGGCGTGCCGCCCTGCGGGTCGAACCCATCACCGGTGAGGCTGACGCTCACGCCCACGCCACCGCTGGTCGGGTTTGCTGCCGCGCTGGTTGCGGGCAGGTAGCTGAACGCCGCATTTCCCATCACCGTGTTGCTCGGGCCGTTGCCGGGCGAGAACGTGATGTTCGGCTCCAGCACCGCGATACCGCTGTTGTCGCCCCCTGCCGGGATCGTGACGTTGGTCGCGGTCAGCGTGGCAGGTGTCAACGTGCCCGTGCTGTGGTCGTACGTGGTGCATGTAATCTTGCCCGTGCCGGCCGGAACGCCGCCCACGAGGATCGTGGCGGCTGGAATGGCGCCCGACAGGTACGACGGAGTCTCGGCCTGGCATGCCGCGGACTGAGTGTTGTCGGTCGGCGCACCGAACGCCGATCCCCAGAATCCGGTGCCGGACACCGAGAACGTGTCGCCGGCGCGGCCGGTGCCGGTGTTCGGGGTGACCGAAAGCGCCGGTGTCTGCGGCGTCGGCTGGCCTGGGTAGACGAGCTGTGCGACGTTCTCCTGAACGTTACCGGCGGTCAGGTCGGCGACGACCAGGATGCAGTCGACTAGACCGGCGTTGACCTGCGCTTGGGTGGGCGGGCACTGTGCGTTCGGATCGCCGGCGGCACCGGAACCGAAGGCCGGGACGGTGTAGGTCGCGCTCGGAATGTTTCCGGATGCGTCCGAGTTGGCCAGCGTCACCGAAGCGCCCACGGAGTAGGACGCACCGTTGGCCGCGTCGACCTCGCCGAGCGGGCTGACCTCGATGATGGCCATGCTGTTGCTGGCCGGCAGGCCGGTGCAACTGATGCCGATGTGGTCGCCTGCGTGAACGTTAGTGACCACGTCCGCTTGTCCGGAGCCGCCCTGCGTGACGTTGGTATAGGTGCAGGTGGACGTGCTCGGGGGCGTCGACGTCGCGCTGGCCGGCGACGCTGCGAGCGCCACCACGCTAGCGGCGCCGATCGCGCCCGTCGCGATGAGGGCACCAAGTCGATGCCGCGATCTGAGGACCTTCATATTGCGTGTACCTCCTGTGGGACTGGGAGTTGCTAGACCTAACTCGTTCCTTATCCGTGTTGGTGCTTGAAACTCGCGGACACGCGCAGGCAAAGACCTACATGCTGCCCATCAGGAGCGGCGCGGCGAGGGACGAGCGCCCCTCCGCGCCTGCGATCTCTCCTCTCTCGTCTTTGCGCCTGACTCTGTCGTCGCTTGCGATTTTCCATTGCGAAACCAAAAGGCAACAGAAGCGTCGTACGAGTGGCGGACACTCTGACCCAGCGATGCGCTGACGTCAAGAGTGAATTTCCTGACACGGTGCCGGTGGGCCATGGTCGGGCCTCAATGCGGCGGAAGAGCCAACATGGCGCTCTTCGCGGCGTTCGAACTTTCTGTTCCGTCCCCCGACTCAGCGATCCGATAGTCGCCCAGATTTTGCGGCGAAACTGCCTCCAGCATTCACGCGGATGCTCTCGATCGAATTCTCGATATGGACTCGATGTGAGGTGCTGATCGGGACCGCCGTCTCTTGTCGTCGTCCGCTCGTCATCGCCTACTTGTCGTGGCTGCCCGGTGCGGGCTGACTGCGTCGGTGCTCGAGTGCCGGAAGATTGGGCGCGAACCATTCATTCGAAGGTTTTCATGGTGGAACTTGTTTGTGTGGCTAGGATCCGCACAATTCCCCAGCCAGAATGGAGCCCCCGATGCGCATCACCGTTCGAACCGCACTGCTGGTCGCCGCGAGCGCCAGCGCCGCGGCGCTGGCAGCACCGCCAGCCAGCGCCACATCAACGCCCCCAGGCACGTCCACGTGTACCTACAACAACACGACCCAGAGCGTCAGCAACACCGATGCCCTTCCGGTCGCGGGTGGTGACGTCATCCACATCACCTGCACCGGGCTGGTCGCCAGCCACACCCAT
>NZ_DATJYB010000582.1:0-19559 GCF_035499775.1 Mycobacterium sp. | reverse complement strand
GGCCTCCGCCAAGCAGCGGCTCACCGATTCGGTGGAGACCGCGCTGAACCTGGCCGACGGCATCGTGGTCCTGGAGTTCCCCGACGAGCGTGACGAGCACGACCATGCCCGCGAGCAGCGGTTCTCCGAGAAGCTGGCCTGCCCCAACGGGCACCCGCTGGCGGTGGACGATCTGGAACCGCGGTCGTTCTCGTTCAACTCGCCCTACGGCGCCTGCCCCGAATGCACCGGTCTGGGCATCCGCAAGGAGGTCGACCCCGACCTGGTGGTACCCGACCCGGATCGCACCCTGGCCGAGGGTGCGGTGGCGCCGTGGTCGACGGGCCACACCGCCGAGTACTTCGTCCGGATGATGGCCGGCCTCGGCGACGCGCTGGGCTTCGATGTCGACACGCCGTGGCGCAAGCTGCCGGCCAAGGCGCGCAAGGCGATTCTGGAAGGCGCCGACGAGCAGGTGCACGTTCGCTACCGCAACCGGTACGGCCGGACCCGGTCCTATTACGCGGATTTCGAAGGCGTGCTGGCGTTCTTGCAACGCAAGATGGCTCAGACCGAGTCCGAGCAGATGAAGGAGCGCTACGAAGGCTTCATGCGCGACGTGCCCTGCCCGGTGTGCCAGGGCACGAGGCTCAAGCCGGAGATCCTGGCGGTGTCACTGGCCGCAGGGGAGCGCGGCAAGAAGTCGATCGCCGAGGTCTGCGAGCTGTCCATCTCGGACTGCGCGGATTTCCTCAATGCGCTGACGTTGGGTCAGCGCGAGCAGGCGATCGCCGGGCAGGTGCTCAAGGAAATCCAGTCGCGGCTGGGCTTTTTGCTCGATGTGGGGCTGGAGTATCTGTCGCTGTCGCGCGCGGCGGCCACGTTGTCCGGCGGTGAGGCGCAGCGCATCCGGCTGGCGACGCAGATCGGCTCCGGGCTGGTGGGCGTGCTGTACGTGCTCGACGAGCCGTCCATCGGCCTGCACCAGCGCGACAACCGTCGTCTCATCGAAACCCTCACCCGCTTAAGGGATTTGGGGAACACGCTGATCGTCGTCGAGCACGACGAGGACACCATCGCGCATGCCGACTGGGTCGTCGACATCGGCCCGGGAGCCGGCGAGCACGGCGGCTGCATCGTGCACAGCGGAACCTACAAAGAGCTGCTTGCCAACACGGACTCGATCACCGGCGCCTATCTGTCGGGTAAGGAGCGCATCGGGATTCCGCCAATCCGGCGTCCCGTCGACCGCAAGCGTCAACTGACCGTCGTCGGCGCCCGCGAGCACAACCTGCGCGACATCGACGTGTCATTTCCGCTCGGCGTGCTGACCGCGGTCACCGGTGTGTCCGGTTCCGGCAAGTCGACGCTGGTCAACGACATCCTGGCGGCTGTGCTCGCCAACCGGCTCAACGGTGCCCGGCAAGTCCCCGGCCGACACACCAGGGTCACCGGGCTGGACCACCTGGACAAGCTGGTTCGAGTGGACCAGTCGCCGATCGGCCGCACGCCGCGTTCCAACCCGGCCACCTACACCGGGGTGTTCGACAAGATCCGCACCCTGTTCGCCGCCACCACCGAGGCCAAAGTCCGCGGTTATCAGCCCGGCCGATTCTCCTTCAACGTCAAGGGCGGTCGCTGCGAGGCGTGCACGGGTGACGGCACCATCAAGATCGAGATGAACTTCCTGCCCGACGTGTATGTCCCGTGCGAGGTGTGTCACGGCGCCCGCTACAACCGGGAAACCCTGGAAGTGCATTACAAGGGCAGGACCATCTCAGACGTGCTGGACATGTCGATCGAGGAAGCGTCCGAGTTCTTCGAGCCGATCACCGGAATACACCGGTACCTGCGCACGCTGGTCGAGGTCGGTTTGGGCTACGTCCGGCTGGGCCAGCCGGCGCCGACGCTGTCCGGGGGCGAGGCGCAGCGGGTCAAGCTGGCCTCGGAATTGCAGAAGCGCTCCACCGGACGCACCATCTACATCCTCGACGAACCCACCACCGGGTTGCATTTCGACGACATCCGCAAGCTGCTGAGCGTCATCAATGGCCTTGTCGACAAAGGCAATACGGTGATCGTCATCGAACACAACCTGGATGTGATCAAGACGTCGGACTGGATCGTCGACATGGGCCCCGAGGGCGGCGCCGAGGGCGGGACCGTCGTCGCCGAGGGCTCTCCGGAGGACATCGCCGCGGTGCCGGAGAGCTACACCGGGAAGTTTCTCGCCGAGGTGGTCGGACGCGGGCCGGCCAGCCCGCCGAGACGCCGGCGCAAGGCCACCGCATGAGGCGTTGATTCTGCGTTGAGGGCGCGGTCGTCTCGGGGCTCAACCGCGACCTGTATGCAGTCTCGACGCCACCAGGCTCACCTCGCATAGTGCGCTCACCTCGCATGGTGCGCTCACCTCGCATGGCGCCTTCACCGAGACTGAAGTGAGGGCGTGGTTTTGAGCTCAAACCGCGATCTGTATGCAGTCTCGGCGCCCTCAGTTCAGCCTCGACGACACCAGCGCAGGCCCACCTCGCATCGCGCGCTCATCGCGTCACCGATTTGGACAGCGGCGACGGGAAGCGCGGGCTGATCCGCACGCCGTCCAGCCATGACGTGAGCTCGTCGGCCCGCCGCTGCAGTGCCCGACGCCCGTCCCGGCCGGGGTCTTCCAGCAATTGCAGCTGCACCCGGGCTTCGCCGTCCTGAGACCAGCCGCCCACTACGCGACCGTTCCACCATGCGGTGGGGCCGGCGTTGCCGTTGCGGTCGAAAAGCTGAAGTCGGTGCTCACCCAGATACCAATCACGTTGAAACCAGCCCATTGTCGTGGCGTCCAGCCCCGGCAGCAATGCGCCCCACGGCGGCGCCTCTGGTTCGGCCTCCAGGTCGTCTGCCAGCGCGTAGCCGGGCGTGCCGTCCAGATCGACCTGCACCGCGTCGATGTCGGTCAACGCCTTGCGAACAGCGGTCAACGTGGTGCCGAACCACCACTTGACGTCTTCGACGGTGGCGGGCCCGAACGCCCGCAGCCACCGGCGGGTCAGCTCGGCCTGCGCATCCGCGGCGGGCTCGCCGATATCACCCAGCCAGTCCCCGGCGGCGGCCCACCGCGGTCGCGACGTCGTCCAGGCTCCGTCATTGGGGCCGCGCACGATGTCGCCGCGCGCCGAGAGCACCGTCAGGACCCGCGGCGCGATCGGAACCTCACCGCCCCAACGCTTTCCAGGCGCGGGATCGTAGGTTC
Source organism: Mycobacterium sp. (assembly GCF_035499775.1). GTDB lineage: Bacteria > Actinomycetota > Actinomycetes > Mycobacteriales > Mycobacteriaceae > Mycobacterium. Next base: position 16,339 of record NZ_DATJYB010000582.1, on the reverse strand, counting down.
CGGCCAGTTCGGGAAGTACGCCCCGCAACTGGGTGCTGTTGGCCGGGCCATGCTCGCCAAGGTGGCGCAGCACCGCGGCGCAGGCCACGTCGAGCCAGCGTTCGCCGTCCGCGGCGACACCTGCCTTGCGCACATCGGCGGCCAGGCGGCGACTCTCGTTGGCGGCCACCCGGTCGCTGGCCGCCTGCTGAACGATCGCCAGGTCAGCGGAGTTCACCAACCACAGGGTCCGCCGCATCGCCAGATGCTTGACCGCAGAACGCCTCTGGTAGAGCTCCGTGTCCAAGTCGAGGGTGCCGAATCCCGGGCACCGCGCCCACAGCGACAGGTATGGCGTGGCCGGGTCGGTGGCGTGCAGTCCCACCAGCCCGGCGATGACCGTGGCTATCGGCTGCGCGCCGGCTGCGAGAAAGTGCCGGCGCGCCAGTCGGTTCCGTCGCTCGGTGACGCTGAAACTGCGCACTTACAGCGTGCGAGCCAGCCGATCCGCCAGCAGCCCGGCAAACTTCGCCGGATCCTCGAGTGCGCCGCCTTCGGCGAGAAGTGCTGTGCCGTAGAGCAATTCGGCGGTCTCGGCGAGCCGTTCCCGTTCGGCGTCGTCGCCGCCCTGCTGCAGCGCCTGTTGCAGGCCGGTCACCAGCGGGTGGTTCGGGTTCAACTCGAGAATCCGCTTCCCGATCGGAACCTCCTGCCCGGAAGCCCGGTACATGCGCGCGAGCGCCGGTGTGATCCCGAAAGCGTCGGTGATCAGGCAGGCCGGCGATTCGGTCAGGCGGGTGGACAACCGCACTTCCTTGACGTGTTCGTCCAAGGTCTGCTGCAGCCAGGTCAGCAGGTCCGCGAAATCCTTCTCCTGCTCCTTGCGCTCTTCCTCGTGGGCGGTCCTTTCCTCCTCGGAGTCCAGGTCCACCTCACCCTTGGCCACCGACTGCAGCGGCTTGCCGTCGAACTCGGGCACCAATCCCGTCCAGACCTCGTCGACCGGGTCGGTGAGCAGCAGCACCTCGTAGCCCTTGGCTTTGAACGCCTCCAGGTGCGGGGACTTCAGCAGCTGCTGATGCGACTCGCCGGTGGCGTAGAAGATCTGCTCCTGGCCCTCCTTCATGCGCCCGACGTACTCGGCCAGCGTGGTGAGCCCCTCGTCGCTGTTGGTGGAGGCGAACGACGAAACACGCAGCAGCAGGTCGCGGTTGTCGAAGTCGCTGATCAGGCCCTCTTTGAGGACCCGGCCGAACTGCGTCCAGAACGTGCGGTAGTCCTCCGGGCGGTCGGACTGCAGATCCTTGATCGTGGTGAGCACCTTCTTGGTGAGACGCCGACGGATCGCGTTGATCTGCCGATCCTGCTGCAGGATTTCGCGGGAGACGTTGAGCGACATGTCCTGCGCGTCGACGACACCCTTGATGAAGCGCAGGTACAGGGGCATGAGCTCCTCGCAGTCGCTCATGATGAACACCCGCTTGACGTACAGCTGCACCCCGATCTTGTTGTCCTGGTTGAACATGTCGAACGGGGCGTGCGACGGGATGAACAGCAGGGCCTGGTATTCGAAGGTGCCCTCGGCCTTCATCTGGATGACCTCGAGCGGGTCGTCCCAGGCATGCGCGATGTGCTTGTAGAACTCCTTGTACTCGTCCTCGGAGACTTCGTCTTTGGACTTGGCCCACAGCGCCTTCATCGAGTTGATGGTCTGGGTCTCGATGGTGACCTGCTCTTCGCCGCCTTCTTCTTCAGCGGGGGTGCGGCGCTCGACCTCCATCCGGATAGGCCAGGCGATGAAGTCGGAGTACTTCTTGACCAGCTCCTTGATCTTCCACTCCGAGGTGTAGTCGTGCAGCTCGTCCTCGCTGTCTTCGGGCTTGAGGTGCAGCGTGACCGACGTGCCCTGCGGCGCACCCTCGACGGACTCGATCGTGTAGGTGCCCTCGCCGCTGGACTCCCAGCGCGTGGCCTCACTCTCGCCGGCCTTGCGGGTGAGCAGCTGGACCTTGTCGGCCACCATGAACGTCGAATAGAAGCCGATACCGAACTGACCGATCAGCTCCTCTGAGGCCGATTCGTTCTTGGCCTCCCTCAGCTTCTGACGCAACTCGGCGGTACCGGACTTGGCCAGCGTGCCGATCAGGTCCACGACCTCCTCGCGGCTCATGCCGATGCCGTTGTCGCGGACGGTCAAGGTGCGGGCGACTTTGTCTATGTCGATCTCGATGTGCAGATCGGAGGTGTCGACATCGAGGTCTTTGTTGCGAAACGCTTCCAGCCGCAGCTTGTCCAGCGCATCGGAGGCGTTCGAGATCAACTCCCGCAGAAACGAATCCTTGTTGGAGTAGACCGAGTGGACCATCAGATCCAGCAGTTGGCGGGCCTCCGCCTGGAACTCCAACTGCTCCACGTGCTCATTCATGCCGAACAGATTATCGGCAGCCACTGACCAGTCGGGCGCTGCCTCACTCCTCGTTGCGCATCGACTCACGGATCTGGGCGAGCTTTTCCGCCGCCGCGCGCTGGCGCTTCTCATAGTCGTCTTCGACCTTGCGACCCTCCGACGTCTCGGCGTCGAGTTCCGTTGCGCCCAAGGCGGTTCCGTACCGCGTCTCGATCTTCTCGCGCACGGATTCGAAGGTCGGCACGCCCGAGCTGTCGTATCCGTCTGGAGTCGTTGGTTCGTCAGGCATGCACACCACGCTACTGCGGCTCGCGATCGAAGTACCGCGCCATCTGCTCCCAGTACACCAGCGTCAGCGCCATCTGCACGGCCGTCGCGACAACCGCCGGAAGCAACCGACGTCGGCGGGCGGCGACAACGCCCGCCAGCGCCACCGCGGAGGTCAGCACGCTGAGCGCCCTCGCCGCATCCCGGGGTCGACGGGTGATCCACAGTTCCTCGCCCAGCATCGCCCGCGTCGACCAGGCACGTTCATCGCGCGGCTTGCCGAAGACGAACGGATTGACCGCCAGCCAGCACCCGACCAGCGCGGCGTGGCCCCAGCGCCGCGTCCAGACGGGGACCAGCACCAACGGCGTGCTCGCCCAACGCGTCCACGCACTCCACGGATTGGCGTGCCGGGCGAACAGGGCCCGGCGAAAAGCTGCGATCGGCCGCACTAGTGCGGCTTGGCCAGCGGGAACGGCAGCGTCTCACGGATGCTGCGGCCGGTGATCAGCATGACGAGCCGGTCGATGCCCATCCCCAGTCCGCCGGTCGGCGGCATCGCGTATTCCATCGCCTGCAGGAAGTCTTCGTCGAGCTCCATCGCCTCGGGGTCGCCGCCGGCGGCCAGCAGGGACTGTTCGTGCAGCCGGCGCCGCTGCTCCACCGGGTCGGTGAGTTCGCTGTAGGCGGTGCCCAGCTCGACGCCCCACGCCACCAGGTCCCACCGCTCGGCCAGACCCGGCTTGCTGCGATGTGGCCGGGTCAGTGGCGACACGGACGCGGGGAAGTCGATGTAAAACGTCGGGTGCTCGGTCCGGTCCTCGACCAGGTGCTCATAGAGTTCGAGCACCACCGCGCCCGCATCCCACTGCCTGCGGTAGGGGATGTGCACGGCGTCGGCCAGCTTGCGCAGGCGGGCCAGGCTGGTCTCGGTGTCGATTTGCTCACCGAGCACTTCGGATACCGCGTCGTGCACGCTCTTCACCGGCCAGACGCCGGAGATGTCCACCGGCTCGACGCGCTCGTCGGACCCGTCCGTACGGGGCCGCATGACCGTCTGCGAGCCGTTGGCGGCTTCGGCGGCGTTCTGGATGAGTTCACGGCAACCGTCGACCCACACCATGTAGTCGGCGTGCGCCTGGTAGGCCTCGAGCAGGGTGAACTCGGGGTTGTGACTGAAGTCCACGCCCTCGTTGCGGAACGCCCGGCCCAGCTCGAACACCCGCTCCACACCGCCGACGCAGAGCCGCTTGAGGTAGAGCTCCGGCGCGATGCGCAGGAACAGGTTCATGTCGTAGCTGTTGATGTGGGTGACGAACGGCCGGGCCGCGGCGCCGCCGTGGATCTGCTGCAGGATCGGGGTCTCGACTTCGATGAATCCCTTGGCGAACAACGTCTCCCGGACCGAGCGCAACACGCTGCTGCGGGCCGTGACCAGGCGGCGGGACTCGGGATTGACTGCCAGGTCGACGTAGCGGGTCCGGACCCGGGCCTCCGGGTCGGTCAACCCTTTCCACTTGTTCGGCAAGGGCCGCAGGCATTTCCCGATCATGCGCCAGTTCCGCACGATCAACGAGCGGGTGCCGTTCTTGCTGAAGCCCATGTGCCCGGTTATTTCGACCAGGTCGCCGAGATCAATCGCCGCGGTGAAATCCCGGGTGCGCCCTCGCTCGAGGCGTGAATTATCCAGCAGCACTTGCATTTCGCCCGACCAGTCACGCAAGTCGGCAAACAGTACACCGCCGTAGTCGCGGAGCCGCAGTATGCGTCCGGACACCGAGACGTCTTCCTTGTCGTCCGCATCGATGGCTTGGGCGATCGTGTGACTTGGCGGCTCTCCCACCGGGTAAGCGTCGATGCCGGTGCGCTGCAGCGTCCTCAGCTTGGTCAGGCGCACCCGGACCTGTTCAGGCAGCCGGGACTTCGGTAGCTCTTCCTCGGCGGCGTCTTTTTGTGCTTGCAGCCCACTGACATCCGGAGCCGACCCATCGGGATTCAGCAGCCCGGATTCCGCCAGCCGCTGTGGCACCGCCGAGTGATGACCCGTGTGCTCCTTGTTGCGCCGGCTGAACGGCAACACCAGGTAGCCCTCGGCGATCACCGACGCGACCCCGACCCGGGGCATCAGGCGGGCGTCCTCGTAGCAGGCGTACCGAGGTATCCACTCCGGCTGGTATTTCATGTTCGAGCGGTACAGCGTCTCCAGTTGCCACCATCGCGAGAAGAACACCAACAGTCCCCGCCACATCCGGGCAACCGGGCCGGCGCCGAGTTGGGCACCCTGCTCGAATGCGGACCGGAACACCGCAAAGTTCAGCGAGATGCGGGTGATGCCGAGCCTTTCAGCGTTCAGGGCGAGCTCGCTGACCATCAGTTCGATAGTGCCGTTGGGCGACTGCGGAGAACGACGCATCAGGTCCAGGGAGACGCCGGTGTTGCCCCACGGGACCAGCGACAGCATCGCAACGACGTGACCATCGCGGTCTATCGCTTCGACCAGCATGCAGTCCGAGTCAGCCGGGTCGCCGAGCCGTCCCAGCGCCATAGAGAAGCCGCGCTCGCTTTCGGTGTCGCGCCAGGCGTCGGCACGGGTGATGGTTTCTGCCATCTCTTCGGGTGAGATGTCGCGGTGCCGACGGAACCGCACCGTCAGGCCGGCGCGGCGGGCGCGCGTCACCGCCTGGCGTACCCCGCGCATCTCCGGACCGGACAGCTTGAAATCGGAGGTCCGCAGAATCGCCTCATCGCCCAGCTCCAAAGCGTTGAGGCCGGCCTCACGGTACACCCTGGCCCCCGCCGAACTGGCACCCATGACGCCGGGCGCCCAGCCGTAGGCCTGACACAGGCCCAACCACGCCGCGACGGCCTGCGGCCAGGCCTGCGGGTCACCCACCGGGTCGCCGCTGGCCAGGCAGACCCCTACCTCGACGCGATAGGTGAGTGCGGCACGGCCGCTCGGCGCGAACACCACCGACTTGTCGCGGCGGGTCGCGAAGTAGCCCAGTGAGTCGTTCTGACCCCACAGCTCGAGCAGCCCGCGGATGGCGGATTCGTCCTCACCGGTCAGCGCGTTGTCCGCGCGCTGGGACTGAAACAGCACGATGGCCGCCACGATCAGCGCGAGCGCGCTGAACAACCCCATGATCGCGTTGACGAATACCGGCGTTCGGCCGGTGAATAGTTGGGCGGGCGCGACCGCGAATCCAACCACCCGGTTCACCACGTACAAGAAGCGGTGATCCGGTGTGAGAGTCCCGGGAAACCTTTGGACCAGGCCCCAGGACAACAGGATTCCGATCAGCCACCCGGTGATCAGTACCGCCGCCGCCTTGAACAGGGCGCCCCGGCGGACCTTGGCCCAAAACTCCCGATAGCTCAGGATCAGCAGCACGGCGGACACGACGTGGAAGGCGAACCCGAGAGTTTCGCCGAAATTCTCGGCCGGCGTGTTGCCGCCCTGCGCGATATCGGCGATGTTCAGGACGGCGGAAAGAACCATGTTGCCGAGCAACAGCACCCAGGCGATCCGTTTGCGGGCGGTCAACGCGGCGGCCAGCAGTGCCAGCACGAACGACCACGAGATGCTGGTGTCCGGGAAGTTGAACAAATAGGCGTTGATGAATTCGCGCGGCGGCCTGATGATCCACCGCAGCAACGGTGACACGCTGGCGACCAGTGACACGGTGGCGATGACGCCGACGGTCCAGCCAGCCGCCGCCGGTACCCAGTGCAACCGGGAGTTCGACTGGCCAGCCCCCGAGCGAGTCGTTGTGAGTGTCACCGACCGAGAGGATATTACTTCAAACTGGGGAATGGTTCGGGAAGGGCTAAGAGTCTTCGCGAGTCGTTCAAGTGTCGTCTGACGCGGCGCGCGACATCTGGCTGCTAAACTGGCCTGCGCGACCATCCCGGCGAAAGTCAGGGACAGTTAAGTGGAGTCCCACTCCCACCGCTGGCCATGAGGCTATGCGGTCCGGTCACAGGCATTTTGAAGTGCCTGTTCTGCGCGACGCGCAGGCGGCTTGAGCAGCGTCAAGCGGCGATCGGTCGGCATTGGGCCCTGCTTTTGCAGGGCTTTTTTGCTGATGGCGTGGTGTTCCCGAAGACTGCATCCTGGCTGTTCTCCCGGCGCTGGTCACGAACGAAAGACCAGAGAAGCCGAACAGGGGAGGCCCCATCAGCACTGAGACCCGCGTCAACGAGCGCATTCGCGTACCTGAAGTCCGACTGATCGGCCCAGGGGGGGAGCAGGTAGGCATAGTGCGTATCGAAGACGCACTCCGCGTTGCCGCGGACGCCGATCTCGACCTTGTCGAAGTTGCCCCGAACGCCAGACCACCGGTCTGCAAGATCATGGACTACGGCAAATACAAGTACGAGGCGGCGCAGAAGGCGCGCGAATCCCGCAGGAACCAGCAGCAGACCGTCGTCAAAGAACAGAAGCTGCGACCGAAGATCGACGATCACGACTACGAGACCAAGAAGGGTCACGTGGTCCGCTTCCTGGAAGCCGGATCGAAGGTCAAGGTCACCATCATGTTTCGTGGACGCGAGCAGTCCAGGCCCGAGCTGGGCTACCGGTTGCTGCAGCGGCTGGGCGCCGACGTTGCCGACTACGGCTTCGTCGAAACCTCGGCCAAGCAGGACGGACGCAACATGACGATGGTGCTGGCACCGCACCGCGGCGCCAAGACTCGCGCCCGGGCGCGGCATCCTGAGGGACCGGCTGCGGGACCCGCACGCGATGCGGATGCAGCCGGGGAAGCCAACGCTTCACCCAACTGACCTGCCAGCAAGAACGACAAGAACCACCAGAACGGGGAAACATGCCCAAGGCCAAGACTCACAGCGGGGCCTCAAAGCGGTTCCGGCGCACCGGCACCGGGAAGATCGTCCGCCAGAAAGCCAACCGCCGACACCTGCTCGAGCACAAGCCCACCAAGCGCACCCGTCGGCTCGACGGTCGCACCGTGGTGTCGGCGAATGACACCAAGCGGATCAACGCGCTGCTGAACGGCTGACCGCCGCCGCCCGCGCACACTTACCCACGCTTCCAAAGGGCCAGTGCCGGCCCCTTTACCGATTACGTCTGAACGAGAGTAGGAACACCCATGGCACGCGTGAAGCGGGCAGTCAACGCCCACAAGAAGAGGCGCACCGTCCTGAAGGCCTCGAAAGGCTATCGCGGCCAGCGATCCCGGCTCTACCGCAAAGCCAAAGAGCAGCAACTGCATTCGCTGAACTACGCCTACCGCGACCGGCGTGCGCGCAAGGGCGAATTCCGCAAACTGTGGATCGCGCGGATCAACGCGGCCGCGCGCGCCAACGACATCACCTATAACCGGCTGATCCAGGGCCTGAAGGCGGCCGGCGTCGAGGTGGACCGCAAGAACCTCGCCGATATCGCGGTCACCGACCCCGCGGCGTTCACCGCCCTGGTCGACGTCGCGCGCGCAGCACTTCCCGAAGACGTCAACGCTCCGTCCGGAGAGGCCGCCTAGCCCGGGCTGCGGATGCTTACCGAACGCTCGGCCAGGGTGGCCGCGGCGGTCAAGTTGCATCGCCACGTCGGCCGGCGACGTGCTGGACGATTTCTCGCCGAAGGCCCCAACCTGGTCGCGGCAGCCGCGGCGCGGGGGCTGGTCCGGGACGTGTTCGTCACCGAGTCCGCGGCGCAGCGGCACTCGTCCCTGTTGACGGGGTTGCCGGTGCATCTGGTGACCGAGCGCGCCGCAAAGGCACTCTCCGACACGGTCACCCCGGCGGGGTTGGTCGCGGTCTGCGAAACGCCCGACACCCGGCTCGAGGACGCGCTGGCCGGCTCGCCCCGGCTGATCGCGGTCGCCGTCGAGATCAGCGAGCCCGGCAACGCGGGCACCTTGATCCGCATCGCCGACGCGATGGGCGCTGCGGCTGTGATCCTGGCCGGCCACAGTGTCGACCCGTACAACGGCAAGTGTCTGCGCGCTTCGGCCGGCAGTATCTTCTCGATCCCGGTCGTGGTTGCGCCCGACGTGGGTGACACCGCCGCCGCGCTGCGTGCGGCCGGTCTGCAGGTGCTGGCCGGCACCGTGGACGGTGAGATCAGGCTCGACGAGGCCGAGGAAATGCTCGCCGAGCCCACGGCCTGGCTGTTCGGGCCCGAAGCACACGGTCTGCCCGCCGACATCGCCGGTCTCGCCGACCGTCGCGTGCGCATCCCGATGTCCGGCGGGGCGGAGAGCCTGAACGTGGCTGCCGCCGCCGCGATCTGCCTGTATCAGAGCGCGCGGGCGCTGGATCGCTGATCCGCGTTAAGCCGCCCTGCCGCGGCCCCGCGCCGGTCGCAGACCGGCGATCGAGAGCGTGCCGTGCACCAGCGAACCCGCACGTTCGAAAAGGGCCCTGGCGGGGTCGAGAGGGGAGCGGGGGCGCGGCGGGAAGTAGTGCATCGGCAGGCCCCGGCGGTCCCGGGGCGGCGCCGTGAACGCCGGCGCCTGGACCAGTGGTGCGTCGCTTCGGACCCGCCCCTCGGCGCGCCGGTAGGCGGCCAGCGCGCGCGGGTGCAGGCGGATTTCGTCGGGCACCGCTAAAAACGCCAGCTCGACGGCCTTGCCGAACACCCGCAGCAGTATCTCGTCGCCCGGTGTCCAGCGCATGCCCGCCTTCTCCCGGACCGCCGGCTCGAACAGGCCGGCCGCGAGCCAGCGCTGACCGGCGACCAGCGGCTTGAACAACTGATCCCAGATCGGCGTCGGCATGAGAACGAATTTCGGCTTGGGAATCCGCATGTTGAAGATGTCCAGCGTGGCCTGGTTGATCTCCAGCTCGTCCCGGCCCACCCGTTCCCAGTACTCCTGGAATTCCTCCCACGAGCCTGGCACCGGTCGCATGCTCATCCCGTACATCCGGTACCACTGCACGTGCTCGGCGAACAGTTGGCGCTTCTCCGCCTCGGTCAAGCCTCCGCAGAAGTACTCGGCCACCTTGACGACGAGCATGAAGAAGGTCGCGTGGGCCCAGTAGAAGGTCTCCGGGTTCAGCGCGTGGTAGCGGCGCCCCTCGGCGTCGATGCCCTTGATGGTGCTGTGGTAACCCTTGATCTGCTGGCCGGTCTGGGCGGCGCGATCGCCGTCGTAGACCACCCCCATGATCGGGTACACCGAGCGGGCCACCCGCTGCAGCGGTTCGCGCAGCAGGATCGAATGCTCTTCGACTCCCGCGCCGAGCTCCGGATACATGTTCTGGATCGCGCCGATCCACACGCCCATCATTCCGGTGCGCAGGTCGCCGAAATACTTCCAGGTGAGCGAATCAGGTCCGAGCGGTTCGGCGGATCTGTGGGCGGACGTCCCCGATATGCGTGTGGCGGTCATCGCTGACCTCCTCTCCCGAATGCGCTCACGATAAGCTTTGACAACGCACGTTGTCTACGATTTCGGCATATCGTCGGCGGTGCTGTTACCGAGTCTCCACAGCCCCGCAGCGAGCCCGTGATCAGGCCATTTGTTGCGATTTGCACCACAGCCGAGCGGCTCTCGTTGCCTGGGTCCGCGGCGACCGCCTACCCTTGCCAGAGTGGATGCCGGACCTCAGGATGCGGAGTCCGGCGAGACCTCCGGAAAGGCCCTAGAAGCCGCGGCCGGGGAGCCCCAAGAGACCCAGACCGCGCTGGCGCCCGCCGAGCACCGGCGCAATCCGGCCGAGTGGCTGCGCACCACCAATCACAGTCCCGGCGTCGTAGCCTTCGTCCGGCGGGCACGACGGCTGCTGCCCGGCGATCCCGACTTCGGCGACCCGCTGTCCACCGCCGGCGAGGGAGGTCCCCGCGCGGCGGCACGGGCCGCCGATCGACTGCTGGGGGATCGTGACGCGGCTTCGCGGGAGGTCAGCCTGAGCGTGCTGCAGGTGTGGCAGGCGATGACCGAAAAAGTGGCCCGACGGCCGGCGAATCCGGAGGTCACGCTGGTTTTCACCGACCTGGTCGGGTTCTCGACCTGGTCGCTGGAGGCGGGCGACGACGCCACGCTGACGCTCCTGCGGCAGGTTGCCCGGGCCGTCGAGACGCCACTGCTGGACGCCGGTGGGCACATCGTCAAACGCATGGGCGACGGGATCATGGCGGTGTTCCGGAATCCGCTGGTCGCGGTGCGGGCCGTGTTCGCCGCCGACGAGGCGATCAGGTCGGTTGAGGTAAATGGGTATACCCCACGAATGCGAGTGGGGATCCACACCGGCAGGCCGCAACGGTTGGGCGCGGACTGGCTCGGGATCGACGTCAACATCGCCGCGCGCGTGATGGAACGCGCCACCAAAGGCGGCATCATGATTTCCGGCCCGGCCCTGGACCTGATACCGCAAAGCGATCTGGACGAAATGGGCGTCGTCGCCAAACGCGCACGGAAGCCCCCGTTTGCCCAGAAACCCGCCGGTGTTCCCGCTGACCTGGCGATATACCGCCTCAAAACTCGCAGGGACTTCCTAGCTTCCGTTGAAACGTTGGAAACAAATGCATAGGCATAGTGGAACTCGATGATCCACGGCATCTTGTCCCGGGTGGCGCGGTTGCGCTTCACGGTCGGTTACATGGCAGCGCTGTTCGTGGTCAGCACCGTGTTCCTGGTGGTCAGTCCCCGGACGCACGACTTGATTATCGAGCGCGCCAGCACCAACCTGCACAATCTGTCCCACGGACGCGTGCACACCCTGCTGGGTAGCGCGTTCGTCGTCGAGGCGGGTCCGCTCTACTTCTGGATGCCCTTCCTGGCGTGCCTGCTGGCGCTGGCTGAACTGCATCTGCACACCGTCCGGCTGATGGTGGCGTTCGTCGTCGGCCACATCGGCGCGACGCTGGTGGTGGTCGCGGCTCTCGCGGCGGCGGTCGAGTTCGGCTGGATGCCCTGGTCTGTCACCCATGCCAGCGATGTCGGGATGAGCTATGGCGCCCTCGCGGTGCTCGGCGCGCTGACCGCGACGATCCCGCGGCGGTGCCGTCCGGCCTGGGTCGGCTGGTGGATATCGGCGGGATTGATCGCCGGGGTGGTCGGCGGCGACTTCACCAACGCGGGCCACGCGGTCGCGGTGACCCTCGGCGTTCTGGTCGCGTCTCGGTTCCGCCACCCGGTGCACTGGACGTGGCTGCGCCTATTCATGCTGCTGAACGCCTCCGGATTCGGCTTCCTGATTCTGGCCCACCACTGGGGGTCGATGGCTGCGACGGCCGGAGTCGGCGCGCTGGGCGCGTTTGCGGCCCACCAGATCGTCAAGTTCTGCGCGGCGCGTCGTGCGGTGCCGGCTTCGCCGGTGGACGCCGAGCTCACCGACCCGCAACCGGCGCTCACCGCCTGACGCCGAGCTCGCATCACCGAATCACTTATGATCGGGCGAATCCGCCCCCATCACCGCCGATGCGGGCCGTCCGAAGCAGCCCCGTCAGCCCAGGAGAGGGTCGCCGCGTGGGGGATCAACCCGTCGATTTGTCGCCCGAGGCACTAGCCAAGGCGGTCAGCGCCGCGCAGCAGGCGATCGCGCTCGCCGACGATCTCGACGCGCTGGCGCGGATCAAGACCGAGCAGCTCGGTGACCGCTCGCCATTGGCGCTGGCGCGACAGGCACTGGGCGCGCTGCCCAAAGAAGACCGCGCCGACGCGGGCAAGCGCGTCAACATCGCACGCGCCGACGCCCAGCGCAGCTACAACGAACGGCTGGCGGTCCTGCGGGCCGAGCGCGACGCTGCGGTGCTGGTCGCGGAGGGTATCGATGTCACGTTGCCGTCCACTCGGCAGCCGATCGGCGCCCGGCATCCGATCACCATATTGGCTGAGCACATCGCCGATACCTTCGTCGCGATGGGATGGGAACTGGCCGAAGGGCCGGAGGTCGAGACCGAGCAGTACAACTTCGATGCGCTGAACTTCCCGCCCGACCATCCGGCGCGCAGCGAGCAGGACACCTTCTACATCGCGCCGGAGGATTCTCGGCAGCTATTGCGCACGCATACCTCGCCGGTACAGGTGCGCACCCTGCTGGAACGCGAACTGCCGGTCTACATCATCTCGATCGGCCGCACGTTCCGCACCGACGAACTCGACGCCACTCACACACCGGTGTTCCACCAGGTCGAGGGCATGGCGGTGGACCGCGGTCTGTCCATGGCGCACCTGCGCGGAACGCTGGATGCCTTCGCGCGGGCCGAGTTCGGGCCGCAGGCGCGCACCCGGATCCGCCCGCACTTCTTCCCGTTCACCGAACCATCCGCCGAGGTCGACGTGTGGTTCGCCAACAAGAAGGGCGGCGCCGACTGGGTCGAGTGGGGCGGCTGCGGAATGATGCATCCAAACGTGTTGCGGGCCGCGGGAATTGACCCCGAGGTGTACTCGGGCTTCGCGTTCGGCATGGGCCTGGAACGTACCCTGCAGTTTCGCAACGGCATCCCCGACATGCGCGACATGGTCGAGGGCGACGTCCGATTCTCGTTGCCGTTCGGGGTGGGGGCCTGATGCGCGTCCCCTACAGCTGGCTGCGCGAGGTCGTCACCGCCGGCGCGCCCGGCTGGGATGTGGCGCCCGCGGACCTCGAGCAGACGCTGGTGCGCATCGGTCATGAGATCGAGGAGGTGCTGACGCTCGGTCCGGTCGACGGCCCGCTGACCGTGGGGCGAGTGACCGGGATCGAGGAACTCTCGGAGTTCAAGAAGCCGATCCGGGCCTGCCTGGTCGACATCGGCGCCGGCGAACCTCAGGAAATCGTCTGTGGTGCAACCAATTTCGTGGTCGGCGATCTGGTTGTGGTGGCGCTGCCCGGAACCACATTGCCCGGCGACTTCACCATCACCGCGCGCAAGACCTATGGTCGCAACAGCAACGGAATGATCTGTTCGGCGGCCGAATTAGGTTTGGGCGCAGACCATTCCGGAATCCTGGTGCTGCCGCCGGGAACTGCCGAACCCGGAGCCGACGGGGCCGCCGTGCTGGGCCTGGACGACGTCGTCTTCCATTTGGCCATCACGCCCGACCGCGGTTACGCCATGTCGGTGCGCGGCCTGGCCCGCGAGATCGCCTGCGCCTACGACCTGGAGTTCATCGACCCCGCTGACGTGCCGCCGCTGCCCGTCGAGGGGCCGGCGTGGCCGCTGACGGTGGACGCCGCGACGCAGGTCCGGCGGTTCGCGCTGCGCCCGGTCACCGGGATCGACCCGGCCGCTGTCTCGCCGTGGTGGCTGCAGCGTCGGCTGCTGCTGTGCGGCATCCGGGCGGCCTCTCCGGCGGTGGACGTCACCAACTACGTGATGCTGGAACTGGGTCATCCCATGCATGCCCACGACAGCAAGCGGATCACCGGGGGTCTCGAGGTGCGGTTCGCCCGGCCCGGCGAGACCGTCGTCACCCTGGACGACATCGAACGCAAGCTCGATCCAGCCGATGTGCTGATCGTCGACGACGTCGCGACCGCGGCGATCGGCGGCGTGATGGGCGCGGCGAGCACCGAGGTGCGCGCCGATTCCACCGACGTCCTGCTGGAAGCAGCGGTGTGGGATCCGGCCGCGGTGTCACGCACGCAGCGGCGGCTGCATCTGCCCAGCGAGGCCGCCCGCCGCTACGAGCGCGCGGTGGACCCGGCCATTTCGGTGGCCGTCCTGGACCGGTGCGCCACATTGCTCGCCGACATCGCCGGCGGAGTGGTTTCCCCGACGTTGACCGATTGGCGGGGCGACCCGCCAGTGGGCGACTCGGTCGCCGAATGGGCCGGGTCGCGGATCCGGATGAACGTCGACCTGCCGGACCGCATCGCGGGGGTGGCGTATGCGCCCGGCACGACCGCCAGGCGGCTGACCCAGATCGGCGCGGTGGTGGCCGAGAACGACGACATCCTGATGGTCACGCCGCCGAGTTGGCGACCCGATTTGCGGCAGCCCGCCGACCTGGTCGAAGAGGTGCTGCGACTGGAGGGGCTGGAAGCCATCCCGTCGGTGCTGCCGGCCGCGCCCGCGGGCCGTGGACTTACCGCGGTGCAGAAGCGCCGGCGGGCGATCGGCAAGTCGCTGGCCCAGTCCGGTTATGTCGGGATCCTGCCGACACCGTTCTTGCCGGCCGGAGTGTTCGACCTGTGGGGCCTGCCCGCCGACGACCCGCGGCGCGACACGACCAACGTGGTCAACCCGCTGGAGGCCGACCGTCCGCAGCTGGCCACCACGTTGCTGCCCGCGCTGCTGGAAGCCTTGGGGCGCAACGTATCCCGCGGTCTCGTCGACGTCTCGCTGTTCAGCATCGCGCAGGTGGTCCAGCCGACCGACCGCACTCGCGGCGTCGAGCTCATCCCGGTCGATCGCCGGCCCACCGAGGCCGAGTTCGCCATGCTGGACGCCTCGTTGCCCCGGCAACCGCAGCACGTCGCCGCGGTGCTGGCCGGGCTGCGTGAACCGCGGGGTCCTTGGGGTCCCGGCCGCCGGGTCGAAGCCGCCGACGCGTTCGAAGCGGTACGGATCGTCGCGCGGGCCAGTGGAGTCGACGTCACCCTTCGGGCGGGTCAGTACCTGCCGTGGCACCCGGGCCGGTGCGCCGAGGTCCTGGTCGGGGAGACGCTTATCGGTCACGCGGGACAGTTGCATCCCGCCGTCATCGAGCGGTCCGGCCTGCCGAAGGGCACCTGCGCGCTCGAGCTGAACCTCGACGCGCTTCCCATCGTCGAGGCACTGCCCGCACCCCGGGTATCGCCGTTCCCCGCCGTGTTCCAGGACGTCAGCCTGGTGGTGTCTTCGGATGTCCCCGCCCAGACCGTCCAGGATGCCGTTCGGGAGGGTGCCGGCGAACTGCTGGAGCATATTCAGTTGTTCGACGTGTTCGCCGGGCCGCAGATCGGCGAGGACCGCAAATCGCTGACCTTCGCATTGCGATTCCGCGCGCCGGATCGGACGTTGACCGAAGACGACGCCAGCGCGGCGCGAGATGCCGCGGTGCGGCGCGCCGCCGAACTTGTGGGCGCGGTATTGCGCACCTGAAACTGTCTTAATTGCGGGTCCGCGTCGCTGTTTAGCAATTCACCGTAACGGCCTTGGTGAGTTCGACGATAATTGGACATGTCGTTCCTGAGTGTGGTGCCGGACCAGATTGAGTCTGCGGCTAATAATTTGGCGGGCATTCGTTCGACGCTGGACGAGTCTTCCGCAGCGGCAGCAGCGCCCACGACAGCAGTGGTCGCTGCCGCCGAGGACGAGATATCGGCGGCGATCGCGTCGATATTCGGCGACTTCGGCCAGCAGTATCAGGCTCTGAACGCTCAAGCGGCCTCGTTTCACGACGAGTTCGTCAAGTTGTTGAACGCCGGCGCGGGCGCATATCTGAGCACCGAAGTCGCCAACGCGGAAAGCAATTTGCTGAACGCGGTGAATGCGCCGGTGCAAACACTTTTAGGTCACCCGTCGGCCCTGGCCGGTGCCGAGGACATCGTCACCCGGATTACGGCGGCGTGGCAGGCCGCCGAACCCTCGATCGCCAAGGGCGGCGCCGAGCTGCTGCTGGCCGGACAGACCGCTCTCACCGGAGTTACCCAGCTGGAACCTGCCTTTGCCGACCTCGTTCAGGCCGGCAACTATTTTGTGGCGGCGGGAACGGATGCTGTTGCCGGGCTCACTGCGCTGGGGACCGCGGCGACCGAGCTCATCGAAGGTGTCAGCGACATCGCGATGGCCGCCGGGAGCGCCATCGGCGG
>NZ_DATJYB010000581.1:0-7136 GCF_035499775.1 Mycobacterium sp. | reverse complement strand
GGCATCGCTTCGAAATCGGCGATGACGTCCAAGATCTCCTCGGGGCTGGCTTCGATGACTATTTCGCGGTTTTCTTTGATTGCCATGCCCGCACGATAGCGAAGTGACGACCCGCCGGACGCGGTTTCGACAGCGTACCGTCTTCTTCGTGACCGACTCCCCCAGCGATGCCGCCTACACCGTCGGCGACTACCTCCTGGACCGACTTGCCGAACTCGGCGTCACCGAGATCTTCGGCGTCCCCGGCGACTACAACCTGGAATTCCTGGACCACATCGTCGCCCATCCCAGTATTCGCTGGATAGGCAGCGCCAACGAACTCAACGCCGGCTATGCCGCCGACGGGTACGGGCGGCTGCGCGGAATGTCAGCTGTGGTAACCACTTTCGGCGTGGGCGAACTCTCGCTGGCCAACGCGATCGCGGGCAGCTATGCCGAGCACGTGCCGGTGGTGCATATCGTCGGGGGACCGTCCAAGGACGCCCAGGGCACCCGCCGGGCACTGCACCACTCGCTCGGTGACGGCGACTTCGAGCACTTCTTCCGGATCAGCCGCGAAATCACCTGCGCCCAAGCCAATCTCATGCCGGCCATGGCCTCCCGAGAAATAGACCGGGTACTGTCCGAGGTCCGTGAACAGAAGCGGCCCGGATACATACTGATGTCCACCGACGTGGCCCGCTTCCCCACCGAACCGCCTCGCGAGCCGCTGCCCCGCTACACCGGCGGCACCAGCCCGCGCGCGCTGTCGCTGTTCACCGAGGCAGCGGCCAAACTGATCGGCGACCACCAGTTGACCGTGCTGGCCGACCTGCTGGTGCATCGGTTGCGCGCGGTGCACGAACTCGAGGCGCTGCTGGCCGCCGACGTGGTGCCGCACGCGACGCTGATGTGGGGAAAGAGTCTGCTCGACGAGAGCTCGCCTAACTTCCTCGGCATCTACGCCGGGGCCGCCAGCGCCGAACCGGTGCGCACTGCGATCGAAGAGGCGCCGGTGCTGGTGACGGCCGGGGTGGTTTTCACCGATATGGTCAGCGGCTTCTTCAGCCAGCGGATTGACCCCGCCCGGACCATCGACATCGGGCAGTACCAGAGCAGCGTGGCCGACGAAGTCTTCGCCCCGCTGGAAATGGATGCGGCGCTTCGGGCGCTGACTACGATGCTGACCCGGCGCGGGATAACGTCACCGCCCGTCGCGCCGCCGGCCGACAGCCCGCCGCCGCCGACACCGGCGCGTGACGAACCGCTCACCCAACAGGTGTTGTGGGACCGGCTTTGCAACGCGCTCACGCCGGGAAACGTGGTGCTGGCCGATCAGGGGACGTCGTTTTACGGAATGGCTGACCATCGGTTGCCCCAGGGAGTCACCTTCATCGGTCAACCCTTATGGGGCTCAATCGGTTACACGCTGCCCGCGGCGGTCGGGGCCGCCGTGGCGCACCCGGAGCGCAGGGCGGTGTTGCTGATCGGCGACGGCGCAGCGCAACTGACCGTGCAGGAGCTGGGCACCTTCTCCCGCGAAGGGCTGTCGCCGGTCATCGTGGTGGTCAACAACGACGGCTATACGGTCGAGCGGGCGATCCACGGAAAGACGGCCCCCTACAACGACATTGCCAGCTGGAGCTGGACCGACCTCCCCAAAGCCCTTGGGGTGGCAAACCACCTGGCATTCCGGGCGGAAAACTACGGCGAACTCGATGACGCGCTCACCGCGGCCGCGGAGCATCGCGACCGCATGGTGCTGGTCGAAGTGGTGCTCCCGCAGTTCGAGATCCCGCCCCTGCTGGCCCAACTCGTCGGACCCATGGCACCGCCGGAATAACCGTTCAGACTTGGGATGCTCCGGTTTTGTTGCCCTCGATCGAGGACGTCAGGATCGCCCGCACGGTACGACGGCAGCGGCCGCAGTCGGCGCCGGCCCCGCAGGCCTGGGCGACGTCCTTGGTGGTCGATGCGCCCGCCGCGACGGCCTCGGTGACCATCTGACTGGTGATTCCGTTACACAGGCACACCCACATCGACCGATCCGATCAGTCCCGCTCAATGCGCATCATGTCGAGGTAGCGGCCGACGAACAGCGGCGGGTAGGCACCCACTCCGGCCCCGGACATCCATTGGGCCGCAGCGTCGGGATGCTCGATCCACTCCCGCGCGCTCTCCTCGTCGGGAAACTCCTGCAGGATCAACACTTCGTTGTGATCGTCAAAAGCCTGAAAGATCCACGTCTTTCGGATGCCGGCCGCGATGAACCTGTCCATCGCCGTGTGGACTCCTGAGATCAGCGTCCCGACGTTGTCGACGGACGCCATTGCGGCCACCACAACTCCGGGCGCCGTTGGCACCGAAGTCCTCGCCTGCGTACCCGCAACGATCTTGTCGACGATCGCGCCGGCGAACACCGCCGGGATGTCATCGACGCCGACGGCATCGAACCAGTCGAAGAAGATCCGCGAGCGCAGCAGCTCCACGATCGGCTCGGGAGTGTGCACCCCGATCATGACCAGCACGCGACCATAGTCATGCGTTGACGTATAGACCATTACATACTGGGCGCCGATGTCGGCGAGAGCCTTTTTGTTTCGCTCGAGCAGCGGCCACACCCGAGTCGGATCCGCGACGCGGTAGTCCGATGCGATCACCATCGACTGAATGATGCCGGTGCTCAACGCAGTTGGTCCTTCATCACTTTTCCGGTGGCATTCAACGGCAGCGCGTCGAGAAACTCGATGGATCTCGGCGCTTTGAATCCGGCCATCCGCTCTCGGCACCACTGGATCAAGTTCTCTTCGGATACAGGCGTTTTCGCTACCACAAAGGCCCTACCCACCTGGCCCAGACGCTCGTCGGCAACGCCGATCACCGCTGCCTGCGCGACCGCCGGGTGTTCGAGCAGGAACCCCTCGATCTCCGCCGGATAGGCGTTGAAACCGCCCACGATGAACATGTCCTTCTTACGTCCGTCAATCCTTAGCCGACCCGCCGCATCCAGCCTGCCCAGATCGCCGGTGTGCAACCATCCATCGTCATCGATCGCCTCCGCGGTGGCAATAGGGTCGTCGAGGTAACCCTGCATGACACTGTACCCACGGACCAGGACCTCGCCGTCGTCGGCGATGCGCACCTCCACCCCCTCGCAGGGCAGGCCCGCGGTGGTGGCCACGTCCTCGAAGGAATCTCCGGGCCGCGACAAGGTGACGTTGCCGGCCTCGGTGAGCCCGTAACCGGTCATCAATGTCTGGAATGGCAGTTCGCCATGGATGCGGCGGACCAGTTCGACGGGGATGTCGGCGGCGCCGGTCACGCCTGCCCGCAGTGTCGACAGTGTGGACTTGTCGCGCACCGTCAGCAACGAATGGTACAGCGTGGGCGGGCCGGGGAGCATCGTGATCCGTTCGCGTTCAACGAGATCCACCACCGTGTCAATGTCGAACACCGAGACCGGCAGCATCGTCGCACCGCGCAGGAAGGATGCGATGAGCCCCGCTTTCAAGCCGAACGTGTGGAAGTACGGGTTGATCATCAAATAGCGATCGCCGGCACGCAGATCCGCGAGGGTCGCCCATTCCTCGTACATCCGCAGCGTTTGGTGATGATTCATCATCGCGCCCTTCGGGCGGCCGGTCGTGCCCGAGGTGAAGATGATGTCCGAGATGTCGGTGCCGCTCACCGGACGCTCGAATGGGCCACCGGCGGCGAGGAAGTCGGATTTCAGATCGATGACCGGCGTACGCCCGAAGGGCTTCGAAGAGGACAGAGTGTAGTCCTGGCCCAGAAATCCCTTCTGCACCAGGACGGCCTTCGCCCCACTGCGGACGATGATGTCGTCCGCTTCTTCCGTCTTGAACCGGGTGTTGACCGGAACGAGCACACCGCCCGCGGCCAGCAGTCCGAACGCGGCGATAATCCACTCCGCGCAGTTGGGTGCCCAAATGGCGACCCGATCGCCCTTGTCGATCCCGAGGTCAGCGAAAGCGCCCGCAGCGCAGCGTATTCGCTCGACGAGTTCGGTGAAGGTGTAGCGCAGCGGACCATCCACGACCGCTTCCGCGTCGCCGAACCGGTCCGCCGCGCTCAAGACCATCTCGGGGATGGTCTGCCAGATCCGGCTAGACGTCACACCGTGACGAGCCGACCGAGGTTGCCGCCCATGATCTTCGCCTGGTCCTCGACGGACAGGTGCGCCAGCGCGTTGACGTAGAAGGTCGGCTCTGCCAGCCCTTCCGGGTGCGGCCAGTCCGAGCCGTACAGCACCCGATCCACGCCGACGAGGTTGACCAGATCGTCGATGCCATCCTCGAAGAACGGGCTCACATGGATGCGGTTCTTGACCATCTCGACGGGGTCGCTCGGGAAGACTTCCGGGGCCTTCCGGAAGACCTCGGCCAAGCCGTCCAGCAACGGCGTCATCCACTTCGAACCGGCCTCGACGATCGCCACCTTCAGCTTCGGGTGGCGGTAGAGCGCGCCGTGAATGACCCATGAGCCCACCGCGTCCTGGATCGGTCGCCACTCGTTGAGGATGCCCATCGCATTGGTCTGGAACGGCAGCATCTCCTGTTCGGCGCCGTCCCACTCGGAGGTGTACCGGGAGTAGCCGCTGTCGCTGGAGTGCATGCCGACCAGCACGTCGTGCTCGACGACCCGCTCCCAGAACGGGTCGAACTCGGGCACCGCGAACGACCGCGGGCCACGGAAGCCGGGAACGGGAGCCGGGCGGACCAGGATGCAGCGGGCCCCGCGCTTGACCGCCCATTCCAGCTCCTCGATCGCCTTATCGACGATCGGCAGGGTGATGACCGGGGTGGTGAAGATCCGGTTCTGGTAGTTGAAGCCCCAGACCTCGTCGAGCCATTCATTCAGCGCGTGGATCAGGACGTGGATGGCGACCGGGTCGTCGCGCAACCGTTCCTCGAGCAGGCTGGCCAGCGTCGGAAACATCAGCGTGCGGTCCAGCCCCAACTCGTTCATCTTCTCCAGGCGCGGGCCGGGCTCGAAGAACGCCGGGATCGCGCGCATCGGCTCGCCGAACAGCTCGCGCTTGGTCTTGCCGTCCGGGTTGCCGTACTTGAAGTACTCCTCCCAGGCGCCCGGCCGGGCGACGACCTCGAAGGTCGGGTTGGGAATGTAGTTGCTGATGTGGCCGCGGATCGCGATCTTCGTCCGCCCGTTGATCTGCACGTACTGGACGAAGTCCTTGTACTGCTTGGGCAGGAACTTGGTCAGCGCCTCCGGCGGCTCGTAGAGATGATTGTCCGCGTCAAAGATCGGGAACGGGACGTCCTCCCGATGCGACAACTGCCCCATGAAATCCTCCTTCGCAATTTTTGAGAATTGTATTCTCAACGGCAGCCTAGTTGCAACGTGTTTCCCGCCGACCCCGGTTCGGAGCCGTCAGCACGCCACGACGATTTTGAACGGGGCGGTAGCCGGTTCACCGGGTTTGTCGGTCCGGTAGCCGTTCGCAGTGCCGCTGATAACGAATTTGTCACCAGACATGCTCGCGTCAGCGTTGCCGTCGCCACCCTTGTAGTACATCCCGCTGAACCCACCCAGGTTCTGGATGTGCACAGACTCGGCTATCGCCGGTTGCCCGCTCTCGTCGATGACGACCTTGACTCGGGCAAAATCGCTGCCGATGTCGATCATCCGAGTCCACTCCACCTGATCGCACTTTACGATGTGGAAATCCCGCTCGTGACCGTTCACGGTCACTGATGCCGAGCCGGCGAGTTCGTTTGGTGGCCGCGACGTGCACGCCCCGAGCAGGGCAACGGTCAGTGCCGCAACGGCGGCCACGGTTCGGTTCTGCACCGGGTTGCCTCCATTCTGCTAGGAAAGTTCTTGGGCCTGCAGCGATGATGTTATTCTCGCGAAAAGAGAATGCCAATATCGGATTCTTGTCGAGGAGTGACAAGCAGCATGGTTGACCTGGAGATCGACGATGGGCTGGCGGTGCTAACCATCGATCGCCCCCACGCGCGCAACGCCATCGCGCCGGACACCATGGAACAGCTCGAGAAAGCGCTCGATGCGGCGGCCGGCGCCGCAGCGCTGGTGATCAAGGGCGCCGGAGAGCGCGCTTTCGTATCCGGTGGTGACCTCAAGGAGTTGAGCGCGCTGCGGACCGAAGAGGACGCCACAGCGATGGCACGGCGAATGCGATCTATCTGCGATAGGCTGGCAGATTTCCCCGCGCCAGTCATCGCCGCACTCAACGGACACGCGTTGGGCGGCGGCGCCGAAGTCGCTGTCGCCGCCGACATCAGGGTGGCGGCAGACGACATCAAGATTGCCTTTAACCAAGTGCACCTGGAGATCATGCCTGCCTGGGGCGGAGCCGAGCGACTGGCCGCGTTGGTCGGAAAGAGCAAGGCCCTGCTGTTAGCCGGTTCGGGAACCGCCCTTAGCGCGTTTGACGCCGAGCGGATCGGCTTGGTGGACCGGGTGTTGCCCCGCGACGTCTTCGACTCGCCCGACGAGGGATGGCGAGCCGTCGCGAGGTCGCTGGCCCGGCGCCCGGCGACGGAGATAAAGCGCGTAATCCGTGGAGTTTCTGCTGATGAGGCGATAGCATCCTTTGCGCGGCTATGGGTTGCGGACCCACACTGGGAGGCTGCAGAACGGGTCATGAACCGCAACGCCAAATCCCGTCTGGCGGCTGGAGGAGCGTGATGACCACCGGAGTGAAGACAGTGATGGGCGTCGGCTCCATCGTGTCGTTGGCTTGTCTCTTCGCGGCAGCGGGTGTGCTGGTGGGAAGCGGATCGGTACATGCCGACGACCCCGTCATGCATCACGTCAAGTACACGGTCAGCGCGCAGAAGCCGATCTACACCGATATCTATTACCTGGACCATGAGCCGGCTATTTTTTCTGAGTACAGCCACAACCCCTACTCGTTCACGCCGCACGTCGACATCGATATCGCGCCGGGCAAGCCATGGAGTTACGAGCTGGACCTCTCAAAACCCGACGTGTATGCGATGGTCGTGGCGAGCACGGGTACCGAACCCGGGGCGCCGAACCTTCATTGCGAGTTGGCGGTAGACGGAGTCGTCGTCGTATCCAAAGATGGGCCCAAAGGCGTGCTTTGCTCGCTGCGGAATTGGTGAACCACCCAGTTCGGTGGTACGCCC